>CAZDDH010000023.1:15209-58076 GCA_964504165.1 uncultured Rickettsiales bacterium | reverse complement strand
CACGGGCAAGAAAAATACCGGGGGCGGGTACTAATCCGCACCGCGTGGATCGGTCGCGGCGCCAACGCCTCGCGGCCCGAGGGGAGACCGTTGTGAGTTACCGTGCTTGCTGGCTGTTCGTGGCCGTTCTGTTCCTGCTGGTTGGATGCCCGGAGAGCGATCCGGACGACGATGCCGACGACGACGACGCGGCGGACGACGACGCGGCGGACGATGACGATACCGGCCCCGACGACGACGACAGCGCCGCCGCCGACGACGACGACAGCGCCGATGACGACGACACCGCCGACGACGACGATGACAGCCAGCCGCCCCCATGTTGCGTGGTGATCGAGGGGCTGGAGGCAAACCCTGTGTCGTTCTGCCAGGGGCCAGCCATTTGGATGGGCCAGCCCAACACCGACACCCCCATCCTCGTCGATGGCAAGGGCCTGCTGCTGCAGGCCGGGCTGGACGCGGCCGACTCGGAGCACAACGCGTTCGTGATCGGCATCCCGGGCTTCACCACCGGAAACTACCCCGATTGCTACTTCGAGTACTGGCACTCCGACGGCTCGGATTACACGGACTACAGCGGCCTGGTCATCGTCGATACATTCGGGCCGATTGGGCAGGAAGCCACCGGGAGCTTCAGCGCCACCGTGGTCAAGCAATCTGGCCCCGGCCCCGACGAGTTCACACTTTCCGGGACGTTCTGCGCCCTGTACGAATAACCGGGCCGGTAGAGGATTCGATGCGACGATCCACCCTCGTCAACCATCCCTTCACGGCGGTCACCGCTCTGCTCGTGCTCGCGCTGCCCGGCTGCGTCAACCGGGATTCCAACTTCGACTACGACGGGGACGGCTCGGACGACGCGACCGACTGCGCGCCTCAAGACGCCAACATCTACCCCGGGGCCCCCGAGGAGCCGGACTGCATCGACAACGACTGCGACGGCGTCATCGAGGAGGGGACAGACACCTTCGACGATGATGGCGACGGCTACTGCGAGGGCAAGGACCTCGGCGACGGCGTCCAGTGTTGCGACGACTCCGTCCCCGGCGACTGCGACGACACCGACGACCAGATTATTCCACTGGACGTGGACGGCGACGGATTCTCCACCTGCGGTGGGGACTGCGATGACGACGATCCGGAGGTGAACCCGGGCGCCGAGGAGATCTGTGACCTCATCGACAACGACTGCGACGGTAGCCACGATCCCTTCGACGAGGCGGACGTAGATGGGGACGGCGATCCGGCCTGCGCCGACTGCGACGACGAAGACGCGGACCTCAACACGCTGGACGCCGACGGAGACAGCTTGACCAGCTGCGACGGGGACTGCGACGACACCCAGTCCTCCTTCTTCCCCGGCGCCGATGACGTGGCCGGCGACGGATGGGATCAAAACTGTGACGGAGTAGACGGGGTAGACGATGACGGCGACGGGTTTGCGTCCACCGAATCGGGCGGCACCGACTGCGATGACGGCAACCCGGACGTCAATCCGGATGACCTCGACGGAGACGGCACCACCCCCTGTGATGGGGACTGCGATGACACCGACGCCTCGATTCTACCCGGCGAATGGGACGCCGCCGGCGATGAGATCGACCAGAACTGCGACGGCGTGGACGGCATGGACGACGACGGCGACGGTTATGCCTCTGTCGATTCCGGCGGCGATGACTGTGACGACACCGACCCGGAGATGAACACCGGCGATCCGGATGGCGACGGCTACTCCAGCTGCGGCGGGGATTGTGCCCCCAACGACGGCTCCATCTACCCGGGCGCCGTCGAGGTCTGCAACGGCCTGGATGATGACTGCGACGGCGTCGCCGACGATGGGCTGGGCACCGACAGTGACGGGGACGGCTATATCGGCTGTGGGGGCGACTGCGACGACACCAACCCGTTTACCTATACCGGCGCGTCCGAATCCTGCGACGGCGAGGACAACGACTGTGACGGGACCGTACCCGCGGACGAATACGATGGAGACGGGGACGGCATCATGTTGTGCGCCGGCGACTGCGACGACGCCGACGCGTGGGTCAGTCCCGAAGTCAGCGACCTATGTAACGACGGCGTGGACAACGACTGCGACGGCACGGCGGACAACAACTGCGTGACCTGCGATTTCAGCGTCCCCGGGGCGCAGCCGCTCTCCATCCAGGACGCCATCGACGGAGCCAACGCCGGCGATGTGATCTGCGTCGATCCCGGGATCTACAGCGAGAATCTCGCTCTCGACGGTATCGACGTCCACCTGCTGGGGATCGCCGGTGCCGCGTTGACCACCATCGACGGGGGCGGCGTCGGCCCAGTGGTGACCTTCGACAGCGGGGAAACCAACGCCACGATCCTGGAGGGATTCACACTCACCAACGGCTTGGCAACGGCGGGCGGTGGCGTGTTCGTCAACGCCTCTTCGCCCACCCTCCGCCGTCTGATCATCGCCTACAACATCGCCGGCAACGCCGGCGGTGGCCTGTCCATCGAGGCCGGCGCGCCAGTGGTGGAAGACAGCCAGATCTTCGACAACCATTGCAACGCCGAGGGGGGCGGCCTGATGGTCAGCTATGGATCGGCCATCCTGGATGGCCTGTTCATCCGCGACAACACCGCATCAGGCAACGGCGGCGGGATGTACCTGAACAACAACGCCGTGGTCAGCATCGACAATACGCTGGTGATGGACAACGACGCATCGACGGGCTGGGGTGGCGGCGGCAGCTTCAGCGGGGCAGACGTGGATCTGCACAACGTGATGCTCACCGGCAATCACGCCGAGGCGGGCGGTGGCCTGGCGTTCTTCTCCAACCTGGTAACCGCCACCAACCTGATCGTCACCGGCAACACGGCCACCAATCATGGGGGTGGGATCTACGTCAGCGGCGCCGACAGCGACCTGTCCCACGCCGTCTTCGTCGGCAACGTGGCCGGCTACGACGGAGGCGCCATCCGCAACATCAACGGTCACGCCCAGCTGACCAACGTCGTGTTCAGCAGCAACGCCGCTGGCGGTGTTGGTGGAGGGTTCTACCAGGACAACGGCACTGAATCCGTGTCCTACTGCAACGCCTGGAACAACACGCCCAGCAACTACCATGGTATGACCGATCCCAGCGGCGTGGACGGCAACCTCTCCATCGATCCCGCGTTCCTCTCGACTAGCTCCCCGGTGCCGTGGTTGTGGGATCTGCACCTGGATCCAACGTCTCCGCTCGTGGAGGGAGGGGATCCCGGCAATATCGACCCGGACGGTTCATCCGCCGACGTGGGTGCCTTCGGCGGCCCCGGCGCAGACCTCTGGGACCTCGATGGGGATGGATACCCCGGATGGTGGCTCCCAGGGGCATACGACCCGGCCACCTCGCCGGGAATGGACTGCGCCGACCTCAACGCCGATGCCTACCCAGGGTACGGCTGCCCATGAACCCACGCCTGCTGGCGCTCGTCCTCGTTGCCTATCTGGCCGGCTGCGACGACGAGCAGATCACTCCCGATCCCCCGGACCCCAATCCCTGCGACGAGGGATGGGTAGACGACGGCGGCGAGTGTGTCCCGGAGGACTGCGGGCTGGGCACCTGGGGTGATCTCGATCTGGGTGACGATCCCTCCGCGGTGGTCTACGTGGACGCGGCAGCGGGCGGAACCGGCGATGGTTCTCCGTCAGCCCCCTTCCAGACCCTGGCCGAAGCCGTGGAGGCGGCAGAAGGAGGCGAAACCAGCCTCATCGTCCTGGCAGCCGGCACGTACAGGGAGAACCTGGGGTTGAACTCGGCGCACAAGGGCCTCCATCTGGCCGGTCGCTGTGCAGACATGGTGGTCCTGGACGGCAGCGGCGATCCCCAGGTCCCCATCCTCGATTTCGGCGGCGCCATGGCCAGTGACAGCTACACCCTCTCGGGCCTGACTTTCACGGGCGCCGAGTATCAGGCCCTGGCGCTGTTCAAAGGCAGCTATGACCTCCACGACCTGGTGCTGGCCGGCAACGCCGGCGTGGCGCTGGAGGTGTACGGTACCGGCACCCAGGCCAGCCTCGAGCGGGTGGAAATCCGGGACACCGCCTGCGACACCAGCGGGGCCAACGGCCACGCCATCGACGTCACGATGGGGGCGGACCTCGTCGCCACCGACTGCCTGCTGACCGGCAACGCCGAGGTGGCCATCTACGCCGCGAGCGACGGCACCACCGTGGATCTCCAGGGGGTGCAGATCCACCAAACGGCCCCCAACGGAGACGGCGACTACGGCGCGGGCATCATGGTGTGGGACCGGGCCGAGCTGACGGCCGAGTCCTGCCAGCTGGATGGCAACGCGCTGGCCGGGGTATGGGTCTTTGATCCGGGCTCGACGGCAACGCTGACGGAGGTGATCGTCCGCTACTCGGACAATGCCGAGGTGGACGACATGGGCCGAGCACTGATGGTGGACCTGGGGGCTTCACTGGAGGCGAGGGACTGCCTGCTGGAGGAAAACGCCCAGTCGGGGGTCTACGCCCGGGCGTCAGGCACGGAGGTGATCCTCTCCGGCGTGGAAATTCTCGGGCCCGCCACCAGTACAGGTGGGAGGGGAATCGAAATCTACGAAGGCGCACACGTCCAGGTGAGTGACAGCGTGCTGGACCACAGCCACGAGGTGGGCGTCTACGTGGCCAACTCCACCATTGACCTCGAACAGGTCGAGATCCGGGACACCCACACCATCGACGGGCGGCAGGGGATCGGGATCCTGGCCTACGGGGACAGTATCGTCGCCGCCCGGGACACGGTCCTGGACGGCAACACGGAGGTGGCACTCCTGGCCACCGAGGGCACCGCGGTGGATCTGGAGCGGGTGGACATCCTGAACACGGAGGCCAACGGGGACGGGGAGTTCGGCCGGGGCATCATCCTCCTCGACGGCGCCACTCTCGAGGCCCGGGACACCGTCCTTGACGGCAACTCGGACGTGGGGCTGTCCCTGGAGGACATGCATACCCAGGCCCTGCTGGAGGACACGCAGATCCTCAACACTCGCGCCGTGGGCAACACCGCCTTCGGCTACGGCATCTCGCTCAAGAACAACGCCACCCTCGAGGCTTGGCGGTGCGAGATCGCCGGGAACCGGGGGATCGGCGTCCAGTCTGTGCTCTTCTCGGATGCCACGCTGTACGACACCGTCATCCGCGGCACCCAGCTCAACACGATGACCGCTTCGGGCGTCGGAGCAGCGGTGGGTGACGCGGCCACCGTGACCCTCGTGGACTCCGTACTACAGGACAACCGCGGCCCCGGGATGACCGTCATCCAGGGCACGGGGCGCTGTGATGGCTGTGAGTTCGAGGGCAACGAGTTCGCCGGGGCGGTGTGCTGGACCGGCAGCCTGGAGGTCACCGACTCCACCATGGGTAGCCAGCGGGTCCACGCCAATCTCGGCGGTGGATTCGGGATCTACGTACAGGAAGGCTCCGCGATCCAGACCCGGCTGATCCTATCCGGTACAGAGATCGCGGCCCAGCCCGTCGCAGCCGTTTGGCTAGATGCGACGGGGGAGTTCAGCATCACCGACAACACCCTCACCGGGGGAACCGGGTTGGAACACGACGGGCTCATCCTGCACGGCAACGCCCTCTACGCCGGGGAAGGAATCCAGGCCTGGGACGGCGAATCGGGCCTTTTGCTGATGGACAACCTGTTCCAGGACAGCGCCGACCCCGCCGTACTGCTCGACGGCTCATCCGCCAGCCTGTCCGGCAACACCTACCTGGGCAACGTCGTCGATTTGTCGCAGCAGCAATGTGACGGTCTGGATCCCCCGGACGGCTACCAGGAGGCCACGAATCTGGACCTCTGCCCGGAGTATGATCGCCTGGTCATTCCAGTGTTCTATTACGTCTACCCGGAGACCTCGGCCGAATACTGAGGGTCAGTCACGGGTCGTCGCCTCATCGCAGCCCGCCCCCTCGACCCCCCGTGGGCATCCCTCGCCCCGGGCCTCGTACGGCACCAACGAGCACCCCTTTTCGCCACAGTAGCGGCCGATGTAATGGGACTCGGGCCGGTAGATGGCCGGCTTGGGTTGGGCCTCGGCAAACTGCTCCTCGACGAAATGGGCGCACCACCCCGCGCAGCGGGCGACGGCAAAGAACACCGTGAACATCTCCACGGGGATGCCCAGCGCGTAGAGGATGGGGCCGGAGTAGAAATCCACGTTGGGATACAGGTCCAGGCCCCGCTTCTCCCGCAGCAGCCGGCGGGCCACCTCCTCGGTCTTCAGCGCCAGCTGGAACCAGGCCTCCTCCGGGCGCCCCTCCAGCACACGGCTGGCGAACTCCCGCAGGATCGCCGCCCGGGGATCCTCGGTCTTGTAGATGGCGTGGCCCAGCCCCATGATGCGCTGGCCCGCCTCGACCCGCCCCCGGGCCCAGCTCTCCACCGCGTCGATGCTGCCGATCTCCATGAGCATCTTCATCGCTCGGGAGTTGGCGCCACCGTGCAGAGCCCCGCTAAGGGCACCGGCGCCGGCGGCCACGCTCGCGTACAGGTGCGCCCGGGTGGAGGCCACCTCACGGCAGGCAAAGGTGGAGGCGTTGAACGCGTGCTCCATGTGCAGGATCAGCAGCGTATCCATCAGCCGCACTTCGTCCGCCGTGGGACGGGAGCGCCGGATGCCACGCAGGAACTCGGCGGCGTGGGAAAGCTCCGGGTCGGGGAGCAGCGGCTCGCGCCCCTGGACAGCCTGTAGCCACGACGAGGCCAACGTCCCGGTGCGGGCGATGAGGCGCAAGGAGGACTCCACAGCCTCCTCCCGCTTGGTCGTCCCGACCAACGGGTCATCGTCCCCCATCACGCAGTACGCGTGTTGCAGGACATCCATGGGGGCCGCCCGGCCCAGGCGCGGGAGCAGGGAGTTCATCAGCTCCCGGGGCAGGGACCGCTGTGAGGCCATGGTCCGCTGGGTCTGCAGATGGTCGTGCCGGGAGGGCATCTTGCCTTCCAGCAGCAGGTACACCACCTCCTCGAAGGTGGCGTGACGCGCCAGCTCCTCGATGCCGTACCCCCGGTAGTGGAGGATCCCCCGCTGCCCATCCACCAGACTAATACGCGTATCGGCCACGGTGACGCCGCGCAGCCCGGTATTCCTGACGTCCTGTTCGCTCATCGACTCACCTGTGAGAAGGTCGTTGGGCCCCGACTCCGGGGCACCCGGAGATGCTATGCCAAACGGACCCCGATCACCACTTCCTGCCGGAAGGAGCGGATGGTCATCCGTGTTAGCCTATCGACGACCCACACGGAGGCAGCATGTCCGTTCCCAGCGAATCCGACCTCGCCGATCGTTTTTTCGCGGCCCTCGAGCCCTTCGAGCACACGCCCCCGGCGCGTCGAATGCGCGTGCGTATCAAGGATCATGGCTACAATGTCATCGACGAACGTAAGCACTTCCGCGAGCTGCAGAAGGCCTGCCGGGAGTCCGAAGAGATCGCTCAGGCGCTGAGGGATGCGGGCTTTGGTGAGATCGCGACGATGGGGCTGGTCCCGCCCTCACCCGCCACGGGGCTGCTGGTCAATGCGTTCAACCGGATGGTGGAACAACACTGGATGAAGCAGTAGGAATCTACCGGATTTCAGACCCTGCGACGGAGCACTAGCGCCATCAACCCCAGCAACGGGAGCAGGCCACCGGCGCTAATCGAAGCGGCGTTGTGGCACTGGCAGCCGCCGTTGCCGTCGTCGTCGTCGTCGTCCAGGCCGTCGTCGTCGTCGTCATCGTCATCGTCGTCGTCACCCGTGGCGATGGCCGGCACCGCGTCCGCTTCCCACTCGTAGTCCTCGCCGTTATCGGCATAGCCCATGGGGGAGACCACCAGCCAGACGTGGTCGAAGCGTCCGAAGTCCACCATCCGGCCCTCGCCGTTGGCGTCCTCGTCCAGCTCGATGTCCACGACCTCTTCCACCTTGTCGTCATCCGTGCCCACCAGCAGGGCGATCCAGTCCGCCGTTTCCCCGCCGCCGCCGTTGAAGTTCACCAGCAGGTCCGGGTTGTCGTCGGTGGCCGAGTCGGCATCGAAGCGGATGTAGTTCTGCCCCAGCGACTCCGGCTCGGTGCTGGAGGACGACTGGCCGCTGGCCGGTATGTCGCCCTCGTCCACACGCTCCTCGATGTCGATATCCGGGATGTGGCTCTGGTCGTGGTACTCCATGACCGTATTGGTGGCGATGAAGCCGGCGTAGATCTCGCGCCAGTCTTGCCCCATGTCCTCCATCAGATCCGGGATCGCCAGGCTATAACTACCACCGTAGGAGCTGGACTCGTCCCAGGTCTGGCGGATGAAGTCCTCACCGGCCACGTGCTCGTCCAGGTAGAACGCCAGGATCGACATGCCGTACATGTGGTTGAAGGCGGCCTGCTCCTGCTGGGACGAGGTGTTCATCGCCATCCAGGGGTTGTCCGAGTAGCCGCTGACATAGGGCGCCCAGCTGTTGTGGAACGGGTAGACGTCCTCCTCGATGTAGGTCGCCGTGGCCTCCCACCACCAGAACTCGTGGGCGTATCCGTAGCCGAACTGCATGGAGTGGTTGAACTCGTGGCAGGCCATGTCCTGGTACCACGTGCCACCGAAGAAGCTGCCTTCGTAGGCCACGATGTACGGGATGTAGTGGTTGTTACACATGTCCACCGTGGTGTAGGCGCCGCCGTAATTGCCCTCGGCGATGTACGCCAGCATCAGCCACTGATTGCTGCCCTCGGGTTCCAGCCAACCCAACTCCTCGACCTCCACATCCCAGGAGTACTCCAGGGCGCTGAGGAAGCTCTCGGCGGTGGCCTGGGAGACGGTGTTGCCGTCCCATTCGACGGAGAAGTGATCTCCCTGGACGCGGTTGTCGCCATACTGGCCAAAGCAGGTGTCGTCCGGCGGACGGTCGCCCGTCGGGGGTTCCATCTCCGTGGCCGGATCCAGCAGGTCGTCCTTCCAGGGCGCCAGCATGGCGGTCATCCGGGCACGCTGCTCGGGTGTGAAGCGCTCCCAGTTGTCCTTGATGTCCATCACCAGGCCCGTGCCGCAGGACCATCCCTCGACCAGGCCCCCGTCATACCGGGCCGGCAGGTTCTGGGGCTCGAACTGTAGCTGATAGGACAGCCACAACGCCTCCACATCGTCGATGATCCCCGCGTCCAGATCCATCGCGATGCGTCCGCCGTCCATGGCGCGCTGTGGAGTGGCCTGAGCCGTCACAGCCACGCCAATAACCAGCGTAACAAAAAACATTTTTGTCATCTTCTTCACTACCCCTTTGTGATATGCCCCGAACTCCCCGCCTATGACAGAGGTACGGGGCATTCCAGTCAAGGGACAATCATGACCCTAGGGTTGTGGAGACGACGTTCAGAGAAGCGTTCGAGAGGCCTCGACGACCAGTCCGGTGGCCACCAATAACAGCAGGATCGCGAAGGCCACCGCCAGGGAACGGCGGGGCAATCGATGGGCCAGCCAGGCGCCCACCGGAGCCAGCGAGACCGTGCCGGCCGCGATCAGCGCCGCCGGCAGCAGGGCGACATAACCCAGCGTTCCCGCGGGCAACGCCGGCTCGGAAAATCCACCCACGACGTAGGTCACCGTCCCCACGAAGGAGAGCACCAGCCCCAGCATGGGCGCCGTCCCCACGGCGTGGTGGATCGTCAATCCAGCGGCCATCACGAACAGCGGCACGGACAGGATGCCGCCGCCGATGCCCACCATGGCCGACACCAGTCCGATGACCACCCCCCCGAGCAGTCGGCCCCACACCGGGATCTGCCGGGGCTCCGGCTTCTCGGGCAGCTTGCCGAACAACATCCGCGCGGCCACACCGTAGAGGAACAGCCCGAACAGCAGCTGCAGTACGTCGCCCGGCATCCACACCGCCAGCAACGCGCCGGCCACCGAGCCCACCACCAATCCTGGGGCGAACCACGCCGCCAGCCCCAGGTGCAACGCCCCTTTGCGGTGGTGGGAGTATGCGGAGGAGATGGAGGTCAGCACGATGGTCGCCAGGGACGTGCCCACGGCCAGCTGGACCCGCACGGCCGGGTCCACGTCAGCGCGGGCGAAGACGATCAGTAGGGCCGGCACGATGACCGTGCCCCCACCGATCCCCAGCAGTCCGGCGAGCACGCCAGCGACCGCCGCGGTGCTCAGCAGGAACAGCAGGGTGAGGGGATCCAGCAAGAATCGCTCAGATCACGGGGTCGCGGCCGGTTCTTCGGCGGCCGGCGCCTCGGGGAGCACCTCGAAGGGATAGGTGTATTCGATCTCGTCGCCGTAGGGATGGGCGGCGAACTCCCAGCTCTTGATGATGGCCATCACGCAGTCGGCGGCGGTCTGGCTGCCACTGGAGTTCTCCTCCAGCTTGACCGCGCCCACCTTGCCGTCGGCCTGGATCACGAAGGTCACGTTGACCTTGCCCTTGACGGCCTCGCCGCCGGTCTTTTCCGCTGTACCACACAGCTTGATGGGGGCCTTGCCCTCCTTGATGATCGCGGAAATGGCGTCGTCGTGGGCCTCCTCGATGGCCTCGTCCCGGGGTGGGGGCTCCGGTACTTCCGGCTCGTCTTTGCCACAGCCGGCCACGAACAATCCCAGTGCGATGACGGACAGGATCCAGTTGCGCATGTGCTCCTCCACAGGTTTCACGATGGGCTCACCTTCCACATTTGGGCCGCCAGGGTCAAGCGGCGGGGAGCGCGAAGTGGACCTGTCCATCGCCGGCCTGGCATCCTGATGCCAACCGAGACGAGGATTGTATGAACCCACGAACGCTACAGATAGCGCTCGCCTTGGCCCTGTTCGCGAGCCTCCCAGCCCAGGGCGCGGACGATCCCCGCCCCACCCCGCCAGCGGCGTTGGACGGCGCCGAGCTGGCCGCATGGCTCACAACCAACGGCTGCCGGGATTGCTTGTTGGAAGGCAAGAACCTGGCTGGCCAGAGGCTGGACGGGGCGGATCTGGGCGGGGCCGCCTTGCAGGGTGTGGACCTCACCGGTGCCTCCTGTGTGGGCTGCAAGCTGGCCGGCGCCACCCTCTCCTCCACGACCGTCGATGGCACCGATTTCACCGGCGCGGACCTGCGCGGTTTGGGTGGGGATTGCTCCCCCTACTTCCCCTACATGACCTGCCAGCAGTCCATGGAATCGGTCCCGGCTAATCTGACCAAGGCGCACCTGGAAGACGCGGACCTCAGCGGCATCATCGATATCATCGTCACCGGCGCCCACGTCGAGGGAGCCACCTTCCACGTGGCCTTCCCCCCTACCCTCACCGGCGCCGTGTTCGAGCGCGTCTATCTGTCCCCCAGCTACGGTTCGAACAGCAATAAGCAGCCCTTCGCCAAGGCAGAGATCGGGGCGCTGGCCGGCTACATCACCCGCTGCGATGGCAGCTGGGTCCCGCTGAGCTACACCTTCCCCGACGATCAACTCCCCGCCTTCCGTACCTCGTACAACTGCGCCAAGGCGGGTAACGACACCGAGCGGGCCATCTGCGCCTCCGACGAGTGCGCGGCCCTGGACCGGGCCCTGGCCGCCGCCTACAAGCACGCCCGCGATACCGCCGACGGGACCGGGGAGGACCTCAAGCAGGCCCAGCGCGCCTGGCTGGGCACCCGCAACGCCTGCGGCGACGAGTGGGTCTGCCTGCGGGATACCATCAAGGACCGCATCATCGCCCTCAATCGTGGTCGCCTGGCGCCGGCACCGCCCCGGGCCGGGCACTACCTGCCCTCCTACGGCACCCCACGGCTCCCCACCTCCCTGGCCGCCACCGAAGCTGGCGCCAAGCTGGCCAAGCTGTTGAGTTACGACGCCACCACCATCGACCTGGCCGTCAACGATGACGGCTCCTTGACCGTGGACGCCTTCGCCCTGGGGTCCAACGCGCACATGTGCACCATCGAGCAGGTGGTCTTCCGCTACGACCCCGCCACCGGTACGTTCGTGCCCACCGGGGAGATGGCGGCCGTCGACGGGGACGGGGCTGGCCGCATACTGCTCGCCGGGGAGATCCTGGTGTTCGAAGGCGGGCAGATCTGGTGCGGCGCCCGGGCATCCCTGACCGGCACCTATTCCCTGAACGGTAAATAGCCGCCCCGGCAACGGCGGATCCCCGTATGCATGATATCGAGGAGATGACATGACAGCGTGGTCCCGCACAGTGATCCCCTGGCTCTTCCTCACAGCCATCGTGCTCCTGGCATCCTGCAAGGGTGAGATCAACGACGGCCCGGGCCCCGGCGGCACCACGGAGCTGGGGGGGATCCAGTTCTCGCCCGCTGGCGGCACCTTCGCGGCCCCCTTCGAGCTGGCCCTCACCGCCGGTACCACCATCACCTACACCCTCGACGGCTCGATGCCCGCCGAGTCCCTTGACGCCGGGCTCGTGGTGGAAGGCCCCCTCCCCATCGAAGGCACCACCTGGGTCCGGGCGCGTCTGCTCAACGACGACGGCACCGCCGGGCCGGTGGTCAGCCAGGCCTACATCGCCGTCGCCGAGGAGCTGGCCAGCTTTGATTCCAACCTACCGCTGGTGGTGGTGGACTCCTTTGGCCACGAGATCGACGAGGAATCCGACCCGTGGGAGGGCCGCCCATTCCGGCCGGTCACCGCCGTCTTCATCGACACGGAAGAGGGCGGTCGAGCGTCCATCCTGGGGGCCCCCGACCACGCCGGCTACGGCGGTATGCACGTGCGCGGGGCCAGCACCTCCGAATACGACAAGAAGCAGTACGCCTTGGAGACCTGGGACGAGTTCGACGAGGATACGGACGTCTCCTTGCTGGGCTTCCCCGAGGAGTCGGACTGGATCCTGCACGCGCCCTACGCCGACAAATCGCTGATGCGCAACCATCGGATGTACGGCTGGAGCAACGAGGCCGGGCGCTACGCCGTGCGCACCCGGTTCGTGGAGCTGTTTTACGGCGACAGCGGGCAGACCATCTCGGACGAGGACTACCGCGGCGTCTACGTCTTCATGGAGAAGATCAAGCGCGGCGACGACCGGGTGGACCTCGCCAACCTCACCCCCGAGCACACCGCCGAGCCGGACATCAGCGGCGGTTACATCCTCAAGAAGGACTGGATCGAGGAGGAGGACGAGGGGGCCCCGACCTTCTTCGAGACCGATCACTACGAAGACCTGTTGCTCTACGTGGATCCCAAACCGGAGAACATCACCGAGGCCCAGCGGGCCTGGATCCGCGACTACGTCAACCGCTTCGAGGAGGCCCTCTACGGCCCCGATTTCACCGACCCGGACGATGGCTACGCCGGGTACATCGACGTGGACACCTTCATCGACCACCACCTGCTGGTGGAGCTGGGCCGCAACGTGGACGGCTATGTGCTCAGCACCTACCTGTTCAAGGACCGGGGCGGAAAGCTGAGCATGGGCCCCATCTGGGACTACAACGGCGCCCTGGGGAATCCGGACTACTTCGAGGCCTGGGACCCACAAGGCTGGCACTACGAGAACGAGGAGTTCCCCGCCGACAACCCCACCGCCTACCTGTGGTACGAACGCCTGTTCGAGGACCCGGCCTTCCGCCAGCGCTACCACGACCGCTGGGTCGAGCTGCGCGGCGGCGTGTTCGCCACCGGCGAGATGCTCCAGGACATCCAGGACGACGCGGCCGTGCTCGAGGAGGGCGCCGCCCGCAACTTCGACTGCTGGGACGTGCTGGGCGACTACGTGTGGCCCAACGCCGACGGCTGGGAGGAGCGGGACACCTACGCCAAGGAGGTGGAGTACCTGGCCTGGTGGGTGGAGCGCCGGCTGGAGTGGATGGACGGCGCCGTCGAGGAACTCGCCGGCGACTGACGGGCCGGGCCACGCGGCGCCCGGGGCTTACTTGCGGATCACCTTGGCCACGCCGATCAGAGCCTCGGAGATCTGCATGCCCTGGAGCCTCGCCGCGCGCAGGTTCAGCACGACGGTGATCTTGCCGTCCTCGACGGTCAGGCAGATCGCCACCCCACGCCGGGCCAGCTTGATGCTCCCGCCGAGGGTCAGCAGCTGGTTCTGCTTGGCGTAGGCCACCGCGGCCTGTGTCGTGAACCGCTGGGCCCCCATGGGCAGGTAGATGACGTTGACGCCGGCCATCTCGAGGTTGCCAGGGAGCTCGTCAGGATCCGAGCCGTTGATGGCCACCACGTCGCCGATGGTCTTCCCCTGCACGGTCCTGCTGGCGAGCTTGCCGAACTCGTAGGTCAGCATCGACACCCGGCCGACCGTGTCCTCGTCGGTGACGATGCCGATCACCAGATCCCCCTCGCGCGCCGAGAGGTTTTCGTCGCTATCCAGCGCCTTGTAGAAGATGGCGGTCTGGAGATCGAGGGGGACGTCTATCTCCTGCGCACTGGCAGCCGTGCCGAACAGGCCGGAGACGAGGAATACGCCCAGAATCGTGATCCGGGGCATCATGTCTCCAACCTTTCTGTGCATTGGCATGTCCTGGCGCCTCTCTTGTTTTCAGGTCCGGTAACTCAATCCTGGCACGTGGTCCCGTCGGGTTCCCAGCATTCCACCGTGATGATCTCGCCATCCTGGAACGTCCACTCCTCGATGCGGGACAGGACGTCGCCGTTCTCGTCGAAGTTCACGTCACCGGAGGCGCCCTCATAGTTCATCTCACCTGCGGAAAGGTTGTCCAGCACGTCGGCCCAACCACCCCCGCGGACCACCGTCCCACTCGACGTGTTCGGCAGGGCGTCGCGGATCGCCGTGCCATCGTCCGGGTCGCCGGAGAGGGCCATGGCGATGGCGGCCATGAAGGTCGCATCGTAGCCGTTGGAATTGAACACGTTGGGCGACTCGCCCCACAGCTCGACGTAGTCCGACTCGAAGGCGTCGTAGTCGTCGCCAACGGGAGCCGCGGGGCTCGTCCCCAGCGCTCCATCGAGATAGGCGTCGTCGTCCACCTTCTCGGCCAGCTCCTCGTCCTTGGGGCCATCGGGGATGATCCAGGCGGGGTCGTCCCAGGCCTGGTTGGCCGCATTCTTGAGGATGGCGGCGCCGTCATCCACGAACGAGATCAGGAACACGGCATCAGGCGTCGCGGCCATCGCCGCGTCGACCACCGTCTGCTCGTACTCCACGTCCTGCTCGTCGTACGTGACGTAGTCCACCGTGCCCCCGGCACCCGTGAAATCATCGGTGAACGCCTCGCGCAGCCCGTTCCCGTACGCGTCGTCCCGGTTGATCACGAACACGGTGCCGAAGCCCTCGCGCTGCGCGATCTTGGACGCGATGACGCCCTGAACGGCGTCGGAGACACAGGTCCGCCAAACGTAGTCATCGTCGGCGATATCCGTGATCGCCGGGGAAGTCGACGAGGGAGACACCAGCACCTTGCCCGCGGCGATGGCCTCGTCCGCCGCCCCCAGGGTGCAGGAGCTCGCGGCCGCGCCGACCACCACGCCCACCGGCGACGCCGCGCCGATCTCCGCCATGGCGTCCGTGGCCATGGTCGGGTCGGTGCCCGTGTCGCAGCTGATCACGCCCACGCTGTGGCCGTCGATGCCGCCCTCGTCGTTGATATCCTTCGCGGCCTGCAAGATGGCGTTCTCGAGCGTCGGCCCGAACGCACCCAGCGACCCGGTGAACGGCATCATCTCGGCGATATAGTAGTAGCCTTCCTCGGCCACCGTGCAGTCGCTGAGCCCGGTCACCTCGCGGACATCCTCGTCGTCGTCGTCGTCGTCGCCGCCGCAGGCCACCACCAGTAGCATCAGCATCGACATCAACGCGATGGGCCAGACGAGCCTGGGGGCAAGAGTTTTACGGGTCTCGGTGAAGCTCATCCTGTCGCTCCTTTCGGGGGCGTTGCGCCCCACATTGGATCGGACCCTCGTTCATCAATAGAACTCCTGCTCGACGCGCAGCAGGACCTGGGGCCCGAGGCTCGGGATATCTACGCCCCCATATCCCGGGTCGACGTAAGCACCAGGGAGATTCCTGAAGCTCACGGAAAACACCGTCTCTCGGTTGTGACGGAAAATGTAGACGCCCTGGCTCGATAGGGTGAGGTTGAAGATCCAGTACGCATCCAGCGTGTAGGTCTTCTGGAGGTCAGAGGCGTTGTAGAGGATGTTGTTGATCAGCGATGCATCGCGCCGGCCCACGTAGTGGGCGTCGATGTTGGCGTTGATGTAGCTGCCGGGGGGCCGGAAGTTGATCCCGAAGCTCGCGCTCCAGGTGGGGAACATACCCGTGGAGACACGCTCATTGAGGATGGAGGTCTCCCACTCGTAATCGGTCTCGTCCGTCAGCTGCTTGGGGTGGACCGTGTTCTCGAAGAGGTAACTCAGGTTCACGTACGGGTAGACCGTGTCTTCCCAGTTGTAGCTGATCTTCCCCTCGATGCCCGCGGTGCGGGCGTCGGCGTTGCGGCCGACGATCTTGCCACCTTCCTTGAAGTTCAGCGCGATGTCCGTGATCGTCGTGTAGAAGACGTCCGCCTCGATGGCGAAGCTCCGGTGCGGCGCAGCGCCGATCTGGAACTCGATGGTGTCAGCGGTCTGGGGGCGCAGCGCCGGGTTACCCACCGATCCGGCGATGGTCATGGAGTTGTGGTAGAGCTGGTACGGCGACGGCGTCTTGTACGAAGAGCCGTACAGCACCTTCGCATACATCCCCAGGACGGGGAACGAGTAGACGATCCCGGCCCGGTTGGACATCTGGAACAGGCCGCGATTCTCGACGAGGATGTCCTCGTCCTCGTCCACGCTGGTGGAGATCGTGATGTCGTCCAGGCTCCCCAGGCAGTCCCAGTCCTCGGCGTTGCAGGCCACCATGTTGTTATGGTCCAGCCGTGTACCGAGGGTCAGGCCCAGGCCCTTGACGGGGTTGAAGACCCCCTGGGCGTAGATGCCCACGTTGCGGAAGGTCTCCTCACCGAAGCCCTCGGCCATCGTGCCTTCGCCCGTCTCTCCGTCGAAGCGCTCGATGGAGAGCAGGTCCTCCAGGTCGTTGGTGAAGTCGACCCCCAGCGTCACGATGTTGCTCTCGTTGAACGCGTAGCTGGCGTCCACCATCGCGTCGAAGGCGAAGTAGCCGAAGTGGCGGCGCATGTAGACGCTCTTGAGGGCCGGATCGACCAGGTGGTCCTTGGCCGTGGGTTCGCCCCCGCTGAGGGCGGCGGAGGCGTGGAACGAGAACCCCTTCTTGTCCGCCTCCCGGCTGAACCTCAGGCGCCCGAAGGAGTTGACGTAGGTGACGCGGTTCTGATGCGTCAGATAGGAGTAGCTGAGGAACTCGCCGTAACGGTCCATGTACTGGAAGTTGCCGTCGAGGGCGATGCTGATCGTCTTGTAACGGTAGGTGGCCGACCCGTACGCGCTGCCGACCCGCTCCAGATCGTTGCTGCTGGGCGAGTTCTTGAGCATGTCGTCCCGGGCCGGGTGGTCCCAGCCGGGGGATGGGTAGTTGTCCCCGGCCGGATATCGTTCCTCGTCGATGGCGTGCATCGAGTCCATGTACATGTCGTTCCAGCCCGGAATGGCGAGCCCGGACCGATCGTCCATGTGGAAGTTGGCGGCCAGGAAGCCCCGGAACCCCTTGCGATGCAGGCCGGCGACCATGGACGCGGAGCCCCCGAGGTTCTTCTGGTACTCGTTCTGGGTCAAGGTGCCGTCGATGGCCACGGCATGGTTGGGAACGTTGGGGAGCTCGTCTTCGCCCTCGAAGGTGATGATGTTGATCACCCCCAGGAAGGCGTTGGCGCCGTAGAGCGCGGAGCCCGGGCCGCGGCTGATCTCGATGCGCTTCACCGCCTCGATGGGGATCAGCTCGTGGCCGAAGAAGTTCTCCGACGTCGAGCGGAAGGACACCGGCTGCCCGTTGATCATCAGCTTGACGATGTCCGAGGCGGAGTCGTCCCCACCGAAGATGCCCCGCACGCCGACGTGGCAATACACGTGGTCGTCGATGATGGCCAGGCCCGGCACGCTGCGTAGCGCCTCACAGACCGTGCGATACCCGCGCCGCTGGATGTCCTGGAAAGAGATGACCTCGATGATGGACGGGGCCTCGGACAGCTTCTGTTCGATCTTCGTCGCCGAGATCGTCATGTTGAGGATGTGCTCGAGCTCCATCTCCAGGAACAGGGAATCGGGGGGGGCCATGACCTCCAGCTGGAGCAGCTCCTCCAAGGTGGCCTTGTCCAGGTCGTCGGTAGACTCTTCGGTGGCGGCGGAAGGTTCCTCGGCTGGGGCGAGATCCACGGCCGGGGCGGGTTCTTCGTCCGGGGTGGAATCCTCGACGGTGGCCGCCTCATCCGCGGGAGCCTCCTCCGGTGCGGGCTCATCCGCGGGAGCCTGCTCCGGTGGCGGTTCCTCGTCCTACCCGGCCGACTCTTCGGGCGCGGATTCCTCGTCCGTGGCCGGATCCTCGTCGGCCAGGGCTCGCTGGGGCGGGATGCTCCCCAAAACGCTCAACAGGGCCAGGATCAGGACCGACCGAACGAATACCGACGATGTGTGGATGTGTACGGAATCTACGCCCGGGCGCAGGCCGCACTTCGACATACTCAGCTTCCGCCTCAGATCCAAAAACGGCCCCACGCTCCACCCTCCTATACCAGGGCGCCAGAATATCCAGACCATGTCAAGAATAGCCGCGTCATTCCCGTGAAATATTAGCTGTAGTTATCGGTTAGAAAACAAGATTCTGAAGGGCTTGATCGCCGCCCCACTACGCACCACCCGCCCTCACCACGATACCAATCCCTTCCCCATCCGTTCGACAAGACAACCCCGGCCACCGTCATCCTCGGAGGGAATCATGGGCCAGCGCGCCGCGAGATCCATCAACCTATCGGCACCGTTCCTACATCTGCTGCTCTGCCTGCTGATGGCGCCCCCGGGGATCGCCACCGGCCAGGCCAACAACGGCGCGGATCCGGCGCGCGCCGTACAAATGCGGGCGGCCGTGTCGTCCATCCCAGAGGCCGGCGAGGCAACCCTATCGCCCTACTTCTTCGTGCTCAGCGACGATCCGGTCACCGATCGGCTGCCCCTCAAGAGCACCTCCGCCGATGTCTGGATCGCCGGCACCGTCGCCGACGTCCAGGTCACGCAGGTCTACGCCAACGAGGGGGACAGCGTGCTGGAAGCGATCTACATCTTCCCCGCCTCCACCCACGCCGCCGTGCACGGCATGACCATGACCATCGGCGAACGGATCATCGAGGCCCAGATCCGGGAACGTGAAAAGGCACGCGAGGAGTACGAGGAGGCACGCGAGGAGGGCCGCACCGCTTCGTTGCTGGAACAACAGCGGCCCAACGTCCTGCAGATGAACGTGGCCAACATCCTCCCCGGCGACGAGATCGTCGTCGAGCTCAGCTACACCGAGATGATCGTGCCCGAGTCGGGTATCCACGAGTTCGTCTATCCCACGGTCGTCGGGCCCAGGTACTGCGAAACGCCGGCCGCCACCGCCACCGCCGCCGAGCAATGGATCGCCAATCCCTACCTCCAGGAAGGGGAACCGGCGCCGTTCACCTTCGGGCTCGATCTCACCGTCGCCGGCGGCCTGCCCCTGGCCAGCCTGGCCAGCCCCAGCCACGACGTGGACGTGGACTACGAGGGCAGCCACACGGCCCGCGTCTGGATCGAGCCGGACGCCGACGCCGGCACCCGGGACTTCGTGCTGTGCTACCGGCTAGCGGGCGATCAGATCGAGACCGGGCTACTGCTCTACCCCGGCGCGGCCGGCGAGGAGGGCTACTTCGCCTTGGTCATGGCGCCGCCGGAGCGGGCCAAGCCCACGGCCGTCGTGCCCCGCGAATATGTCTTCATCGTGGACGTCTCCGGCTCGATGCACGGTTTCCCCATCTCCATCACCAAGGAGCTGATGCGCGACCTGTTCTCCGGGCTGCGTCCCACCGACCACTTCAACGTCATGCTGTTCGCCTCCGGCAGCGCCGTGCTCGCCGAACGTTCCGTGCCCGCCACGGAAGCCAACGTCGACCGGGCCATCCAGTTCGTGGGCAACCAGCAGGGGGGCGGTGGGACGAGGATCCTGCCCGCGCTGCGCCGGGCCCTGGCCATGCCATCCGTGGAGGGGACCTCCCGTTCCCTGATCATCGCCACCGACGGGTACGTCTCCGTCGAGGCGGAGACGTTCGAGGTGATCCAGGAGGGTCTGGGCGAGGCCAACCTGTTCGCCTTCGGCATCGGCAAGAGCGTGAACCGCCACATCATCGAGGGCATGGCCCACGCCGGCTACGGCGAATCCTTCGTGGTCCTCGATCCAGGTGAGGCGCCGGCACGGGCGGCCACCTTCCGCGAGTACATCGACTCCCCGGTCCTCACCGACATCGAGGTCGATTTCGGCGGGCTCCAGGTCCAGGACGTGGACCCCCCGGGCATCCCCGACCTGTTCGCCGACCGCCCCCTGGTGGTCTTCGGCAAGTACATGGGCCGCCCCCAGGGCACCATCACCGTCAACGGCTTCAACGCAGACGGCTACTGGGAATCCTCGCTGGATGCGGCCGCCTACACCCCCACGATGGCCAACGAGGCGTTGCGCTACCTGTGGGCCCGCCACCGCATTAGGGTCCTCGCCGACATGAACCGCCTGGGTAAGGACGACGCTCGCGTCCAGCAGGTCACCGAGCTGGGCCTGGAGTACAACCTGCTCACCGCCTACACCTCGTTCATCGCCGTGGACTCCCTGGTGCGCGCCGACGGTGCTCCCGTCACCACGGTCCAGCAGCCCTTGCCGCTGCCCGACGGCGTCTCCAACTACGCCGTCAGTGGCCAGCTGACCCGCAGCAGAGGTGGGGTCAACTACTACAGCCGTCGCACGGACGTCGATTTCAGCGACGACTGCGATGACGACATGGACCGATCGAGGACTCCCAGTGGCCGCATACTGCTCGACAAGAAGAGCGCCTCGATGCAGCCCTTGATCAAGCTGCGCACGGATTTCAACGACCAACTCACCGACTCGGTGGACGTACTCATCGGCCGCCTCCCCGACGGCATCCCCCCCGGCTCGGACGCCTGGGTCGCCCGCGCCACGGTCCAGAACGTCATCGACGACCGCCGCGACGAGGTCCGCGACGCCTACCGCAGCTCCACCCGCGCCCCGCGCCCCCGGGGCACCGTCGAGATTCAGTTCACGGTCCGCCCCGACGGGAGCGTGGACAGCTACGTGCAGCTCGCCAACACCACGAACGACGAGGACCTGTCCATCTTGCTGCAGACCCTCGTCCAGAGCTGGACGTTCCCCACCAGCGAATTCGACATCGAAGTGACGATCAGCTGGGCGTTCCCGATGAAGAAGTGACGGTTATAGCGTGAGGCGCATGGCCACACGGCCTTCTGCCGGCAACCCCAGCGCGATCTCGGCCTTCAGCAATCCCCGCAGCTCATCACTCAATGCCACCCCCTCCTGCACCCGGAATCCCAGGCGCTCATAGTACGGTGCATTCCACGGCACGTGCCGCAAGGTCGTCAGCGTCACTCCCGGCAGCCCCTGCTCCCCGGCCCAGGCGATGACCCGCTCCACCAGCGCCGTCCCGCTCCCCCGGCGCCCGTACTCGGGCAGGACGTCCAGCTCGTCCAGGTGGGCGTTCACCCCCACCGTGCAGGCCAGCGCAAACCCCACCGGCTCGTCCCGGTCGTCCGCGGCGACCCAGAGTCGTTCCTGGCGGATCCCCTCGAGTAGCTCCGCCTCTGCCGTGATGATGGATGCGAAGAGCTCGTCCAGACCGTAGTCGCGGAAGCGTACCGCGGCCCGGCGTTCGATGGCCTGGATCCGGGGGATCTCGGATGGGTGGGGGGCTCGGATGGGGTAGGTAGGGGTCATTCGATAACCAGGACCTGGACCTCTCGGCGTTGTTTTTTGAGGATGAGGCCGTAGCGTTTCTTGAGCTGCTTCTGGGTATTCAGAACGGTGGGTGGATACCTGGTTGTGAAATCCAGGAGAAGCTCGACACCGGTATGATCCAGCACCGGCAACTGCTCTTCCTTCTCGATGAGCCCTCTCAGGATGAACATACGCTGTGATCCCTCGAGATCGCCCCCGTCTTCCAGCAAGGCACGAACGGCTCCGCCGTCCAGGCACAGCTCGGTAGCCCCCGCTGGCGAAGGCTCCAATACGATCACATCGCGCTCCTGCTGCTCGAAACTCAGAGACAAGCCCAGCTCGGTTGCCAGCGCGTCCACGATCTGTTCCCGCATTCGATGGGGACCATCGTGTGCCGCCACGATCAGATCGTAGTGTCCAGTGGGGCACTGGACCCGCCAGTCCACGAGCATGGAGTCCACCTCTAGCGCCCACGGAATGATCTCCCATAACGGGAAGTTGATGTACGTCGCCCGATCGGCCAGCCTCCAGGGATAGGTATGGACGTCGGGATGGCGTGTTTCACGCAAGATGCGCCGTTCGGGCACCGACCCATCCTCGCCCACGTCCAGCCCGGGCTCCAGGACCATCCAGGTCCGGTCCTCCCACCACCCCATCCGGATGGGTTCACCGTTTACCACCTGGCCGAGGGTCTCGACCGAGACCACGGCGAGGGTATCCGCCTCCACCGCGATCCCTCCGTCCCGATCCAGGATCACCACCTCGGGAGCCGAATCGGTCCCATATCTCTTCGATAAAACGCCGCCCCGATCGACGACCAGCGAAGCCGTTACCGTGGGCCAGCCGGCAGGTTGTCCATCCCGAATCATGGGTTGGTTGGCCACGGCGATGTAGCGGATCGGCTGCCCCTTGGTGAGGAAAACCAGATCGTTCAGATGGAAGATGGATCTGCGGCTTTCCGTATCGTTCACATCCCAGAAGTAGAGCACCACGACCTGGTCTGTGAGGGAATCCAGGTCCATCTCCCCGTGGATCCATTCCGGCACCGCAACCACCGTCTCGGGCTCGTTTTCCCCCGCACCGACTCCAGCTGTCACCAGCAGCGCGAGACATCCCAGCCAATGGGCCGTCCGTCTCATTTGACCTCCTGTGGCTCAGGGTAGTGCATGCGTGAAAAACGCGCGGGAATGTTGCTGTTTGAGGGGGGGTCGCGGGAGGGACGTCAAGGGGAAAATCCCCGCGACGAGGAAGGATCAGGGGGACGCTCTCCTGGCGCCGCCGAATCTGGCGATGCAAGCATCCCCTGCTTGGAGTTTCTTATGTTCTTATGAGCGTCCCTTTTTCTTCTGGGACACACCAGGATTGTGCGTCACCCCCCAGGTTCCCTCACAGCTGTTCGGATAGCCGAGATAGTTCAGTCGCCCAGAAGCAGCTCCATCTCGAGCCGGGCATTGTCCGACCGGAACCCAGGGTGCCCATCGAACTCCAGCACCGCTTCGCCCAGGTCACCGTCCCAGATCTGCACGCCATCGGCCCACACCGTCAGGTGCTGCCCATCATTCGTCGCCTTGAGCACATGCTCCACGCCCACCTCGACAGGAGCGATATCCAGGTACGCCAGGTTCGTGTACCCATCCGTCCCACACTCCTTGTGCACCGTCTCCCCCGGGTTGCTCTTGTACGACACCACGATCTGACTCTCCGGTTTGAAGCGCCACATCACATAGATCAGATTGCACCCGTTGGCCGCCCGCAGCTTGAGCCCCGCCTGCTGCCGCACCGCCCCCGATCCCAGCGCCGTGGTCTTTTTGGTGACCCCAAGATACTTGAACCGCATCTCCGCCGTGTGCTCCGTCGAGTCCTCCGACACCGCCCGGACTTTCCCGTCCTCTATGAGCAACGTCCCCCCCTTGCCCTTTCGCACCGCCCCCTTGGTCGCATGGAACTCCGAGTGGGGCACCGATCTCAAAGCCGTCGCCACGCCGTTCCCCTCGGGCGGCACCTCATCCCCGCTGCTAGCCAGCATCACCGACTCCCCCACCCTCACCAGCTCCGCCCGAGGCTCCAACCCCAGCACCCCCTCCAGCGCGTCCATGTGCGCCTCCAGGAACGCCCGTTCCGCGTCCAACCGTACGAAATCCAGCCACAACCCCTCGTGCACCTTCCTCGCCCGGTCCGTCTCCACCGCCTTGAGCGACTCCATCCGGGCCTCCACGTCGCGGATCAGCGGCGCCACCTGCCCATACCGTTCCTGCTCCCCCTCGTACACCGCCAACAGCTCGGTCCGCAGCTCGGTCATGCGAGCCCCGACGGACTCGGACGCCCCGCTCCGCCAGGCCCGCCGCCCCTCAGCCGCCCGCCGATCTTGCTTGAGCTGACCGACCCCACCCAGGCTGTAGCTCAGCCGAAGCTGGGCAAACACCGGCAGATCTCGCGGATATCCGATCAGCTGGTCATACCCGCCACGCAGATCCATCGCCCACGCCGAGTTGCGCCGCAGCCGCCCCTGGATCCGCTCCACCTCGTCGTCGGCGTTGCTATGCCGCGAGACCAGCTGGCTGAATGCCTTCCCGTCCACTTCCGGCAGCTGGCTCAACCGCTGAACCTCCTGGCGCAAGGTGACGGCCTGCTTGTGCAACGAGTCCACCTGCAGCCGGGCCCGATACAGCTCATCCACCGTGGACAGGTTGATCTCCAACCCCTGCTCCAGCAGCTGGACCAGGCTCTCCGCTCGCGGGATGGCCCCTTCGAGCACCGCCAACTGGGCCTCCACCGCCGGCAGCTTGGCCAGGTCGCCCCCCAGGGACAGGGCATTGCGCAGCTCCGACTGGGCCCGGTACCGTTCGCACTCCGCGTCTGCCTGCTTCATCGTCAGCATCCCGCGGGGGATGTTGTCGAAGCGGTACTGCATTCCGGCGGTCACGCGCCAACCCAGGGTGCCGTAGTCCTGCATCTCGTCGCCCGTATCCTCGAAGCCGGCGTAGCTGGGCCCCGTGGCACCGAACAGCCCAGGCGCCAGCAGGATCGCCCGCTGGGATGCCGCCGCCCCGCGCACCCACTCACAGTAGCCCTCGTTGGGATCTTCCCACTCCCCCATCGCCGTCTCGTCCGCTGCTGCCGCCGCCGATACCAGCGCCGCAAATCCCAGCGTCGCCAACACGATCCCAAAGCGTGCGTTCATCTCGTTCCTCCAGGCTTTCGGCCAATCCAGTCTCTTCGCTATCCCTCTGCGCCGGTCAGATCAAGCGCTCCCTGCAAAAAAAAGCCGGGCCACCTCTCGGCGACCCGGCGTTGCTGCTTGAGCAGTCGTTGGGACCTATCTCAGATGAACAGCGGCCGTCCGTTGGCGTGCAGCGCCTTCTCCTCGGACCACTTCTCGTCATCCAGCTCGATATGCACCATCAGCCCGCGCATCTCGGTCTTGAACAGGGGGTGACGGGTCTGAACCTCGCCGTCCAGCACCTGGGAGATCGTCCCGACCTCGCGGCACCACACCAGCTCCAGCGTGCAGCCGTAGACCCTGTCTCCAACTTCCATGTTGTGGAGGTTGTCATAGGGCACGAAGGCCACGGTCACGTCCTCGTGCAGCGCGTAGTAGTACGGTGACTGCTCGATGGTCTCCCGGATAGCCTCGTAATCCTCGATGCTCGAGTCGATGGCCGCCATCTGCCGCTGGATGGGGATCCGCTTGGACTCCTGGCCCATGACCTCCAGGCGCGTGCGGTTGTAGTCCTTGAGCAACGACAGCACATCCACGCTCAGGGCCGCGTTGTCACCGGCTGCGATCTGACCGTCCAGCTCGTCGCGGACCGCGGCCAGGGCATCGACCTCCCGGTCGAGGGCGCCCATCTTGGTATCGAACTCCACTTCCTTCTGCGCGTAGCTGACCCAGCTGGCCAGGTTGGAAGACACCAGCGATTTGCCGCGGATGTAGCTCTCCTCGCTGATGAGTCCGGCTGCCAGCTCCTCCTCGACGTTCCTCTCGGTCATCTCGGCCATCAACGCCGTGTTCTCCTCCATCGCCGGCCGCGCAGCAACGTACTCGCCGTACAGCGATTTCAACGCGCCGCGCTCGTGCTGGCGGGCGTTCAGCTCCACGTCGATGGCCGCCTCGTAGCGCTCCAGCATCTGGTTGCCGACCACGGTCGATTCTTCGATGATCGCCAGTTCGGCCTCCAACGACATGCGCTCCACGTGCAGCTGCTCCCGCTGGTAGTTCTGCTGGATCAGGTGGCTGTTCATCTGCAGCACCTTCTCCGAACTCGGCGACAGCACCACCGGCACCACCCAGTCGCGATCGAGCAGATAGAAGACGCTCGTGCCCAGGTAGGTGACGATGCCGAACATGATCGCGGTGAGCACCACGAAGCCCATCACCTTGTAGACCGACACGATGATCTTGTTGAACTGATTCTTCACGGTATTGAACATGATTTAACGCCCTCCGTCCGCTGCAATGGCCCGATGCAAGCCGGAGGCGTGCTGCTCTTGCAGGGCAGGGAGCACAGCCCCCGCGTTCTGTGCCCTTGCAGCGCGCGCGCCGGCCAGAGTCAAGACGTTGCCGTGTGCCATCGCCGGTTGAGGAGCGGAAGCCACCGCCACCGGAGCCGGCTGCGGAGCCGTAGGCCCGAGGTCGGGAGCGGGTTCATCCGCGTGCCCCCTCGTCTCCCAGCTGCCGGTGTCCAAAGTGAACAGCGCCAGTGGGGTGAGGAGCATGTAGGTAACGGGCATCACGACAGCCATCATGAGGAAGTAGACGGGTGGGACCCGGTATTCCTTCGGGATTTTTGCCGTGTGCAGCTGATATGCGCTGGAAAAGATCGCGAGGATACCCACGTGGATCACCGCCAGCTCGAAGAAATTCCCCAGGATCAAGTGGTGCCAGATGATCATCGGATAGCTCATGATCATCGCGAACAGGCCCAGGTAGTGAACGGTCACGGCCGGGTGGACCTTCCAGATGTGGGACAACCCACCGAGGTAATCCACCAGGTTGGAACGGCGCCAGCGCAGCTGCTGAGAGAAGTACTGCGAAACCTTGGGCGGCGCGATGGTGTACGAGTTGGCCTTGAGCGTCATGGTGGTCTCGTAGCCGGCCTTGACGATCTGGCGGGTGAGGAAGCGGTCCTCGCCGTACTTGATGGGGATGCCAAACAGGTTGCGATCCTCGAGCACCGGTTCGAGCTCCAGCAACACGTGGCGCCGGTAGGCCGTCAGGCAGCCGGACAGGCACATCACCGTGTTGAACGAGTTCTCCAGGTTCTTGAGGTACTCGTAGCCGAAGAAGTACTTGATGGTCTGCATCTTCGTCAGCCAGTTGTCGTTGGCGTTGAGGATGTTGACCCGGCCACCCACAGCGGCGATCTCGGGGCGGACGAACCGCGCCATCAGGACCTTGATCACGTCCTTGTCGACGATGACGTCCGAGTCCACGGAGACGATGATCTCGGTCTCGGTCTCGCGCACGGCGTGCACGATGCCCCGGCGCTTGCCCATGTTCACCTTGTTACGCAGCACGCGCACGTTGGGGAAGCGGGCAGCCGCCTTCATCGCCCAGTCATAGCTGTTGTCCGTGGAGCAGTCGTCTACCACGACGACCTGGAGCTTCTCCTTGGGGTAATCCAGCTCTGCCAGGGAGCAGATGGTCCGGTAGATGCTGTGCCCTTCGTTGAACATGGGCACGACGATCCCCACCGTGGGTTCGTAGCCTTCGATCGTCTCGTCAAACTTGTCGCCACGGATACGCTTGACGTACATGCCGACGAAGTAACGATTGGCGAAGACCACGAAAACAAGGATGTGGGTCATCACGACAACGATGTCTGAAAGTTCCATAGGCTTCTCTTCTCAGCTGGCGTATCAGCGTCCGGTTTTAATCCTGCTTCAGCGTGGGGCAAATCCCGCGATGTGCCCCGTAGTTACGCCTTCTGCGATTCCTCCACCACTATCTCCATGCGCGCCAGACAACTCTTCAGACGAAAAGTAATCCCCCCTTATTCATGCAATTTTTGAACCAAGTTGACGTGCAGAAGTAGGCCCGAACCACGTTCTTGGGCCTTTAGGCGGGTCTCAATCTGTCAGGAACGTCCTCTCCCGACGTTCACTTGGTGAGTTATGCATCATTCGTGCCATAAAGACGGGCAGGTTCGAGCCCTCCCCCAGCTCTGGGGCAAGACCCGATCGCACTTCGCCACAATGTCCCATACAGATTCCGTACCAACTGGCCGTGCAAGGACTCCAAGGCGTGCTATTTGAGGCGTTTGATACGGTGGCGCAACGCGCCGTAGCCCAGCCCCAGCAGACGGGCAGCACCCGCGACATTGTCGTCGGCCCGCTGCATGGCCCTCTCGATGGCCTTGCGCTCCAGCTCCACGAGTGTCAGGTCGTCCAGGTTGACCATTGCACCGTCGCTAACCAGACGGGAGGGGGGAGCGTGTTCATCGCTGGACAGGGATCCGATGCCGCCGTCCGCCGCCAGCAAGTCGACATTCACGGCGGACCCCGGCACCAGCAGCGCCACCCGCTCCATCAAGTTGCGCAGCTCGCGCACGTTCCCGGGCCAACGATACTTGCGCATCCAGCGAAGGGCCTCATCGGACAATTTGGGAGGCTCCGCGCCCAGGTCCCTGGAGAACTGCCCCAGGAAGTGTTCGGCCAACAGCTGGATGTCCCCGGCGCGCGTTCGCAGCGGGGGCACCTCCAGTACGATCACGCTGAGCCGATGATAAAGATCGATACGGAACCGTTCCTGCTTGACGAGCTTGCGGAGGTCCTGGTGCGTGGCAGCGAGGAAACGCACGTCCACGATACGCTCTTCGTTGGCCCCCACTGGACGGACCTCTCCGGATTCCAGCGTCCTTAAGAGCTTGACCTGCAGCGCCAGCGGCATGTCCCCGATCTCGTCGAGGAAGACCGTGCCGCCATCGGCAAACTCGATGCGCCCCGTGCGCCCACCGGGGTTGGCGCCGGTGAAGGCGCCCGCGGTGTAGCCGAACATCTCCGATTCCAGCAAAGACGGCATCACCGCCCCGCTGTTGATGGGCACGAAGGGTTTGTCACGCCGGGAGCTCAGGAAGTGCAGTAGCCGAGCTACGATCTCCTTGCCCGTGCCCGTTTCGCCGTGGATCAGGATCGCCTTGACGTCACTGGCAGAGACGCGGCGGACCTTCTCCATGAGTTGCTGCATGGGGGCAGAGTTGCCGATCAACTCCACTTCGCCGACGATGAGATTCAGCTCCTCCTTGAGTAGGAGGTTCTCGCGCTCGACCGCGCGTACGCGCGCGTGTCGTTTGATCACGGTCTCCAGCAGTTCCACACTGACGGGCTTCTGCAGGAACTCGGAGGCGCCGGCTTTCATGGCCTCCACGGCCAGATCGACATCCCCGTAGGCGGTGAGCATCACGACCGGTATATGGGGGCGACGCTCATGTACACTCTTGAGGACATCCAGCCCGTTGAGCTTGCCCTTGCCCATGAAGAAATCCAACAGAACCAGGTCTGCGGACTCCAAATGTTGCTCCGATATCTCCTGGTTCCCGTCCTCCAGGCCCAGGAACTCTTCGCCGCACTCATACGTAGCCACGTAGCAATGGGCAGACGAAAGTGCCCGCACGATGGCCTTGCGGACCAGGGGATCATCCTCGACGACAGCAATCTGGTAGGTCATGCGCTATTCCCGGTACCACGGTCGATATGAGGCGTGGGACTCCGTTTGCCAAACTAAAGAACTGCTGATTTCAGCAATCATACCCGAACACTGCATTCAAGAGCCCTAAAAGAGTGGAAAGGGGCCGTTATTTGGCCAAATCAACCGTGCAAAAAACTGCACGTTGCCAAAAAACCAAAAATTGCATTCCCACTCGGCATTCATTTTGCACATTTCCCTGGCGCCGGCGTTATAGCTGGTAGGGGCACGGCACAGCTTCTGCGGATCGATCCGCACAGAGAGGCATGGGGAACGAAACATGGGTAGGGCAAACACTCCAGGCACACTCGCGAATTCTTCGCGTGTGGAGAGCGACGCCATCGCCGAGACTATTGATGCAATTACGGCGGGGCTCGATCACAGCTCGTCCACATCCGTGTACCAGTATCTGGGACAACGATTGGGCGTTCACCCCACCACGTTGCTGCGGTATCACCGCGGCAACTTGAGAACGGCACCCGCCGTCGTCCTTGCCGAAGCCCGCGCTCTGCTCAAGAAGGTCGAGGTTCACGGCGTGTTACCCACGACGGACGGCCCGGGCGATGCCGAGATGATTCGCCGGCCCACTGCTCCTCGCGTACCTTCTTGGCGATTGGCCCATCTGTTCGATCGACTGATTGAAACATTGGAATTGACCGAACCATCAGCGCTTCACCGTTTACTCGCTATTGAAACGGCCATTCACCCCACCACCGTGCTGCGTATCCACCGCGGCATCCTGCGCTCCGCTCCGCAGATCCTGCTTTCCGCAGCCGTTCAACTCGAGGAACGGATCCGGGCCGGCGAGGCGATCCGCTTCCCGCACAGCACCCGCGGTACCTCGATGGTCACACGCCAGTCCTATGCACGCGCCGTCGACGCGCTGATGGAGACGGGCCTGTTCCCAGACCGCAACCGTATGTTGCATTCCATAGAAGATAAGCTGGGTATTCCCCGTGGTCGGCTCACCAGGCTTTATCGCTGCCAGACCTTCCGCTGGGTCCAGGGCAACATCCAGGCCCACCTGGAGCAGATGCTCGTAAAATGTCAGTACGATCCGTCACTGATTTACAAGCGCGGGGACTGTTTCCACCATCACCTCTTCGGTGCCGGTGTCGTGGTGAGCAAGCAGCCCGTCGACAAGATCCGTGTGGCCTTCGCCGACGGCTCTACCCGTATCCTGCGTGAACGCCTGCGCGAGGACGGCTACTGGCTCCAACCCCCCAGCAGCCCTGGCTTTGGCGAGTCGTACGCCGTGGGCGTATTCGGCCGCTGACCACCTCCAAAGCTGGTCAATCAAAAACGTTCGATCTATCCTCCCCCCATGAAACGAATCCGCCTCATCACGTTGTTGTTGTGTTTCAGCACCTCTTTGGCGGCCCATGCCCAGGAGGAAAACGCCGAACCTACGTGCTGCCACTCGTTGGCCCAGGGCTTGCCGGTTTCCGCGCTGGCGGTCGCCGTGGGTACGGCGGGAGACCGCCCCCTGTGGGTGTCCCCAGACGACCCGACCCTGCTGGATTTCGATGAACCCGGGGTTTGCCTCGAAGACCTGGTCAACGCCCTGCTCAAAACCGGCAAGGTACGGGCCCTGGACTGTGGGAACTCCTTCGGGCTGTTTGGCACGGAGCTGTCGGACAAGAAGATGTCCTGCGACGCGGTGGCCGAGCCATCCAGTGAGCTCCCTCCGGGCAGCCTCGATGGATGGTCCGTGCGGGGTGTTTTCACCCAGGAGCATGGGCAGCGGCTGGCCATACTCAGCACGGGAGACCATCGCTCGTACCTGCTGGGTGCCGGCACGTCGCTGGCCAGCGGCGGAGCCAAGATCGACGGCATCGCCGCCCAGGGCCTGCTGGTCCGCAAGGGCGGTGTGGACCTGCTCGAAGAGGGCGCCGCGCCGGTGGCCGTCTACCCGTTGGGTGACGTGAAGCCCTTCACCTGTACAGCCATCGAAGAACCAGCCGAAGCCGAGGAAGCAGCGGCTGAAGACGCAGCGGCCGAGGAAGCAGCGGCTGAAGACGCAGCGGCTGAAGACGCAGCGGCCGAGGAAGCTCCCGCGGAAGAACCTGCCGCGGAGGAGACCGGGACCGCTGAAGGCGAAGCCGCCGAAGGCGAAGCCGCGGATGCCACTCCCGAAGCCCCCCCCGAGCCCACCGTCGTGTCCTACCAGTGCGAAGGCTTCACTCCCGATTTCATCCAGCGTCCCCTCCCCACGGACCTGTGTGATGATCCGGCCCATGCCGGCAAGACAGTCACCGTGATCGTGGATTTTGGCCCCGAAGGCTGGACCCGCTCCGTCGTCGGCGTGGACATCGAAGAAGGGGTCCGGGAAGCCCTGCTCCAGGCCATCCGCGACTGGCGTATCCTCCCCGTCGAGGTCACCCCCGGCGAACTCGGCCAAGTGCGGGTCACGATGGAGGCGGTGCTGGAGATTCCCTGCCGCTGATCCGTTCCCTTGGATGAACGGGCAGACTAGCCCCAGTTGATCAGGCGGGTATCCAGATGGTGGGGGAGATCCTCGTGATGGGGCACGACGCGGACCGAATAGCCATGCCGGCCACTACGGCTACAGAACAGTAACGCGCGGTAGGTCTGCACGCCGTCTTCCTCGCCCACGAACTCCATGGGCTGCCGATCTGCGATGGTGAGTTCCCCGCGCATGTCCAGGTCGCCGTGGTACACCTCGACCTCCACATCCGAAGGATCCAGCTCACCCAGCCTCACCTTCGCCTCGACCTCCATCTGATCCCCCACCTTCAGGTTGTTCTTGAGCCCGCCGCGTACGTCGACCAACGCCACGCCCGCCCACGCGGAGGCCACCTTCTCCCGCCAGCGAGCCAACGCCGTCCCCCGGCGATTCCCGTCCATCGCCAACATCTTGGCGTGGTCATCCGCCGGCAGGTACATCTCGATGGCGTACTGACGGACCATCCGTGCCGTGTTGTACCGATGGCAGCCCACCTGCGTGGAGCGCTTCATGCGCTGGATCCAGTCCCGGGGCAGTCCATCGGATCCCCGGTCGTAGAACATGGGCACGATCTCCCGCTCGAGCAGGTTGTGCAGAGCACTCGCCTCCACCCGATCGCCGTATTCGATGTCCTGATACTCTTCGCCGTCGCCGATGGCCCAGCCCAGGTTCGGCTGGTACGCCTCCACCCACCAGCCGTCCAGCGTCGAGACATTCAGCGCGCCATTCATCGCCGCTTTCATGCCGCTGGTTCCGCTGGCTTCCTTCGGCCGACGGGGCGTGTTGAGCCAGATATCGACCCCCTGCACCAGGTACCGCGCCGTCGCCATGTCGTAGTCCTCGACGAACACCATCCGGTGACGGAACTCCTCCTTGCGCGAGAGGTGCACGATCTCCTGGATCATCTTCTTTCCCGGATCGTCGGCGGGGTGTGCCTTGCCGGCGAAGATGATCTGCACCGGCCGCTCCCGATTGGTGAGCAGGCGCAGCAACCGCTCCTTGTCCGCTAGCAACAACGTGGAGCGCTTGTAGGTGGCGAAGCGCCGGGCAAAACCGATGGTCAGCGCCTCGGGGTCGAGGACCTCGTCCGCCAACGCCAGCTCGCCCCGCGTGCCACCACGCCGCGTGATCTGGGCCTTGAGACGATTGCGGGCAAAGGCGACCAGCCGCTCGCGCCGGCGCTCGTGGGTCCGCCAGAGTTCCGTCGAAGGGATCTGTTCCAGGTTGTTCCAGACCCCTTCCTCTTCGGGAAGCTCCCGCCACTGGGGCCCCAGATAGCGGTCGAACAGCCCCTTCATCTCTGCGGAGATCCACGTCGGAGCGTGCACACCATTGGTGATCCCCGCGATGGGCACCTCTTCGCAGGCAGCCCCGGGCCACAGGTCGCACCACATCTTCCGGGAGACCTGGGCGTGGACCTGGCTGACGCCGTTCTGACGGTGGGACAGCCGGAGCGCCAGGACCGCCATCGACAGCGACTCGTCCTGCCGGCCGGCGTCGAGGCGGCCCAAGTCCATGAGTTGGTGGATATCCATGCCCAGCTGCGGGAGAAGGGGTTCGAAGTACTTGGCCATCAGTTCCTGACTGAACCGATCGATCCCGGCGGGCACCGGCGTGTGGGTGGTGAAGCAGTTGCCTGCTGCCACGAGCTCCCGCGCCGCCGCCAGATCCAGCCCGTGCTCCGCCATCATCCAGCGGATGCGTTCCAGGGCCAGGAACGCCGAGTGGCCTTCGTTCATGTGGAACACGCTGGCTTCCAGCCCAAGCTCCCGCAGGGCGCGCACGCCGCCTATCCCGAGGATCATCTCCTGCTGGATGCGGAGTTCCGTACCCACGCCATACAGGCGGTCAGTGACGTCCTGGTCCGCGATGGAGTTCTGCGGGGTGTTGGTATCCAGCAAGACCAGCTGGACCCGGCCCACCTGGACCCGCCAGATCCGGACCCACACGTCCCGCCCGGGGAACGGCACAGCCACGATCCGCGGATTGCCATCCTCGTCCCGCTCGAGCTGGACCGGCATGCTCGAAAAATCGTTCTCCGGATAGAGTTCTTGCTGCCAGCCATCGGGGTTGAGGTACTGGCGGAAGTAGCCCTCCTGGTACATCAACCCGACACCCACCAGGGGAATCCCCAGGTCGCTGGCCGATTTGAGGTGGTCGCCGGAGAGCACGCCCAGGCCACCGGAATAGATGGGCAGGCACTCGGCGAAACCGTACACCAAAGAAAAAAAAGCGACCAGGGTATAGCTGCGGTTTTAGCGGATGCGATCAAACCAGGGCCGGCGGGTCATGGCCGCGTCAAACCGGTCACAGACCCGCCGGAAGTGCGTCATGAACGCCTCATCGCGAGCCACCTCATCCAGACGCTCCTGACGGATCTCGCCGAGCACCTTGATCGGGTTCCGTTTGGCGTCGTCCCACAGATCACGTTCGAGGCGGACGAACAGGTCCGCCGTATCGCCGTCCCAGGCCCAGCGTAGGTTGAATGCCAGTTCCCGTAGCCGTTCCAGCTCCTTGGGCAGGAACGGCACGACATCATAGGTATGGAGCGCTCTCATGAGTTCCTCCAGCTAGGCACGAACGTCAGCGTTCACGCCTGCACACAGGGCGCCTCGCGGCGCCGTTCAAACGACCTGGACACCGAAGAAGGCGAAGACGCGCTGGAGTACCGCACCGTGGCACTCGTTGTGCTGGATCGTGTCGTCGTTTTCCAGCTTGAGTCCGAGCTTGTAGGCGTCGAGTCCTGTCAAGACCGCGAAGATGATCGGGCCCACACAGGTCAGAGACATCAACAGCCAGATGAAGACAGCACGGACGGCCTTGCGCTTCTGCCCCAGGTAGAAATACCCAAAGCCACCAAAACCACACAGGTTCAAGGATGCTGCGACGATGGCGTTTTTGGGGGAGTCGATCTTGTTTTCCATGTCAGCTACCCGGACGGTATCACGACACGCGAAAACCCTCAGTGTGGATACACAATCCTCCGGTGTGTGGCCGGAACCACACCCGGAAGACGTTGTGTTGGTTGCTCAATCAGCCGTTGAAGATGGCGTCCTTGTGGAGCCACTTGGACATCTTGTACAGGAGCTCGAACTTGTACTCGTGCTCGTCCAGGGGCTCACCGGCCTTCATGGCGTTGGCACACTTCCAGGCGTCGATCAGCTGGGACAGAGTGACGACCAGACCAGGAAGGTAGCAGCAGCAGTACCCGATGATGGACAGGATGAACTGCTTGATCCCTTTGTCTTTCTGCCCCATCAAAAAGTACGAGATCCAGCAGAGGATAGCCAGAATCGGGTTCATCGCTTTTTCTTGGGGTATCTGTGCCATTTATGCATCTCCAACGGTTGAGGTTGTGCTCGAGTTACTGCTTGGGTAGCGTCCGCGCCAGAAACCACTTCTAACGCGACTCCCCCGAGGAAGCCGGTGCCTCCCGCAATGCTTCCGCGGCCATCGTAAGTTGGCTGTTACGGCAGGTCAAGCGAAACGTCCATGGCCCGCCAGCCGTCGTTTTGCGATGTTGGAAACCCGGCAATCAATCCAGGGAAATCTCCCGGACCCAGCCATACGGGTCCTCTCGGTCCCCTTCCTGGATGCCCTTGAGCGTACGATACAGCTCCTGGCAACGAGGGCCTGCTTCGCCATCCTGGGAATAGACCATCTCCCGGTCGCCGTACACGATCCGGCCGACCGGTGTGATGACCGCGGCGGTACCACAGCAGCCAGCTTCCACGAAATCGAAGATCTCGTCGATGGCCACGCGGCGGCGCTCGATCGTCAGCCCCATGTCTTCGGCGAGGGTCCGTAGGCTCATGTTGGTGATGGAGGGCAGGATCGACCGGGAATCCGGTGTCACATAGCGGCCATCGGCGGTGATGCCGAAGAAGTTGGCCGGGCCGGACTCGTCGATGTACTTCTTCTCGCGAGCGTCGAGATAGATGACCTCGGTGAAGCCGGCGGCCTTGGCCTTCTTGCTGGCGCGCATACCCGCGGCATAGTTCCCGCCGACCTTCACATCCCCTACACCCAGCGGTGCGGCCCGGTCGATCTCCTCCTCGACGACGAGCTCTACCGGCTTGAAGCCGGTCTTGAAATAGGGACCGACCGGCATCACCAGCACCATGAAGACGTACTCGTCGGCGGGCTTGACGCCCACCTGGGGGCCGGTGCCGATGAGCAGCGGCCGCACGTACAGGCTCGCGCCCGTGCCGTAGGGCGGGATGAATCGGCGGTTGGCATGAACGCAGCGGAAGACCGCCTCGATGAACATCTCCTCGGGCACCGGCTGCATCAGGATCTTCTCGGCCGAGCGGTTCATGCGCTTGGCGTTCTCCTCGATGCGGAACACCTGGGCGCGACCGTCCTTGTTCTCGAATACCTTCAGCCCCTCGAAGGCCTCCTGACCGTAGTGCAAGCAGGTGGCCGCGACGGACATGTTGATCTGGAAATCGTCGGAGAGTTCCAGTTTGCCCCACTTGCCATCCCGCCAGGTGGCGCGAATGTTGTAGTCGGTTGCCATGTAGCCGAAGGTGAGGTTCGGCCAGTCCAGGTCTGCTTTATCGATCATCGTGTTCTCCAGAAATCCCACGCGACCGGTGGAGAATCCACTGCCATCCACCGGGGCCGCAGAAGGATAACCAAAAAGAGAAAACGATGCCCAGTACGTTCTGTTCAGTGGAGGCGTACCCGTGCCCTACGCGCGATCGTCAGGAAGACCAGGGCCAGCGCGAGCAGGGTTGGGCCGGTTGCGGAGGTACGGCCTGAAGCGCTCGTACACCGGCACCCCCCTTCGAGACCCGGGTCGAACAGATGGGAATCCTCGTCGATGAGGCCATCGCAGTCCTGATCGATCCCATCCTCCAGATCGACGCGCCCCGGGTGGACGTTGGCGTCCAGGTCGTCACAGTCCGCGCCGCCAACCTCGGTGGCGTCGTACCGATCTCCATCCAGGTCGGTGGGGTCCAGGCCGTCGCAGTCTTGATCGATGCCGTCGTAGGGCAGCTCCTCCGCTCCGGGATGGACCTCTGCATCGGAGTCGTCACAGTCCCCCAGCTCGCTGCCGTCTCCACAGGAGATGAGGGAGGGGCAGTAGCCATCGCCGTCCGAATCACTGGCCAGCGTCGAGTCATCCTCGTCGGTCCGCCCGTCACAGTCGTCGTCCCAGCCATTGCCGGGCACTTCGTCGGCGTCCGGATGCACCGCCGGATCGCCGTCGTCACAGTCCCCACCCAGCTCCGTGTACCCGTCGTCGTCGTCGTCGTAGACCTCGGTTTCCTCGTCGATGATGGCGTCGCAGTCGTCATCTTGCGCGTTGATCCACTCAGCCGCGCCGGGATAAATGGAGGGGTCCTCGTCGTTGCAATCCCCAACCAGCGCACCGTCCGAACAGACGATCTCGGACTCGCAGAACCCGTCGCCGTCGTCATCCGCCAGCTCCGTTCCCTCGTCGACCAACCCGTCGCAGTCGTCATCCCGCCCGTCGGCGATTTCGACTGCCCCGGGATGGGCTGCGCTATCCGAGTCGTCGCAGTCATCACCGCCACAGAAGATGGCGTCGAAGCCGTCCCCGTCCTCATCCATCAGATCGGCACCGTCGCAATCCTGGTCCTTGCCGTCGCACAGGGCCTCGGTGGCCAGCGGATGGATGGACGGATCGTCATCGTCGCAATCCGGGCCGCCCACCTCCATGGCGGCGTACCCGTCGCTGTCGTAATCGACCAGATCGAATCCGTCACAGCTCTGGTCGATGCCGTCGTACGGCACTTCCACAGCTCCCGGGTAGGCCGCCGGATCCGCCCCGTCGCAGTCGTCGGGTAACAATCCTCCGGAGCAGACCGGGTCCGTGCAGAATCCGTCCCCGTCCGGATCGTCGAAGGCGAGCACCCGTACGCCGCCGTCCGCCGGAGTGCCAACCCCTTCCCGGACCATGCCGAGGACCAGCTCACGGCTCCCCAACCCGGCCAGATTCCCCGCAGTGATGGAATCTGCGGCGCGCAACCCCTGGGGCCCGTCCCACGAAAACCCCACCATCGCGAGCGACGAGGATCCACCCAACGCCGCATCGCCCTCGATGAGGTACACCCGCCCCCCGGACGGCGCGTAGTCATCAAGTTCCGGTGCCGCGATGGCCAGATCGTCGATGCCGTCACCCGTGACATCGCCGACCCCGGTCAGGACGGAACCCGCCAGCCCACCGGGTGATTCTCCGGTCACCGTCAGCGAGGCGTCCGTTTCCGGATTCCCCTCCATCCCCCAGGCGGCCTGGCCATCGTTGAAGAAAACGTAGATCTGCCCCGTACCGACTCCCAGATCGTCATGGCCGATGGCCGAGAATGCCAGATCGTCGGCGGCGTCCGCGTCCAGGCTCCCGGCATCGGCCACGGCCTCCCCCAGGAAGAAATAGCCGCCCGTACCCAGCCAGCTGGCCAGGGCCAGATCGCTGGCCTCGCCGCCGGCGGCCGCCTCGGCGCCTGACAGCAGGAATACCTGGCCTGCGAAGGGGAGCGGCGGCTGGGCCAGGCCGTTCACGGCACGTGGCGCCCCCACGAGGATGTCATCGGCGCCGTCGCCGTTCTGGTCGGCCACTGCGGCACAGGTGGTGGCGAATCCGCCGTTCGAAATGTCCCCGTGGGCGCCGGGGGTGCTGTCCAGATCCATGCCCATGGTCGAGGGCCAGCTCGACGCCCCGTACGCCAGGAACACGGCGCCGCGTGTATCGCCCTCGTCGTCCGGCGCTCCCACCGATCCGATGAGCAGATCATCCACGCCGTCGCCGTCCATGTCGCGGCCGCTATCCAGGCAGCTGCCCAGCTCGGTGAGATCGCGCGCACCCTCGATGAGCACGTCCGCGTCGGCGAAGGAGACCGTCGATCCCAGCGGAACGCCGCCAAAGAAGATCCCCACCCGGCCCCCGCGGCTGGCTCCTCCCGAATAGCCCGGGCCAGCGATGACCAGATCAGCCACGCCGTCGTCGTTGAGGTCACCGCGGACCGTCAGGGAGGCCCCCAGGTTTTCGTCCTCTGCCGTGCCGTAGATGACCGCATCGGCGTCGGCAAAGCCCAGCTCCGTACCCATGGGCCACAGCCCGCCGTAAAACACTGCCACGCAGCCCGCATCCGGGAGCTGGGGTGTCGGTTTGCAGCCGTTTGCCCCGATGACCAGATCGTCAAAGCCATCGTCGTCCAGGTCCGCGAGCCCCACCGCCACTCCAGCACGGGCTCCGACCTGTCCCCCGGAGATGCGCGGCCAGATCTGATCCAGCAGCTCTCCGCCAGCGGCCAAGAAGGGGAATGCCGTCGCCAGCACCACCATGGCGAAAATGGCCGGCCACCGGATCGCGCTATGGCACATGGGGCACCACCACACGCGTCGAATCCACGTCGATGAAGAACACGTCGGGGAGATCCTCGCCGCTTCCTGTTCCGAAGGTCCCCTCGCAGTTGTTCCCCGGCCCGGTCCGCTGGGTCAACGTGCCAATGGAGAGGTCCGAGTTGGCGCCAAACGGATCGAGGTAGGAGATGAACGCCACGACCACATCCATGCAGCCGTCGTGGTTCACGTCCAGCGGCGAAAACTGGCTCTCCCCCGCCGCCGCCTCTTCCCCCCAGCCCGCTTCTTGCTGAGGATTGGCATCCCAGGCAAGCTCCGTCGAGTCGAATCCCATCGAGCCGTCACCGATCAGCAAATAGGCCTGTCCCGGATCGGCAAACTCGGCACCGCCGATCAACAGGTCGTTGAATCCGTCATCGCCGAAGGTGCCCTGGGCGATGGAGCGGGTCGGCTCGTCCTGGAACCAGGCGGTGGGCGAGTCGAAGGTACCGTCCGCGGCGGCCGCGGCCGTGAGGTGATAGAAGCTCGACTCCTCGATCCCGAAGAATGAAACGGTCAGATCATCCAGACCGTCTCCGTCGATATCGACGGCAGAAGTGCCCACCTCGACGCCCCCCACTTCCCCCAGCAAGGCCAGATTCAACGATCCTGGGATGGCGTCAAAATCCGGGCTGTTCGGGACGGCCAGATCCGTGGTGTTGAGATAGGTCGTGCCCCCTAGCAACGCATCGAGGACGATCAGGTCGCTGAGGCCGTCCCCGTTGAAATCCCCCACCGAGACCGGTCCGTCGATGAACATCGACAGCTGGACCTCGTCGAACCCGCCATCGTGGCGGCGCAACAGCAGCCAGCCCCCCTGCAACGAGTCGGCCATCAGCAGATCCTGGGCGCCGTCGCCGTTGAAATCAGCGATGGCAATCGGCTCCATGGGGATTGCCAGCGTGAGGACATCGGGCCCTGACCAGGCGCCACCGTAATCGGAGTACAGCACGCGCACCTCGCCGGCATGGTCCCCGGAGAGAGCCAGGTACTCGTCCGAGACCACGGTCAGATCGAAGGACAGGTCATCGACGCGGGTCGTGGCGTCAAAGGTGATTTCGGAGTGCACATCGACCTGGATTGTCGTGCCGACGGGGTTGTTCGCCAGGTCGAACAGCGGCGTGTAGATGAATCCGTCCGCCATGGGGACCGCATCCTGTGGCAATCCGCTGACGGTGATAGTGGGGGTCGCGCGGCAAGACTCCTGCGCCACGAAGGTCATCTCCAGGGTCTGGCCGTGTACGATCACCTGGTCCGCCACGGAACTCAGCGTGGGCTCGGCCAGCGTGACATCCACCGCGACCGAGTCCGATCCGAACAGGCCCGCGCTATCCACGGCGATCAGCTGTAGATTCTGGGCCCCGCACGGCAGATCGCAGATGACGTGATTGGTGATCCCGGATTCGTCGGACCATCCATGGTGTAGCGGTGCAGGCGCATCCGGATGGTCGGACCACCAGCTCACCTCGAGGTTGTTGCCATCCCGTTCGTCACTGACCACTCCGTTCAGATCCAGGCAATTCCCGTCTTCCAGCATCATGGGACCGACGGGAGCCGTGATCAGAACATCGGGGGGCAGATCCGCCAGGACCTGGATGGTCACTTCATCCAGGCAGTACAGGTCAGCCTCGTCCCAGACCATCAGCGCGAGGTAATGGCTCCCCGGACCGGTGATGGTGTACTCGGTTTCGATGTAGCCCATGGTGTTGGGCGTGCCGTAGTAGACAGTCGTCACGTTCCCGTCGGTGAAATCATCCCAGTGGACGAAGAGGTTCTGGGAATCGGTCTGGCCGTCGATGGCGGTGGCCGTCAATGTGATCGTCTCGCCGTCGTACACCACGTTCTCTTGTGGCGAGAGGATATCGCACTGTGGGGGTGATTCGGCTGCGCCTCCTATGATTTCGATCTCGGTCCGGGGCTGATCCGGATCGTCACTGAGCACGACCAGCGTGTTGGACGCTCCCTGAGAGACGGTAGGCATGTAGGCGACGGTCACGGTCATCGATTCGCCCACATCGAGGATGGCCCCGGGGAGTTTGTCCGCCATCTGGATCCAGAACGCCCCCCCCGGCTCGGCCAGGCCATACTCCAGGATCGTCAACGGTGCGGCCCCCACGCTCTCGGCCACGATCTCCGCAAAAACGGTCACACCCACGGGGGCGGTGCCGAAGTGGATGGGACCCGCCGGACTGACGGCGATCTGGGAGGAGATCCCATTGCCTACCAAGGTCACCCCGGTGGTCGGCTGTTCGGGATCGTTGCTGTGGATGCGTAGTTCCGCCTCGTCTCGACCGTTTCGGACCGGGGAATAATCCACCCGGATCCACCCACCCTCGCCCGGCCCCAATCCATGATTGGCCATCTGGGGTAACGCAGAACTGTAGGTGAAACCCGTCTCTCCGTCGCTGTTCTCGTTCGCCACCTCGATGCCGCCAACGCGGAGAAAATCTTCTCCCCGGTTCCATACCGAAATGGTGACGCTGTGGAGATGACCGACGGGGACCTCCTCGAAGGCCAGGACCTCGGCATCGACGGCGATATCAGGGGGGTCCGCGATCTCCGTCGCGCAGCCCACCAGCCCCAGGAGCAGCAGAACGACGACGGATACGCCGGGGCGCACGGGAACGCGTCGCTTCGCGGGCCTGCGATAGATCATCTATCTCTATTAAACCGCATTGCTGCCGATCGGGGCAGACGGTGTTCCAACTGAACCTCTCAACTCAACAGATTGCTGTCGGCAGGAAAGGACGATGTCAACAGGGTCAGACGCTGTACCTGGGTGAGCAGCTGCGGGAGCGCGGCCAACGGAATGGAGTTGGGGCCGTCCGACAGGGCGGCGCCCGGATCCTCGTGCACCTCCAGGAACACGCCATCGACACCCACCGCACAGGCGGCGCGTAACAGCGGCGGTACCTCGGTCCGATCGCCGCCCGAGTGATCCCCACGCCCCGACGGACGCTGGACAGCGTGTGTGGCATCGAAGATCACGGGGCATCCCAGCTCACGCATCCTCCCCAGGGAACGGAAATCCACGATCAACTCGCGGTACCCGAAGGAGCTGCCACGTTCCGTCAGCGTGACCCCTCTCGCCCCTCCCTGCCGTGCCTTTTCCACCGCATACCTCATGTCGCCCGGTGCCACGAACTGCCCCTTCTTGATGTTCACCGGACGGCCGGTGGCCGCGGCCGCAAGGAGCAGATCCGTCTGCCGGCAGAGGAACGCCGGTACCTGCAACATGTGGGCGACCTCGGCGGCCACTGCAGCCTGTTCCGGATGGTGAATGTCCGTGATCACCGGCATACCGGTCGCGGCGTGAACGTCCTCTAGAACCCGCAGGGCGGCGTCCATCCCGATACCCCGGAAGCCCTCCACCGACGTGCGGTTGGCCTTGTCGAAGGAGGCCTTGAAGATGACCGGTAACCCTGCCGCGGCGGCCGCCCCCCCCCCCCCCCCCCCCCCGCGCCGGGGGCCATCACCCCCCACCCCCACCCACGGGCCGCCAAAACAAACCGGACCCGG
>CAZDDH010000023.1:0-15199 GCA_964504165.1 uncultured Rickettsiales bacterium | reverse complement strand
GGGGCTGGCGCTTGGCCCCCCTATCCGCCGCGCCCCCCCCGCGCGGGGCGCCCCCCCCCACCACCCCCTCCGCGATGCGCAGGGTGATCTCACGCCCCTCGACGACGCAGGGGCCGCAAATACAGACGGGAGCCTGGTCGAACCGGACGTCCGGCGTGACCTCGACGATGGCTGGCTTCATGGGTGATCCTCACCTTCGGTTCCCCCGGACAAGCTCTCGAGATCTTCGGCACGGTCCACGCCACCGGCGGCCCGATCCACCTCGATCGCCTGGATCTCCACGCCACGATCCAGGGCACGAAGCTGCTCCAGGGAGGCGGCCCGTTCGTTGTCCGAGCGCGGCCAGCGGGCAAATTCTTGCAGCAGTTCCCCCCCGAATCCATAGATGCCCAGGTGACGCCTCACCAATCGCCAATCCACGTCACCGTCGGGCGGTGTCCGCCAGAAAGCCAGCGCCCGGCCCTGCCTGTCCAACTCGGCCTTGACCACGTCCCGTTCCCAGAGGGGCTTCTCGCCGTCCAGAGGGGCTACCGCCGTGGCCATGGTGGCCCCCCGCAGCAACTCCTGCGCCACCCCCACGATGGTGGAGGGTTCCATCCCCGGCTCGTCCCCCTGCAGGTTGATCCAGTGGTCGATTTCCGGCCGCTGCCGGGCGACCTCGGCCACCCGATCGGTGCCGGTGCGGCACGACGACGCCGTCATCACCGCCTGCCCCCCCCGGGAGATCACCGCATCGAGGATACGCCGGTCGTCCGTGGCGACGATGACGTCCCCCAACGCCGCGCGCCGGGCCTGGCGAACGACGTGCCAGATCATCGGCTCTCCATCCAGATCGGCCAGCGGCTTGCCGGGAAACCTGCTGGAGGCATACCTGGAGGGGATCACGACCGCGACACGGTGGAGGGCACTGGAGGGAGCCATGAATTCTCAGGTCTCGAACTCGATGAGGCCGTTCTCGTGGGCACTGGACAGGTGCTGGTAGATCGTCTCCCGGTCCATGTGCGGCAACATGGCCTCGAGTTCCTCCAGCGTCATCGCCCCGTCCAGCATGGCCAAGATACCCCCGGCGACGGGATCCAGATCCAGGGTCATCAGCATCTCGCGGCCGATACGTAGTCTCGGGACGCTGTCGAGCTTGGCCCCCGGCAGGGCGTCCCGAACGAGTAGTTCGTGGGCAAGCTTGAGGTACGCCTGCGCCATGGTGTCCTCGGGGTCGGATCGCAGCGCCTTTTCGAAGTGCCGGATGGCCTCACCCCGGATACCGCGGCGCAACGACATGATGCCGTCCCGCACGGTGCCCGACACGCTGGCATCCAGCATCAGATCCAGCTCTTCGGTGGGGGGCTCGACGGGCACGTGCTCGGGCATCCGGTCTAGAGAGTCAAAACCGGATTCCCCCAGCTCGCCGGTCTGGAAGACCGACATCTCCCGCGACTCCTCCACCACCATGCCCATCACATCCAACGAGTTCTCGTCCGAGAATTCGCCATCATCGGACATCGATCCCAGGCTGTCGCGGGATGTGCCCGAGATGAGCAAGGGTTCGCCGGTGTCGTAGAAGTGCCCCTGCTCCATCGACGATTCCATCGATGTCTCCATGGACGTCTCCATCGACGTCTCCATCGACGTCTCCATCGACGCATCGGACGGGCTCTGCACGGTCCGCTCGAACTCCTCGGGCAAGGGGGCCTCGGGCTGACGTCGCTTGCCGCCGCGGATCGGAGACGGGAACGCCAGGTCGTCGTCGGACGGTAGAGGCGGGGCAGGCCGGCCGGGGAGATAATTGCTGTCCTCCGCCAGCTCGAGGGAATCGGACTGTTCCTCTGGGGGCTGCGGGTCATCGCCGCTGTCGGAGAGGCTGATGGGCACCGTCTGGTCCTCACCGGACAGCCTGTCCTCCGAGAATTCCAGCGCGGCGGGAGGGCCGAACTGCGCGGTGATCGCCTCGTCGGGCTCGTCCACCAGCGCCACGTCCGACACCGAAGCGAACTCGTCCAGCAGGATCAACTCTTCGTCGGTGGGGATGTTTTCGCGATTATCGGCAAGCACAGGCCCCTCGCCCGGGGCAACACCAGCACGGTGTCCGGGCGGTTTCTTCCTGGGGCTCTTTGGCCTCTTAGCCATCGGAATGCCGGTCTCCACCCCCCCGGGCACAGCCGCAGTTCTGCACGTATTCGCACAGTCCAAATAGTCTGTCACGATAACATGAAGCGGGGAATCGCCGTTTGCGCTTTGTCCGGCCAAATCGCCCTAGAAACAAGGGCTAAAACCCGAAAATCTCGACATCCAGGATAAACCCACCGTCCGATTCCGCCGGGAGCGCCCCAGACGAGTCGACGACCAGATAAAACACACCCCCTTCGCCTGCGAGGGGAGCGTGCGACAGGGACTCCGGCAGGTTCTGCCCGCCGATATCCGCACAGACCACCGGCGTAGCCGCGTGTTCACAGTCGTCGATCAGATACAGGACGGCGTCGGCGCCGGGTATGTGCAACGTCGCCGCCATCAGGGTGTTTTCACCGATCTCGAGGGCATAGACTGCATCCGGCCCCTCGGCCGCATGCCCCGTACACGCCGACGGATCCGAATAGTCGTCGGACTGGCCCGCGACGTTGCCATGGTAATTGCCCCCGGTGATCAGGTAGCTCTCTTCACAGGTCTCCGCCGGTGGCAGCAGGACCTCGAAGGCCCGCTCGACGGTGCTCTGATCCCCATCGATGGTGACCGTCAGTGGCCGCTGACCGGTGGGGGCATCCCCGGAGACCGTCAGCTGGAGCTGGGCCAGCGGTCCGGTTCCGTCAGGCAGCGTGACCGATTCCACGACGACCCCCTCCCCCAGATCAAAGGTGGTCGCCCCGTCCACGAAGACGCCGTCGTGGTGCACGGCCTCGGCGGTGACCTGGCTCCCCAGATGGAGAACGTCCGGCGTGAGGGTAATCGTTCCCAGGCGTTCGAAGGCCAATCGCTCCTCGCGGGTCGTACGGTAGGCCAGCGCGCCGGGACCGACGGCGACCGTGTCCAGACGGGTACGTGAGACGCGGACCTCGAAGGTGTCCAGGGCCGCTTCATCCAGGATATGCGCCGGCACGGTGAACGTTCCGCCGCCGGAACGGGTCGTGAACCAGCGTTGATCCCCCAGCAAGGTGATCCAGATTTCCCCGTCGCCGGTGTCCCACTCCAGCTCGAGATCGGTGCCCTCGAACCAAGGCGAAACGATCTGGGGATCGTGGCTGGTCACCGCAAGCGGCTCGAGGGGAGCGACCTGGGCGGATGCGTCCACCGCTTCGACATCCGCCCCCCCCGGCCAGGAGACGCCAAGAGGCCCGTCAAAGCCCGGTTCAGACGAGTCCAGACCGTCATCCAGGTAGTAGACGAGGGACTCCCCCGCCCAGTCCTGGTCACTCCAGCCCTCCCGGCGAGTCGCCGTCGCCTCCCCCACGGCCACGAACTCTCCGACGTCGTAGAACTCATCCTCGCTCCAGGTCCAGTCGCTCTCCAGCTCCGCGACCGGGACCATCTCATCCGAAACCTCCGGCACCCGCCAGAACCCGTTTTCCAGATTCGCCACCCCCAGCCAGGCGGTGCCATCGATGATGCCGGAGGATGGCAGGTCCCGCGCGAACACTGCGTGGAGCTCGGCCGTGTCCCCCGCCTCAACCAGATTCAACAGGCCAAACGTACCTTCAATGGTAGGCTCGTCCGGGCCCCCATCGGGGAGGCTGGGCGGCGGTCCCTGGGGGCAGCCGGTCCCCAAGATCACCATGGCTACGAGCAGCTGTCCGAGACGTCGCACGTTCGTCCTCCACCCCCAGATTACTTGGTCGACGCCGATCCCTGTTACCATCCCGTGCTGTGGAGGCCAGAATCGTGACACGAACGCGCACCGTACTTTCCCTGCTGTGGCTCGCCGCCCTGTTGTCGCTGATGTTCGCAGGCTGCGGGAACCATGAGAAGAAGATGATCAAACGGGTGGACGCCCTGCTCGCCGCGCACCAGCACCGGCAAGCGCTGGACTACCTGGAGCGGTACCTGACCTCGCACGTCCAGAGCTACAAGGCCTGGGAGTACAAGGTGCTGATCCGTCTCGAGCTGGATCAGCGGGCCGCAGCGGGGGCCGAATACTGGCGCCTGCAGACCGCCATGGAGCGCCAGCACCCCGATGTCCTGGAGCAGGTCGTGATGAGCCGGGGGGCCGGGTGGATCGTCGACGACTACCTACCGTTGGCCCGCTGCGGAGGGGACGCCCTCGCCGACGTCGCGTTTTTTGACGGAGTCCTGGAGGGGGCGCCCTCGACACCGGGTTCCAACGTCTACATCACCCCCCGCGTCGAGGTCGTGATCGGGGTCATGAAAGCCCTCCCCGGCCGATTTGCGGCCGATGCCGCTCCCCTGATTATCCGCGGGCAGAAGCACGATGTGGAAGAGGTACGCCTCGCCGCAGCCGAGGCCGCAGTGCGCCTCGCTGTGCAGGATGCCGATGCCGGGGACGCGCTACTGCGGAACTCGCTGGAGGATCGGTCGTCGACCGTCCGCCGTGGGACCCTGGTGGCCATGCTCGCCGAAGACCGATTGTTGCACCTGGACCGCTACGGAATGGCCGCCAATGAGGGCGACCCGGCCGTGGCCACCGCATGGCTGGGCCTGAGCAGCCGGATGGGCGACGAGCGGGCACTGGAGGTCCGCACGGCAGCCGCCGCCGTCGATCCCACGGTCGCGGCGCTGGTGGACCCGGACGGTGTCGATTCAGGTGCGTTCCCGGTCCAGACCCTGGCCGCTCGCTGGGCCGACGGGACCCTCGACGGCGCCACGTGGTCCCGTGCTGCCGAAGGGGACCGCCGCATCCTCATCGAACTGGTCGCCCCGGTGCTGCCCCCACCGCCATCCCTCGTCGAACCGTTGACCACCGACGAAGACCGCATCGTGCGCATCACCACGGCGGCCTACCTGGCCGGTGGGTTGACCCACGAGCCGTTGCTGACGTTGCTCGCCGACAAGGAGGTAGGCGTACGTCTGGCGGCGGCTCGGGCCCTGGCCTCCTCGGATGACGCGGCGGCCCTAGAGCCGCTGCAGGGCTACTTCGACGCAGGCACCTTCGAGGACAAGCTGGCCATCCTGGACGCCATCTCCTACCGATCCGACACGCCGTTCCTGCCCATCGCCGAGAAGGCCCAGAGCGATCCGCTGCCGCTGGTCCGCGAGACCGCCATCAAGCCGCTGGCGGCCTCCTGCTCGGACGACAACCGGGCGCGCATGCTCCATGCCCTGACCGACGACGAGCCCCACGTGGTGGTCCGGGCCGCCACCTCGCTGTACATCACCTTGCTCAACATGCCGCCCGAGTCCTGGATCAACCCCAAACCCGCGCCCGCCGAAGGCGCCGAGCAGCCAGCCGAAGGAGCCGAGCAGCCGGCCACGGCAGCCGACCAACCCGCCGAGCCGGGCCAAGATCCACCGGCCGCAGCAGAGGGGACCTAGCGCCTGAAAAGGGCAGAAGAAGGGACCACCGTCCAGGTGGCATCAAGGACGCAAAGCCGCGCGTCCAGCGCGCGCGAAGGCGCGATGGGCAGAGCTTGAAACGAGTTCCTCGCCCCCCAAAAAAACTCTTCATCGCGACCTTCGCGTTCCGCATCGCGACCTTCGCGATTTTTTCTTCTCTCCCCTCTCACTCCCCTCCCCTATCGACGGCCGAACTTCTCCAGCAACAAAGGCTGAAGCGCCTCCAGATCCGCCGGTGATTTGACGGGCAAGAACCGCGACTCGATCCCCTCTCGCGGCACGACCAGGTAGGTGGCATCCACAAACGATGTGACCTGCCCCACCAGCCGTTCGAACTGCACCACAGGCTGCCCCTCCACCGATTTGGTCACCTGGAACCAGTCCAGCGGATAATCGCGGTCGAGGCTGGCGATGTCGAACAGGAAGGTGTTGGTGTTGAAGACCGGGATCTGGTCGGGGTCAAAACCCTCGGGGAACCGGAAATCTTCGACGATCTCCAGATGCCCCTCGACCCGCGCGGGCGCCCCTCTCCGGTCCCCCGGCCGTTTGTGGACGACCTCGGCGGTCAGCGCACGCCCTGCCTCGATGTGATGGCCCAGGATCAGCGGGTCCGGGCCAGCCCCCAGGTTGTCCACGTTGCTCAACGCCAGGTAGCGGACCCCCTCGTCGCGGAGCCAGCGGACGATCCCCTCCGCGCGGACGGAGTCCAGAAAGTCCCCGTGGCCCGGCCCGTAGAGGCTCACACCGCCGGCCTCACCCACGAACAGCGATCCGTCCTCGTTCAGCCGCGGGAACACGCTCTGGGCGAAACAGCGTACGCCGCTGGGGCCGAGGCCGAGCTGCCCGGTACTGCCCAGGTGCAGCCGAGTCGTCGCTGCCGTCGCAAAGCTGTTCATCAGCAGGAGCGGAAGCTGCCCCCCACCGCGGGCGCCGGCCACCTTGTCACCGAACATCTGGAGGAATGATCGCCCCGGTAATGCGTCGGTGACGCCCTTGACCCCGCCCCCGAAACGGGTGGCCATACCGCCGTTGAGGACTGCAACGGCCAGCTGGCCCGCGTCGATGGCCTGTTGGCCGATGGCCGCCAGCCGCCGGGCTTCCACGCTCCCATGGGGTGCCATCCCCACGAGGTCGCCGTCGAGGGGAGGTGTGACATCGACGGCCAACCGGTTGCCGCCGGTCAATCCGCCTGCGGCCAGGGAACGGGCCAACTCGACGAACTCGAATTCGTCGAACCGATAGCGCTGCAAGATCTGCCGGGTGTCGTCGTCGAGGGGGGCCAGGAGCGGATGCGTGAATGGCATGGGCAGGACGTTACGTTTGCCGGGAATCGCGTGTCAATCGGTCCACCACTCCGTCATCGCCCGGTTTTCTTGGCGAATGCCAGGGTGTGTTCTAGGATAAATCAAGAGAAGCTCGGTCAGACGGCGCCTCGAGGGGCGGTGATGAGTCCGGGCAACCAATCCTCCGGCTCGGGACGAGTGTTATGGATTCCGCAAAACGATGGATGACAATTCTGGTTGGGCTCACCGTCATCGGTACCTTTGCCGTTATGGGCGCCAGCTGTAACTTCGGTTTTCAGGATGGCCAGGACATCGGTGCCGTCGAAGACGATGATGCGTCCGACGATGACGACCTGGCCGACGACGACGATCTGGCCGACGACGACGATCTGGCCGACGACGACGACACCGGTTCTGCGGCCGCCCCGGACATCTCCTCCATCACGCCGTCGTCCGGTGCGCTCACCGGCCAATACGAGGCCATCATCTTCGGTTCCAACTTCACCACCGCGCCCGAGACCAACGTCTGGTTCGGCAACACGACCGCCCAGGTTCTGAATTGCGATACCGGCAGCTGCACCGTGGTGGTGCCCCCCGCCAACTCCGCCGGTTTCGTGGAGGTGTCCCTGGAGAACTCCAACGGTTCTGCGGCTGAGGCGAACGCCTTCGAGTACCTGGAAGACCTCAGCGGCCTGACCAGCTACTTCGCCGAGGTGGTCCGGGTGGAGTACCTCTACCCCGATGTCATCGACCCGCCTCCCAGTGACGAGACCTGGGCCTATGCGATCTTCTTCGTGCCGGACAGCTTCGATATGGTCAACGAGTCGATCTGGGGTGGCGCCCTGCCTGCCATGGGCAACTGCACGACGGTGGATTTCACGACCCTCACGGGCGTGCAGATCTCAGCCTACGATGCGGGTTCCTCGGTGACCCTGCAGGGGAACACCGCGCTCAGTCTGCTGCAAAACGGGATCTACTACCTGGTCGAGGGGCTGTCGGTGGGCTCCTATTCCCAAGGCAACTACACGCTGACCATCCCCGGCGGGACGAACCTCTCCAGCGAGACCATCCCCAATGCGGTCAACGCTCCGGCGACCTTCAACGTGCTGCCCAGCCTGGCGCCCTACCAGATCACTTCCAACCAGTTCATGTCCGGGCTGAACTTCGCCATGCAGGGTGGCAACTGCTCGTCCGCCGTGCTGGCGGTCAACGTGTACATCGATACCGGCGGAGTATCCCTCGAATACGACGAGACCATCCTGTGTCACTACGCCAGCGGCGCCGCCATGGACGTGCCCGCAGCCACGACGCAGCAGTTTCCTACCGCCGCAGCGGCCATCATCGACGTCGAGTGCTACAACGACAAGACCAGCACCGTCGCATCTGGAGCCGACATGGTCGGCGTGGGCCGGGCCATCGTCTCGGGCGTCATGTACGTGAACTGAGAAGCGAGCCACCTACCCGTACAGCCCTTGGGTAGGCTATATTGAATCCCATCGTGGATGAGGAGTCGGGTGTGACTCGCTGGAACTGCATACCGCTGACACTGGCCGCAGCACTACTCTTGCTAGGGCTGTCCGGCTGCGCCGAATGGCCGCGCTATCTCCACATGGGTGATGACGACGACGCCGTCACGGAGCAACTGGTCGTGTTCGAAGACGAATCCCTGGGCCTCGATACGATCCAGGATCTAGGGACGATCTACTCCGGCACCGAGATCCTTTTCTACGGGTACCTCACCGCCTGTGGTTACGACGACGATGCAGCCTGGCCCGACTGGCCGCTACACGACGTCGACGGCTCCGAGATCCCGCTGAACGCCGGCTGGTTCACCGAGGATGTGGACTGGATCGGTTTTACGGTAAGTGCAGACGCTGAGCTGCAAGGCACGTTGGAGTGGTTCCAGCGTCCGGCCGGTAGCATCAACGCCACCTACAAGCCCAACGAACCCGAAGCGACCTGGGCCGCGGAGAGCAACCTGGACCTGGTCGTTTTTGCCCTCGAAGGCACAAATGAACGGCGGGTTTTCAACGAAACCGGGATCAGCAACGCCTACCCCGAAGAGCTCACCAATCCTCCTGCGTTCTTGGCCGGAGACCGGGTGGCGATGACGATCGCCTGCCGCCACAATCTGGCCACGGACTACGATCTGCGCGTCCTGATCCAGTAGCCCGATAGGCTATTTCTTCCATCCAAAGACGGCTGTGCTATGTTCTGGCCTCTTGCGGGGGCGGAGACCTAGTGAAATCGGGAGGAACGACCATGAGTAGAGGTAGCTGGATCGGATTCACGTTGGCTTGTTTGGGTGCTCTGGGCATCATGCTGGGCTGTGGCGGTCGGAAGACCACGTACGTCAAGGGCGACAGCGCGGCGGTCTCGGCAGAGCAGCAGCTGTTGATCGACGCAGAAGCGGCCTGGGCCCAGCGCGAGGACAAGGCGCAGCTGGACATCGCCATCGCCAAGTGGATCGAGTTCACGGAGAAGGACGCCACCAACGGCGAGGTCTTCGGCATGCTGGCGCGGGCCCACTACCTACTGGCCAACGGCCACCTGGAAGTGAAGGAAGAGCGGCTCGCTGCGCTGGACAAGGGCGCCTCCTTCGCCGAGCGCGGCATGGCCACCAATGAAGAATTCCGCGCGTGCGTGGACGGCGGCAACAAGGACTACAAGTGCCTCGACAAGATGACCACAGCGGACATCCTGCCGGTCTACTGGGCCTACGCCTGTGTGGGCAAGTGGTCTGCCCTCAGCGGCTTCACCTACATCGTCAAGAACAAGTCCAAGCTCAAGGCCATCGCGGACTGGGTCCAGGCCACCGACCCCGACTTCTACTACGGCGCCGGGGACCGCATCCTGGGTACGTACTACGCCAAGGCCCCTGCCGCCTTCGGTGGTGACCTCGACGTCTCCCTCGCGCACTTCAACGCCTCGCTGGCCCTGGAGCCCAACTACCTGGGGACCAAGGTCCTGCAGGCCCAGTACTACTGCCCCAAGGCGCAGGACGCCGAGCTGTTCAAGAAGCTGCTCGAAGAGGTCATCGCCGCCGATCCCAACTCCATCCCGGAGATCGTCGCCGAGCAGAAGCTCGAGCAAGCCAACGCCAAGCGACTGCTGGAACAGATTGACGATATGTTCTAGGTCCGCCGTCCATCGGTGACGGAGACGGATCACCCGGCCGCTGGCAGGCCGGCGCGAGCGCTATTCGAACAACGAGAGGGAAGTTCCATGTCCAGTTCCAACACGCGTAACACGTTCCCCGTGAGCATCCTATTCATCGCTCTGGGGTTGATGTCCGTGCTCGCCATCGGCGCGTACAACCACAACGCCGACGCGGCGGACGCCGAGTTCACCATCAAGTTCGGCACCGTGGCTCCCGTGGGCACCCCCTGGGCCGCGCAGCTCGAGGAGATCAAGCGGCGGGTCGAGAAGGAGAGCGACGGACGCATCAAGTTCAAGCTGTACCTCGGCGGCACGCTGGGCGGCGAGGTGGAGATGGTCCGCTCCCTGCGGCGCAACCGGATCCAGGGCTGGGGCGGCTCCACCGCCGCGCTGGCCGAAGGCGCCGGCCTCGATGCCTTCCAGGTCTTCGACCTGCCCTTCATGTTCCAGAGCGACGCCGAGGCCGACTTCGTCATGGACGAGCACCTCCAGGGTCCCATGACGGAGCTGCTGGCCGAGAACGGCTTCGAGTTCGGCTACTGGCACATCAACGGCTGGCACAGCTTCGCCACCAAGGGCGCGCCGATCCACACACCGGAAGACATCAAGAAGTACAAGATGCGGTCCCAGGAGTCCCCGGTGCACCTGGCCATGTTCAAGGCGCTGGGCGCCCAGGCCATCTCCATGCCGGTGCCCGAGGTGCTGGGCGCGCTGCAGACCAACATGGTCGACGGCTTCTCCAACACGCCGCTGTTCACCGCCGCGACGGGCTGGTACGAGGGCATCGATCACTACACGATCAGCAACCACATGTTCCAGCCGGCCATCATCATCTTCAACAAGGAGTTCTACGACTCCCTGCCCCCCGAGCTGCAGACGGTGCTCATCGGCGACCGCGTCTCCGAGACCGCGGCGGGCCGCCAGTCCGTACGAGACATGACGCCGGAGCTGATCCAGATGTTCCGCGACGAGGACATCACCATCTACGAGATGACCCCCGAAGAGCGGAAGGTCTTCGAGGACCTGTGCGCGGACGTCCCGGCCCAGTTCTACGACACCATCGGCAAGACCTACATCAACACGGTCCAGGCCGCTACGAAGCTATATCGCGCAAGCCACTAACACGGGGGGTCGGCCGTGGCCGAATTCATCGAACCCCCGCCGGCGAAACTCGACGAGGTGAACTCCACCGGTGCGCTCCTGCGCCAGGCGGTGGAGCGCTTCGACGAGCGGGTCGCCGTGCGGCAGAAGAGTGAACTGACTCACGAGTGGGTCAGCTATTCGTGGACGGATCTGGGCAAGCGGGTGGACGAGATCGCCGCCCGTTTGATCAAGGAGGGTATCGAACCGGGTGACCGGGTCTCCATCCTCTCCCAGAGCCGCATGGAGTGGCAGATTGCCGACCTGGCGATCCTCTCCATCGGCGCCGTCACCGTCCCGGTCTACCAGTCCAACATGCCCGACGAGGTGCTCTACATCCTGGAGCACAGTGGGGCCCGGGCGGTGTTCATCGAGGACGCGGAGCAGCAGTCCAAGATCAAGCAGATCCAGGCCCAGCTGCCCGACCTCAAGAGGGCCATCCAGTTCAGCGGCAAGGTGCGCTCCGATGACGAGCTGATCACCACCTTCCAGCGCTACCGGGAGGAGGGGCGGGAAGCCCTGGACGGCGGCACCGTCGACCTCGACGCACGGCTGGAGGCGGTGAAGCGGGAGGACTGGGCCACCATCGTCTACACGTCGGGGACCACCGGTATGCCCAAGGGCGCGGTGATCACCCACGACTCCATCCTGTTCGAGATCGCGGCGGTCTCCGACGCCCTCGACGTGGACTACATGGACGAGACGGTCCTGTTCCTGCCGATGGCGCACATCTTCGCGCGCATCGGCTGCCTGGGGTCCCTGGCCCAGGGGTACGCCATCTCCTACGCCGAGAGCATCCCGGCGCTGATGAACAACATGGCGGAGGTGCAGCCCACCTTCGTGTTCTCCGTGCCGCGCATCTACGAGAAGGTCTACAGCCAGATCACCACCAAGGTGGCCAAGGGGCTGCGGCTGGGCCGCCAGCTCTTCTGGTTCGCCACCACCGTGGGGGGCTGGATCAGCAAGGCCAAGCAAAAGGGCAGCTACCGCTGGTGGAAGTACCCCCACCTGGTGCTGCTGGGTGAGATGGCCAACATGCTGGTGCTACGCAAGCTGGCCAAGGTGTTCGGCGGCAAGCTGCGGTTCTTCATCTCCGGCGGGGCGCCCCTGTCCCGCGAGATCGCCGTGTTCATGCACTCCATCGACGTGCTGGTGCTGGAAGGCTACGGCATGACCGAGAACATGGCCGCCGCCAGCCTCAACCGCATCGACGACTACCGGTTCGGCACCGTGGGCAAGCCGCTGAAGGACGTGGGCATCAAGATCGCCGACGACGGCGAGATCCTGCTCAGCGGCCGCAACGTGATGGTGGAGTACTACAAGCGCCCGGAGGCCACGGAAGAGACCCTCATCGACGGCTGGCTACACACCGGCGACATCGGTGAGTTCGACCCGGACGGCTTCCTACGTATCACCGACCGCAAGAAGGACCTGATCGTCACCTCCGGCGGCAAGAACATCGCCCCGCAGAACATCGAAGGGCTCATCAAGCAGCAGCCGTTCATCAGCCAGGCGGTGGTGTACGGCGACAAACAGAAGTACCTGGTGGGGCTCGTCACCCTGGACGAAGAAGAGGTCCGCAAGTACGCCGAGGAACGGGACATCGAGTTCGACTCCTTCGCCGAGCTGTCCCGCCACCCCAAGGTCCGCTACCGGGTGGACACGCAGATGGCCGAGACCAACAAGAAGCTCCCGTCATGGGAGACCATCAAGTACTGGGAGGTACTGGAGAAGGATTTCGAGGTGGGTGAGGAGCTGACGCCCTCACTGAAGGTCAAACGTAAGGTCGTCACGGCCAAGTTCCAGGATCTCCTGGACGAGCTGTACAGGTGAGGGGCGCAAGATGCTGAAACAGATATTCATCTATGCGTCCAAGGGATGGTCCGGATTCTGGACCCTCATCGGCTGGCTGCTGACCCAGATCGTCTTCACCATCGTGATGGCCTTCACGACCCTCTTCGCCACCATCCGCGTGGTGTGGCGGGTGGTGGACAAGACCTGGTACTTCATCGAGCGCACCCTGCTCGTAACCGCAATGTCGGTGATGGTATTGGCGGTGTTCGTCACCGCTTGCGACCGCTGGTTCGATTTTATCGACCTGCAATGGCCGTGGGCCACCAAGCTGGCGCTGTTCTTGATGATCTGGTCCGGTTTCCTGGGGGCCTCCATCGCGTCCCGCCAGCGCAAGCACCTGGCCATCGACGTGGCCCCCAAGGCCTGCGGTACCAGCGGTTCCAAGGTCGCCATCTTCTTCGGCGCCATCTTCACGGCGGTATTTTGCTTCATCCTGGCTAGGTACTGCCTGGATCTGACCCTGGAATCCTACGAGTTCGGCGACAAGGAGGGGGTGTTCCCGGTCCCCATCTGGATCGTCCAGATCATGATGCCCATCAGCTTGGTGATGATGGGCTGCCGCGCCATCGCCGGCATCTGGAAGCCCAGCCTGGACGACGAGAAACTCGAGGAGGAGGGCAAACGCCCCGAGCCGCGGTCGCTGCGGGCCGTCGTCGGCAAGGACATGTCCCGCAAGGACCTGATCCTCGCCGGCGTGCTGCCCGGCATCATCATCGGTGGATTCCTGGTCTTCAAGGTCCAGGCTGTCGGCTGGCTGATCTTCGTGTTCTGCCTTGTGATGCTCGTCGTCGGCTCGCCCCTGTTCGTCATCATCGGTTCGGCGGTGATGCTCTCGGTGCTACTGCTGGGCAACGGAGAGCTGATCAACGTCGCCGACGATATGTACAGCTCGGTCAAGAAGGAAGTCCTGCTGGCCATCCCGTTCTTCGTGTTGGCGGGCGGCATCATGACCTCGGGCAGCATCGCCGAACGCATGATCCGCTTCGCGCGATCATTGGTGGGTTGGGTTCCCGGCGGCGTCGCGGTGACCACCGTGGTGGCGTGCATGATGTTCGCGGCCATCTCCGGGTCCGCGCCGGTGACGGTCATCGCCATCGGCGGGATCCTCTTCCCGGCCATGGTCAAGCTCAAGTACGACGAGGATTTCTCCCTGGGGCTGGTGACCTCCGCGGGCACGCTGGGCATCCTGATCCCCCCCAGCATCCCGATGATCATCTACGCCATCATGGCGCCGGTGGACGGGAAACCCATCTCCATCCGCGAGCTGTTCATCGCCGGTGTGTTGCCCGGCCTGATCGTCGGTGGCGTGCTCATCGCGTATTCCATGATCGCCGCCGATCCAGACGGCAAGGCCCGCCAGTCATTCTCCTCGTCCGAGATGCTCGATTCCGCCCGCAAGGGGGCGCTGTCGCTGCTGCTGATCGTGATCATCTTCCTGGGCATCTACCTGGGCTGGTTCACGGTGGTGGAGGCCTCGGCGGTGGCGGTGATCTACGCCCTGGTCGTCGAGCTGTTCGTGCATCGTGAGATGACGATGAAGAAGCTGGTGGACACCTTCGTGGACTCGGGCTCGATGATGGGGGTGCTGTTCGCCATCTTGGTGCTCGCCATCTCCTTCAGCATGTTCCTCACCGAGGAGATGATCCCCCAGGCCGCAGCCGCATGGCTCAACGAGTCGGTGCACAGCAAGATCGGCTTCCTGATCCTGTGCAACATCTTCTTGCTGCTGCTGGGCTGCATCATGGACATCATGTCCGCGATCATGATCGTCGCCCCGCTGCTGGCGCCCATCGCCATCGCCTACGGCATCGATCCGGTGCACTTCGCGATCATCTTCATCGTCAACCTGCAGATCGGCTACATCACGCCGCCCATGGGCATGAACCTGTTCGTCAGCTCCAGCTTCTTCGACCGGCCGCTGGGGCAGGTGATCAAGGCCACCTTCCCGTACATCTTCGTGCTGTTCGTGGCGCTGCTGGCGGTGACCTACATCCCGTGGCTCAGCCTTGGGTTGCTGGGGCGCTGATCCCTCGCGCCAACTCTAGCTCCCCCAACATCCATCTACCGCGTTATCATGGGGTGGGGAGTGTGCCAGGATGGCGCGTTCAATATTCATTATCTGGCCAGGTCTGTTCCTGGCGCTCGGCCTGCTCGGCTGCGACGGCGGCCTGTCCGTCGGTGCTCCGGACGACGACGACAGCCAGGCCGATGACGACGACACCGCGGACGACGACGACACCGCGGACGATGACGACACCGCGGACGAC
>CAZDDH010000022.1:2117-59183 GCA_964504165.1 uncultured Rickettsiales bacterium | reverse complement strand
CTGTTGTCCACCGTGCCGTCGCAGACCTCAGCGGCGCCCACATAGGCGTTGGGGTTGGTGTCGTCGCAGTCCCCGTCGGCGCACTAGTTGAACCCGTCGCCGTCGTCGTCGATCTCGTCGTCGCCCGGGACGCCGTCGCTGTCGTTGTCGAGGCCGTCGCAGAGCTCGTCGGCGCCGGGGTAGGTGTTGGCGTCCGCGTCGTCGCAGTCCCCGTCGCACACCATGAAGCCGTCGATGTCGGCGTCTGCCTCGGCGGACGGGACGCCGTCCTCACAGTCGTTGTCCTCGCCGTCGCAGATCTCGATGGCGCCCGGGTAGGTGTCCGCATTGGTGTCGTCGCAGTCCCCGTCGCATTCGGTGAATCCGTCGAGGTCGCCGTCCGTGCCGGTCCCCTCGTCGATGACGCCGTCGCAGTTGTCGTCCAGGCCGTTGCAGGCTTCCAGCGAATCCGGATTGATGTCGGGGTCGGCATCGTTGCAGTCGTCATCTTCGGTGCCGACCTCGCCATCTTCACCACAAGTGGTGTAGCCGTCGCCGTCCGAATCGTAGGCCTCGTCCACCAGGCCATCGCAGTTGTCGTCTACGGTGTTGCACTCCTCACCGACGCCTGGATTCACCGCGCCATCCGTGTCGTCACAGTCGCCGCCGCAGGTGGTATAGCCGTCGCCGTCGGTATCGAACCCATCATCCACCACGCCATCACAGTTGTTGTCGATGCCGTCGCAGACCTCGTCGGCGCCAGGGTACACATCGGCATCGATGTCGTTGCAGTCGTCCTCGGTGTAGCCGTCCCCGTCCACGTCGCCGTCGGAGGTCGTATCGTCGTCATCCGCCGGTTTGTCGTTGCAGCCGGCACATCCAGCCAGCCCGGCCAGCAGCCAGAACGTCGCAATCAACGCCATTATCGTCAGGGAGCCACGCATGAAATCACCTCTCGTTACGGCTTCTTGCCGTATAGCAACCGGTCTATCAGGACCTGCTTCAGGTACGCCTTCGTCCTGCAATCTGTCTGTTCAGAGTTTCCCAGCGGAACCCCGGTTTCTTGTCACCCCTCGTCCCCACGCAGTGTTGGAGCGGCGAAACCCGCATTTTTTACGCTATCCAACACAAATGCAACTATAGCACGCCCGCCCGTCCATCATGCGCACGTGTGTGTGCGATGGCGCGTGCGATCCGACCTAACTCCGCGGTGGCCTGTGCCATCGCTGTTGCTGGGTCGAGGGGAGTGCCCATCCCCGACCAGGAGGGCGGCGGTTCCACCGACGGCGGCTGGACCAGGGTCACGATCCGGGCGCGGGGGGGCTCGCCCAGAGGGTCGGCCCGGGGGCCGAGGTCACCGCCGATGTGGGTGTGGGGGAGGACCCGGTCGATCCGCCGGACCCGATCCAGCACGGTGGATACCACCTTGCCCCTCAGGGTTGTCGCGTCCAACCGGCCCTCACCGGTCCACACGGCGTCCGCCTCCGCGAGATGCCGGTCCAGCTGGCAGATGTCGGCCACCGCCGAGGCGCCGGGGCGGAGTCGTGCTCCCAGCAGGGCCATCAGGCCGAAGCCAGCCCCTCCGGCGGCGCCGGCGCCCGCGATAGGGGGGTGGCGGCCGTCCGGGTCGACGACAGCGGCCCAGCGGTGCAAGGCCCAGTCCAGCTGCCTTCGGCCGTCCGTGTCCGCGCCCTTCTGTGGGCCAAACATGGCGATCGTCCCCCCCGGCCCGTGCAGAGGGATGTCCACGTCAGCCAGCAGGACCGTGGGTAGCCGGAGCAGCCCGGCGACGTTCACCCTGTCCAGGTGCTTCAGAGCGGATCCCCCCGGGGGCAAGGCTTGGCCCGCAGCGTCCAGCAGCTCCGCACCTAGTTCTCTGAGCAGGCCAGCGGCGCCATCGCTTGTCGCACTCCCCCCGAGGCCCAGCACCAGCGAACGGCACCCGTCGCCGACCGCTGCACGGATGATCCGGCCCACCCCGCCGGAGTCCGCCTGGCAAGCCTGGTCCGGGGTGCAGCAGTCCACGAATCCAGCAGCAGAGGCCCACTCCACCACCGCCACGGGCGGCGGTAGCCCAAGTACGGTCTGGTCGGCCCGGAGGTACTCGCCGTGAAGGGGCTGGCCCCAGGGATCGATCGTCTCCACGGTGACGACGGCACCGGCTACAGCGCGCGCGAGTACGGCCACGGTGCCTTCACCGCCGTCTGCCAGGGGGAGGCACACGACCCGCTCGCTGGGCCGGACATGCGTGAACCCATCGGCCAACGCCTGCGCCACATCCGTTGAGGCGACGGATCCCTTGAAACTGTCTGGTGCGATCAGCAGCATGGACCGGGCTCCTGTTTGACAGCTGGATGGACGCCGTTTCAAAGTAGACCGGATGGACGGAATCAGGGAATATTAGCTCGGTTGGCCAACCAGGTGGAGCGCAGAGCGCGAAGGAACAGGGATGGCGCGTACGTTCAAGACCCCGCGACCTCGAAAGAGGCGCCTCAGGCGGCTCGGTGTTCCGAGCCGACATGGTCGCAACTCCCGGACCGAAAGTAGTCGAGCCATCCGCGCCGTGTCGCTGGAAGAACTCAACGAGGCGACCGAGAGCTCTGATTCCGGCTCCACGATCGCCCATGAAACCAACCTGTCGTTCCTGGACGACCTCGAGACCATGTCCGCTCTGCTGGCCGCCGAAGGCCTGGACATGGAAGACGTCGACGTCGTGGACCTGGGGGAGGACGAATCCCGAGCACAGGATCCCACCGAGGACGAGGAATCCGCCGCGGCGGAGGAGCCTGTCGAGGAGGAGGAGCCCGTCGAGGAGGAGGAGCCCGCCGCCGAGGAGGAGCCCGCCGCCGAGGAGGAGCCCGCCGAGGACGAGGAGGCTGTTGCGCCGGATACCTCTGAACTCATGGACGTCATGGCGGAGGTCGAACGGAGTCTGTCCGAGTTTGATGGAGTGACCGGTCCTGAATGGAGCGACGAGTTCGGGGAACTGGAAGACACGGGCGGCATCCCGTCATGGGATGGGCATTCACTCGAGGAATTCCTCGGTGACGATTCAGATTTCCAGGCCGCGATCCGAGAGCTGGAGGGCGTCTTGCCGGCCGGGGAGACGGAGGAGGACGACGAGGAGGACCTCCCGGCAGGTCCCCCTAGCATCGAACTCTGGCTGTCCCGCGACGAGCGGAAGGCGCTGGCAAAGACCAAGAGTCCAGCACGGGACATGACCGCCGAAGCACCGGACGATCCACTCGGTGTGGGCCGGGAACCGGCCGCGCAATGGGCCGACGAGGTACCGGACTCCGGTGAATTCGTCGACGGGCCCGAAGTGGGCGACGAGCCCTTGGTGCCCTCTCCAGGCGGCCCCGAGGAACCGGTCGAAGACGCCGACGCTGCGTCGGATACCGGCGAGAGCGACGAATCCACGGACGGCATCGACGAAGGCGAAGGCATCGGCGCGGACGACGACGACAGCGACGTCGGCGAAGATAGCGGTGCCGACGCAGGCGATGACACCGACGTACAGGATGAGCCTCCCGACACGGACAGCGCAGACGACGCCGCGGACAGCGCAGACGGCGCCACGGACAGCGCCGATGGATCCGGCGTCAGCTCCTCGACCGACGCGATTGACGACACCGATGCCGACGACGGCAGCGACGGTGCCGCCGCCGCGGACACCCCGGAAGCTGCCGAAGAAATCGACAGCGATGCTCCCGAAGTTGCCGATGACCTCACCGATGCCGCCGACGACACGGACGCCGTGGACGATGGTGATTCCACGGACGGAGCCGACGTTCCGGACGCCACCGTAGCGGCCGATTCGACGGACATTCCCGAGTCCACGTCGATCACCGAATCGACGATCCCCGATCCCGAAGAGTTAGACGGTTCGGATGAGGTCAGCGAGGACCTGGATGGGGTGCCGCCTGACGAGCTTCCGGCGCCACCGGACCTGGAGCTTCCCCAGGATCTGGCCGAACCCGATCGACTTCCTAGCGATGGGATTGCCGCCGAGCTGCCGGATGAACCTCTGCTGGAACCACCTGATCTGGGATTGCCCGACGAGTCCGGGCAGCCGTCGCCGGAAGACGAGGATGCCGGCGATTCCGCGCTCCCAGACCTTGCAGATGAAGGCGAGGAGTCGGTGGACAGCATCGGCCCGGGGGAGGAGGATGACGGCGAGGATCTCCAGATCCAGCTCAACGTGGGCGTTGGAGAACTGGTGGAGCCGGCCTCCCTGTCACTGGAACCGGCAGCACCAGGGGTGGACAGCAAGCCCAGCGTGAGCCTCGAATTCGCCGAGGACAGCAAGCCCAGCGTCAATCTTGAACCGGTTTCGTCCGAGCTGGAGGACATGGAAGTCAGCGGCGAGGAGAGTTCGCCCATCTCCACGGAGGCGCCCGAGATATCCACGATTGCACCGGTCTCGGCAGAGCTACCCGAACCCATCGGGCTGGCGATCGAACCCAATCTGGTCGATGACGGTGAGGAAGAGCTTCCCGACCTCGATCCCGGCGATCTGGACATCGAATTCGACGATAGCGATCCGCCCCTGGAACTGGACGATGACGACCAGGACCTGCTCCTCGACGAGCCCGACGAGATCTCCGCCGACCTGGACCTCTCGTCCATCACCGGCCCGGCTCGCGCCGTGCCCAGCTTCCTCGAGAGCGAGTCACCGGTGTTTTCCATTGATATCGAAGACGTGGAGATCGCCGAAGATCTGCAGATCGAGGTGAACGACTCACCGGACTCGGTGCCGCTGGTCCTCGAAGCGGACGAATCCGAACCGGAGATCGAACTTCAGCTGCCGTCCGACTCCGCGCCGCCGCCCCAGAACGACATGGACGAAGATGATTTCAAGCTGATCACCAGCAACATCGAGGTCCACCAGGAGGATGATCTCATCGTCCAGGTGGGGACGGGGCTCGACGATGCGCTGGCCTCCGAGCCCATTGCGTTGGTCGTGGACATGACCGACGACTCCCTGGACGGGACCGGTGAGGATTCTCTGGAAGTCGAACCCCAGCAGGTGAAGATTCCCAAGAGCGCGAGCCTGGCGGCCATCACGGGGGAAACCCCCGAGTTCGACGGGGACATCGACGTCATCGCGATCCAGCCATCTGCCCCCGGGGGAATGGGCGCCATCGAGATCGACCTGGACGATTTGCAGGACGACGGCAAGAAGCGCTCCTGACCCCGATTCGGCATTCCATTGCCCAGAACGAGTACACTGGAAAACACGCCACTCGTGAACGGAGGCCGAAGATGCGTCGATACCCACGCGCTGTTTGGTTGTGCTCGCTGACTACCCTGCTGTTGTTCCTGACCGCCTGCGGTGGGGGTGGGGACAGCGAAGGTATGGGCAACGAGGCCGTTGTTCTCGAGGGGGTCGCCGGCGAAGGTATCGTGACCCGTGTCTCCGGTGTCTCCAAACCAGATGGCGATCAACCGGCTGAGTCGGGCGGCGTGACCTTCGATATCCAGCACGTGGATCGGCTCATCAACAAAGAAGTGAGTATCGAACTCTTCACAGGTGGGGACGAAGCCAACCCCGCGGGCAAGACACCTGGGAACGAGGTGATCAGCATCGCACCGGGGACGTACACGGCCAAGCTGGTCTACCGGCAGTCCAAGGTCACGCGCTTCGAGGGCACCATCACGGGCGTCCAGGTCCATGCCGGCCGGACCGCCAAGTACAAGGTCAAGGTGGAGGCCCCGATTGGATTCCTGAATCTCAAGTTCTACAACGACGAGGTGGACGTACGGGGCAAGGTGACCTACTCGGTGTTCCCGGTCACCGAGGGGGACGAGGGGCCCGTTCGGGGGGAGCCGCTATTGACCGGGCAGAGCGCGGAAGAGGCGCTGGCCGTCCCCGTGGGTGTCTATGACGTGCTGGCCGTGTACCAGGAGACGGAAACCCTGCAGCGGGAGGCCTGGCTGGAGGGGCTCGCGGTCGAGGGTGGCATGGCCCAGCTGGTCAAGGACTACGACTTCGCGGTCACCTTGCACGGCTTCATCATGCACGCCAAGAACTTCGGCGAGGACGTGAACGACCAATCGATGGTCTATTTCTACCGTCCTGGCTCCAATGTCGAGTTCGCCGTCGCTTCGGACCAGGGCCCGGCGGGCAAGCGGCTCGTGATCAAGCCGGGCCGTTACGACGTGAGGGTGGTCTACCAGCCGAGCGCCGAGCAGGTGACCTGGGGCGACAAGACCCTCGAGAACGTGGAGATCGAGGACACCAAAGCCGCGGCGGCGGCAGCCGGGGACGACGCAGCTGCGGAAGGTGCCGAGGCCGCAGCCGAAGGAACGAAGGAGCCCGACGAAGGCCAGGCGACGGAGGAAGCGGAAGGCGACGCGGGGGAAGACGGGGAAGTGGCACCCGCTGAAGAAGAGTCCCAGCTCATCGAGATGGAGATCGACCTGGAGAAGGAGCTCGGCCTGCTCGACGTCGTGGTGACCTACGGCGGTGACGATGTCTCGGAGAAGTCGATCATGCGGGTCATCTACGCGGGCGCCGACAAGGTGGCGGCCTCGGCGGTCATCGACGTCACCGGCGTTTCCAAGCACATCATCCCGGCCGGCAAGTACGATATCCACGTCAAGTACGCCCAGGCCGATCTCAAGGGCGAACTCTGGTACGAGGACGTGGTCATCGGCCACGGTGAGACCTGGAACCAGGCCGCCGAATTGAGGCCTTAGGAGCGAGTTGCGCATTGGCGCCAAAGGCGCCTGGCACGACCGTTCCTAAGGAACCACCGGCTCCGTCAACTCGATGGACCGGATCATCGGCCAGAAGTTCTCCCGGAAGTAATCACGCCGCATCAGCAGCCTCTCATCCCACACCGTGGCCTCCACGGACAGGGACAGCTGGGGGCTGGTGAGGTGCACCGTCAAGCTGAAGCCGTGGCCCAATGGCGTGGCCCAGCGGCCGTATTTGTAGCTGCCCTGCCCGCCGGACCAGTCGGTGGATCTTCCCTTCAGAAAATCGTCGGGTACCTGCTCGGCTCCGATGACCTCGATACGCATGGTCGGGTACCCATCGACTTGGGCCTGACGGGCGACGAGCCGCATCCCGTCGGGGGTGGTGTGCACCTGCCTGTCGTCCGTAATGACCATCGATAATCCTGAAGGTTGGTTGTGGAGCGCGCCCGGTGGGGGGGCGGCCGGGGGGGCGCACGCCGTCGAGCTCGCCACGAGGTAAAAAAATAGTAGAAATATCAGCGCAAAGCCGGCGGTCTCGCGATGGACCAGGAATACCTCACCGGGGATCGTGAAACCGGTGCCTCGAGACCATCGGGATCGATCCCGTCGAGGGAATCCGGCGATCGACCGCGTGCAGGTGCTTCTCGGCTGCGAAAAACGCACGGATTTGAGACTCCATTTCTGCCAACAACAACGGGAGCTTGCCACGATTGGCTCGCCTTGACACTGTAGTGCCACTCAGATACTAAAGAGTGGTCATTCTGCCTAATTCGCGTCAATGGGAGATGTCATGCGGAATCCGTTCACGACGATGGCCGTTCTGGTACCGGCTCTAGTTGCAGTGTTGATTTGGTCAGCTGACGCTCGCGCTCAGTGTACCGACCTGGATGGTGATGGTTGGGGAGACCCAGGGGACGTCTCGTGCCCCTCTGGCTCCGACCTGGACTGCGATGACGGCGACAACACCGTCTATCCCGGTGCTCCAGATGTCTGTGACGCCGTGCTCGATAACGACTGCGACGGCGCCACCGATCCGTTGGAAGACGACGTGGACGGTGACGGCTTCACAGGCTGCGACGGGGACTGTGACGACGCCGATGCGTTGGTCTATCCCGGCGCTGCGGAGGTCTGTAACGACGGCATCGACAACGATTGTGACGGCGGAACGCCGGACATTTTTGACGCCGATGGCGACGGTTCGGACTGTGATCTGGACTGCGACGACACCAACGCGGATGCCTTCCCGGGCAACACCGAGGTTTGTGACGGCGCAGACAACGATTGCGACGGTAGCGTTGGCCCGACCGAGGTCGATGTCGATGAGGACGGCTGGCTGGCCTGCATCGAGTGCGATGACAACGACGCCACGCTGAACCTCGACGACCTGGACATGGACGGCTACTCCACGTGCCACGATGACTGCGACGACGACGACGCAGAGCGGTTCCCTGGCAACATGGAGCTCTGCGACGGCATCGACAACGACTGCACCGACGCCACGGACGAGCTCGGGGACGGCGACGGCGACGGCTTCAGCGCCTGCGACGACCCGGCCGACTGTGACGACACCGACGCCACCGTGTTCCCCGGCGCCACCGAGATCTGCGACGGGCAGGACACGGACTGCGACGACGCGACCTCCGAGGACGTGGACGACGACGGCGACACCTACACCGAGTGTGACGGGGACTGCGACGACACGGACGCGGCGATCAGCCCGGACGGCGTAGAGATCTGCAACGGCGCAGACGACAACTGTGACGACACCATCGACGAGGGATTCGACGTCGACGGCGACGGATTCGTGGACGGCGCGAACGACGACTGTGTCGGCGCCTATGAACCGGAAGAACTCGACTGTGACGACGACAACGCCGACGTCAACCCTGAAGCGGTCGAGGTCTGCGACGACGAGATCGACAACGATTGCAACGAAGATGTCGACGGTGACGACGAGGAATGCGCGAACCTGGCCCCCGTGGCCGACGCCGGCTACGACCAGCAGGCCCGCTATCTCGCCGGGATGGTGACCCTGCGCTTCGACGGCACCGGCAGCTACGACCCCGAGGCAACCGACCTGCTCTACACCTGGGCGATCGACCAGGAGCCGACGGACGGCGTCAAGCTGAACACGCTGGTCACGGCCTCCACCAGCCCCTACGCCTTCCTGGTCGTCGAGATCGACGACGTGACCAAGGGGCCGTGGGACTTCACCCTGTCCCTCAAGGTCAGCGAAAACGGCAATCCCGATTCGGAGAGTGAGCTGGACTTCGTGCAGGGCCATATCTACATCGACGACCCGATCTTCCCCACCGCCCGCTGCGACGTGGCTTCCAACGGGCGTCCCTCGCCGGCGTCCATGCTGTTCCTGGTGTTCGGTGGATTCGTCCTGGCCCTGCGTCGTCGTTGAGCGCTGAGGGCTCCCTCCTCGATTTTTCAAACAGGCCTGATCGAATGGCGTACGCGCCGATTTCGTCTCCAGATCTAGACAGATTGAACGCTCGCCTGTTCCCGTTCGCGGATCGGTCCGGTTCAACGGAACAGGGCTGGAGCATCAAAACACGCTGAGAGGAGTCGCCGCATGTGTGGCATCGTCGGCTATGTAGGCAAACGGAAGGTCGTACCGCTCCTGGTGGAGGGGCTCAAGCGTTTGGAGTACCGAGGGTACGATTCGTCCGGGGTGGCGCTGGTGAGTCAGGGGGCCCTCAAGATCCACAAGAAGGCCGGGAAGATCCGGGCCATGGAGCGGTCGGTACCCGCACCCTACTGGCAGTACCAGGGCACCTGTGGCATCGCACATACCCGCTGGGCCACTCATGGGCTACCCACGGACGTCAACGCCCATCCCCATGCCAGCACCAGTGATCGCATCGCCGTGGTGCACAACGGCATCATCGAAAACTACATCTCCCTCAAGCGCATGTTGATGGAGGACGGGTACGTGTTCGTCACCGAGACGGACACGGAGGTGCTGGCTCACCTGATCCACAAGCACTACAAGGGCGACCTGGACGCAGCGGTGAAGAACGCGCTGCTGTACGTCAAAGGGACATACGGTATCGCCGTAGTCGCCGAGGACCGGCCCCAGGAGATCATCGTCGCCCGGAACGGCTCCCCCATCGTCATCGGCGTGGGGGACGAGGAGATGTTCGTCGCCAGCGACGTGACCGCCATCATCGGCCACACGGAGCGGGTCATCTATCTGGAGGACGGCGAGACCGCCATCCTGCACCCGGAGGACTACCGTACAACCACCCTGGACGATTCCCACGTGGACAAGGAAGTCCAGGAGGTGGACTGGCGCATCGATCAGATCGAAAAGGGCGATTTCGAACACTTCATGCTCAAGGAGATCTTCGAGCAGCCCACCAGCATCAAGCGGGCCTTCCGCGGGCGCATCATCCCCGAGTTCGGTACGACCCGTCTCGGGGGGTTGGGGCTGGAACGCCGCGAGTTCTTCGACATCAAACGCATCAAGCTCATCGCCTGTGGCACGAGCTATCACGCCGGGCTGGTGGCCAGCTACCTGCTGGAGACCCTGTCCCGGGTGCCGTGCGAGGTCGAGGTGGCCAGCGAGTTCCGCTACAAAAACCCGATCATCGAGAAGAACACGCTGTACTTCGCCATCAGCCAGTCAGGTGAGACGGCGGACACCCTGGCCGCCATGCGGGAGATCCAGCGCAAGGGCGGGCGGGTCGCCGGGCTGGTCAACGCGGTGGGCTCGACCATCGCCCGCGAGTCGGACGGCGGTATCTACATCCGCAGCGGCCCCGAGATCGCCGTGGCCTCCACCAAGGCCTTCACGTCCCAGGTGACAACGCTATTGCTGTTCACCATCACGCTGGGGCGCATGAAGGACATGTCTCCCACGGTGGGCATGCGCCTGCTGGAGGCGCTGGAACGTATCCCAGAGCAGGTGGAGCAGATCCTGGAGAAGAAGGACCAGATCGAGGCGTTGGTGGACAAGTATCTGGACGCCGAGTTCTTCCTGTTCCTGGGCCGCGGGGTGAGCTATCCGGTGGCCATGGAAGGGGCCCTCAAGCTCAAGGAGATCAGCTACAAGCAGGCGGAAGGGCTCCCGGCAGCCGAGATGAAGCATGGCCCCATCGCCCTGTTGGGCGTGATCTGGGTTCGAACGCCGGTGATCTTCATCGCCCCACACGACGACCTGCTGGACAAGACCATCTCCAACATCGAAGAGGTCCGGGCTCGCAAGGGGCGCATCATCACCATCGCCAACGACATGAACGGCGATGACCGCCTGGCCGAGTTGTCCGAGGACATTTTCCGGATTCCTACCACCCACGATGCCCTCACCCCGTTGCTCTCGGTCATCCCGTTGCAGCTCTTCAGCTACTATATGGCTGTGAAGCTTGGGCGGGACGTGGATCAGCCGCGCAACCTGGCCAAGAGCGTGACGGTGGAATAACGCCAGCTCTCTGTGCGCGTTTCCCGAGGTTTACATGACGACGATCCTGGTGACCGGTGCAGGCGGACCGATGGGCTGCAACGTGACGCGCTCGCTGCGCGCCTCGGCCCACAACTACCGGCTGGTTGGCACCGATGCCAACCGCTGGCATCTGCCGCTGGCATTGACGGACAACGTGTTCTTGATCCCCCCCGCCAAGGAGCTGGAGGGGTATCTGGCGGCGGTGCGCCGGCTAGTTGAAGAGGAGGGGATCGATCTGCTGTTCCCCACCCATCCCGTGGAGGTCCGGACTCTCAGCGCACACCGGGACGAGTTGGACGTACCGGTGTTCCTGCCGACCCACGAAGCGATCCTCATGGGGCAGAACAAGTACGCCAGCTATCAGGCCTGGGAGGAGGCGGGGGTCCCCGTCCCGTTGACGATCCTGCTGGAATCGCCGGAGGTGCTGCACGAGGCGTTCCGGCGAATCGAGACCCAGCCCGTGTGGGTACGGGGGGCAGGGGTGCCCGGAGCCGGGGTAGGTGTGGCCAGCCTGCCGTGCCGCAACGAAGCCGGTGCCCACGCCTGGGTCGAGTACTGGCGGGGCTGGGGCAAGATGATCGCCAGCGAGTACCTTCCCGGCGAAAACCTCACCTGGCTCGGACTCTGGAAGCAAGGCGAGCTCGTGGCTAGCCAGACGCGCCAGCGCTACGAATACGTGATCCCGCACGTCTCCCCATCCGGGGTCACCGGTGCGCCTGCCGTCAGCCGGACGGTGGTCCGCGACGACGTCAGTGACATCGGCGAAGCGGCGGTGCGTGTGGTGGACCCCAGTCCCAACGGCGCCTATTTCGTGGACATGACCGGGGACGAGCAAGGGCAGCCCAAGGTCACCGAGGTCAACGTCGGGCGATTCGGCACGACGGTCCACTTCTATACCGAGGGGGGCTTCAATTTCCCCGAGCTTTACGTCGAACTGGCCCTGGGCCGCGGCGAGCGGCCGGAACGGACGCGGGACGTTCTACCGCCTGGGCTGACCTGGGTCCGCACCCTGGATTGCGGGCCGGTGCTGGTCCGAGAACCGGATCGATTCGAGCTGGAATCGATGGATTGCTGGGACCGATGAACCCGCTAGAAACACCGCTGGGGCCCCACGACGCGGTCCTCTTCGACATGGACGGCACGCTGCTGTTCCTGCCCGTGGATATCGACGCCCTGCGGACTCAGCTGGAGGCGTTCCACCGGCGCTACGGGCTGGAGATGTCGTTCCGCCCCCTCACGGATGATCTGGCCAACGCGGCGCGCAAGCTCACCGAGAAGCTGGGGGCCGCCGAAGCGCGAGCGGCCATCCGCTGGGCCCAGTCCCATGTGGGCCAGGCCGAAGTGGATGCGGTGGCGAACGTCCGGCCGCGGGAGGAGATGGTCGAGGCCCTGCTGACCCTACAGGAGCGTGGCCTCCGGGTGGGGGTGGTCAGCAACAACACCGGGCGGGGTATTCGCGCTGCATTAGGGGCGGTAGGTATCGATCCCGACTCACTGGTGACGGTGGTCTCCCGCGAGGACGTCCAGCGGCCCAAACCCGCTCCGGACGCGGTGGAACGTGCGGTCGACGAACTGCGAGAAGACGGATGGGAACCGGGGGACACGGGCCGGCTGGTCTACGTGGGCGACGCCCCGTCGGACGTGCTCGCCGTGCGGATGGCCATGCTCGAGGATCCTCCCTGGAATCTGCAGCGGCCCATCGTGGTGATCGTCGGCGGGGGCCTGGCCGGGACCGGGGCGCTGGCGGGCCCGGATGCCGATCATATAGCCGAGGATGCCGCGACCGCTCGAGACCTGCTGTTGGGCCGCACAGGCGGTCACAAGACGAACTAGGCGGTACGGAGCGAAGGGCCGGGGATCTCGCGGAGGTGTTCTTCGACGATCCGGTTGTGTTCATCGACCAGCACGACGGTCGGCTGGTAGTCGCGGGCCTCTTCCGTATCCATCTCGGCAAACGTGGCGATGATGACCAGGTCGCCGGCGGTGAAGTGATGGGCCGCCGCGCCGTTGGCACAGACGACACCGCTACCCCGCTCACCTTCGAGGGCATAGGTCATCAGGCGGTTGCCGTTGGTCACGTTCCACAGGTGCACCGCCTCATTGGGGAAGATGTCCGCGGCATCGAGTAGATCCGCATCGATGGTGACGCTGCCCTCGTAGTCGAGGTCCGCGTGTGTGACGGTGGCCCGGTGGATCTTGGATTTGAACAATGTCCGACGCATCCGGCGGTCGCCTTCCTCCCGGTCCCGCTGGGATCCAGGTGATGACTGACTGTTGGCCGCCCCCTGGGCTCTGTCGCCTCCCCTGGCACCCCCATCGGGATGGGGTGCGCCGGGGCTCAGACCCGGAAGCGGCACCAATATAGTTTCGACTCGGGGCTTGGTCAATTGGCCCTGCGAGCGGGGGGGGCAGGGAGAGGGGGAGGGAAAAAAAAATCGCGAAGGTCGCGATGCAGAACGCGAAGGTCGCGAAGAAGAGATCCTTTTTGTGTGGGGAGAGAGACTCGTTTCTGGCTCTACTCTTTGCGTCTCTGCGCGCGCTGGACGCGCGGCTGTGCGGCCTCTAGGCCATCAGGACGGTGGCCCCCCCCGCGAAGCGGAATGCCGTGGTCCTCAGGGATGTTCGAGAAAGGAGCCGAGCTAAATGCCAACTTCGATGAGGGAGTCGGCGGGGATGACCTCGATGACGAGCTTCTGGGCGTCGAGGACGCGGTCTTCGGTCTCGTACCAGAGGTCGATGCCGATGATGTGGACGCCGATGTCCGCGTTGGACGGGATCCACGAGAAGATGCCCTCGGCCAGGTTCACATCGGCGGCGTTCGGCACGTTGGTAAGGGTGAAGTAGGTGTCATCCGGGTCCACGTCTTCCACGACCGCGGAGAACCGTACGACGGCCTCTTCTCCGACCTCCACCACCACGTCGATGACGTCGCATTGGATCTCACCGGACGGGGAGTTGAGACCACCGAGGTCGTCTTGTTCGTCGTCGAGAGACCATTGCTCCCTCGGATCCGTGTCGTCGGCCGTGTTGGGTATACCGACGTCCGGGCTCCGTTCGGGTGCCAGGGTGTCTTCGACGGGGGTCTGGCAGGCCGCGAACGCCAGCAGCAGGCCCATGCAAGGTAAGACAGTCGTCCATCGGGTCATGTGTTTCATCGCTTTTTCTAACCCCTGTTGCTCGTTGTAGTGCACCTGGCGTTACGCCGGCGTGATCCCGAGAAGGACTTCCATCTCGGCGATCTCTTCCTCGTCGAGCTCTTCGGTGCGCTGTTCGAGCTCCATCAGTTTTCGGATCAAGGCGATCCGGACTTCTTCCTTCAGTTCGGCCACGTCTTCCGGGCGGCAACGCACGACAAATCGCCGTGCCATGGAGGTCTCCCGCTCCCCGTGGACCAGGAACTGCTTGGCGGCCTTGCGAAGCCCCGAAAGGAACAGGTCGAATCCTTCGACCAAATTTTCGAATTCGTCGTCTTCGCCCAGGTACATGTGCACCGGGCGGTTCTTACCGCTGTAGACCACCTTGCCCCGGCCCAGGTTCTTTTCTTCACATAGGCCCATTTCCATCAGGGTCTCGATGGCCAGGCGGGCGTAATTGACTTCGTAGTTGATGGGCAGCTCGCGGGCGATCTCGTCGAGTTCCATCTCCCGGTCCATGATCATCAGGTACACCTTCTTGCGAAGGTTGTAGTCCTGGCCGGCCACATCCTCGACGGCGTTCTCGCGATAGCGTTTCTTGATCTTCTTGACGGTACGGAGGGCGGTGTCGAAGGCGAGGGAAATGCGGGTCGAGGTGCGGAAGCGTTTTTCGGCGCGATCATACAGAGCCAGTACGAAGAGTTCCTTGGCCCGTGAGACGGTCATGTCCAGGTCCAAAACCAGATCGGCGGCCATACTGAGGACCGTGAAGACGATCTTGGCTTCCTGAGCTGCCGTCTCGGAGTCGGGGGTGTAAATCTTGCGCCGCTCGAAGACCGGTTTCGCTGCCTGTGCCATCGTTCCTCCCAAACCTGCCCGGGGCCTCGATCAAGTATTCAACGCGAATATGTCCCGGAACAGGGCATTGATCTGCCCGCACCTGCCCGAAAAACCTTGCAACCACAATGCCAGGGTACTCGATATGGTGCTGGAATGCTTGTAACTATAAGTAATCACAGCATAAATAAAATAATAGCTATACCGAAAGGCTCTCCGGGGTCATGGAAGTCGATCCCGGAGTCGGGGTGGAGTCGGACATGAATGTCAGGGTGGGCGCGAAACACCCATGGATGGCCCGGGGCTACTCCTCTTTGCGATAGAGGTATTTAACCGGATGGATGTCGCGAACGTTCTCCTCGAATCCACCGATCTGTTCGCTCAACAGATACGGCATCGTGTCGTGGTAGATGGGCAGGAACGGCAGATCCTGCATCAGGATCGCCTCGGCATCACGCAGCAATTCGAGGCGTTCACCCGCGTCCGCGTGAGCGCGCGCTTGATTCAAGGCGGCATCATAGGCCGGGTTGCAGTAGCTGGTGTGGTTGTTCGAGGCCTCGCAGTACCACAGCTCCAAAAAGGTCATCGGATCCCGATAGTCCCCGATCCAGCCGTTGCGCGCGATGGAGTAGTCCCGGACATGCTGCTTCTTCAGCAGGACCTTCCACTCCATATTCTGGAGCGTCACCTCGATGTTCAGGTGGCGTTTCCACATGTCCTGGATCGCCTGAGCGATGAGTTTGTGGTTCCCCTGGGTGTTGAACGCAACCTCCATCTTGGGCAGGCCCACGCCGTTGGGATAGCCGGCGTCGGCCAGTAGACGCCGCGCACGCTCGGGGTCGAACTCCTCCCCGATGGGACCTTCGTAGCCGGGCATCCTGGGGACCATCGTGGTGGCGGTTTTCTCCTGGCCCTTGGTCACGTACCGGACGATGGCTTCCTTGTCGATGGCCAGGTTGAGGGCCTTGCGCACCTTGATGTCGTCGAGTGGTTCCTTCTCCATGTTGCAGATGAAGTAGTACGTGCCCAGATAGGACGCCACGTGGAAATCGTCCCGCTTGCGCTTGAGATAGGGGATGTATGCGGGCGGGAGCTGGTGCGCCCAGTCGATCTCCCCTGCCACGTACATCTTGTACTGGGTGGAGTTGTCCTCGGTGATGATCGTGTCGACGCGATCGATGCGGACCTGATCGGCGTCGTAGTACGTGGGGCTCTTGCGGACGGTGATGTGGTCCAGCGGCAGCCACTCCTCCAGGAGGTAGGGGCCGTTGGTGACGATGTGTTCCTCCCGCACCCAGTCCTTGCCGACCTCCTCCACCAGATGCCGTGGCACCGGCGCGAAGTTCGGCAGCGCCAGCAGCTCCAGCAGGTACTGGGTGGGTTCCTCCAACTCGACCATCAGCTTGTGCTCGCTCAGGGCCGTGACACCCAGATCGGTCGCGGGGAGCCGGCCGGAGGTGATGGCGCGCCCGTTACGCACGTACCACATGTTCTGCGCGCCCTTGCTGCCGGTTTCCGGATCGACGACACGCCGCCAGGAATAGACGAAATCCCGGGCCGTGACCGGTACACCGTCGCTCCACAAAGCGTCTTTGCGCAGGTAGAACGTCCAGATGGTGCCGGTGTCGTCCTGGTCCCAGTGGGTGGCGATTGCCGGCCGTACCGGGCCGTCGTCAGGGGCGAAACAGGTGAGCCCTTCAAAGAGGTTGATCACGGCGCGGAAGCCAGCGATCTCCGTGACCAGCCCCGGATCCAGGTATTCCGGCTCGCGATCGGCATAGCGGAACGCCGTTTCGTCGCCCTGCTGTTCGGTTCCGCAGCCAACGAAGGGGCCGAAACTCAAGAGAACCACTAGAAATGACGTGGAGATCCTCACATCTGAAAAGTATCGGTCCAGTCGGATGGCTGTCAATGGGGAGGGGGAGGAAGAGGACGGAGAATGAGGGCCGTTAGAAATGCGTCACGACGCCCATTTCGAAGGTGAACTGGCCCACGCCGAGTTCTCCGAAGCGGTCGAACTTGTAGGCGGGGGCGAACATGTGGCCGGCCTCGATGACCAGACCCACGGTGCCGTTGCGGATGAGGCGGTTGACCTTGCCGCCCAGAGCCAGGTGGCTGCGCTCGCGCACGCCGCGCGGGAACAGGATCTCGGTGCCGCCGGAGACGACGACCTCCGGCCGGGAGGCGGACTCGCGCCAGTAGCCGTGGAAGCCGGCCCCCGGGCTGTCGAAGGCCAAGGACGCCACGGAGAATCCCACCGTGACCCTGGCGAACGGCAGCAGGACGCCGCGCCAGTTGGGATGGACCCGTGCACCGACGGCCGCCGAGTGGGCGCGCAGGTGCGAGGTCATCGAGTCATTGTACGTGCCCGTATCCAGGTTGGATTTGCGGATCATGTGGGCAAAGGAGTACTCCCCGGTCACCGTCAGGAACGGCAGCACGTGAACGCCGACCTCGGGGTTCAGCCGGTCCACGTAGTGGCGTTCGGCGAAGAAACCGAACTCCGGTTCGAAGGCCCCTACCGTGGACCAGCGCAGGCTGGCATCCATCTCCGGGAACTCGACGGCGCTGGCCGTGATGGCGGGCGCGAGGAAGCTGATCAAACTCAGGCACAGGATGAAGCGTTTCATCGTTTCCCTCCTAATCCATCAGGCCGACGAGGCCGTAGCCATACGCCGTGGGGAAGCCGGCCGGCAGAGCCAGCGGCTGGTAGGGGTTGAGGAAGGTCAGCAGGCCGAGGGGTTCCTCGTGGATGACATAGGCAAAACTGCCGACGTCATTGGGACCCCCGAAATCGAGCGCGCTCACCGTCTCCGGGTTTTCGGCAACGCCGATGACCACGGACTCGTACGTTGTCAGCGAGTAGCGGACCAGCTGGTGCGACTCCTTGAGCACCACCAGGACGTATCCGATGGCCTCGTCCGTGTAGGTGGCGTTCGGCGTGAGGAAGGTCATGTCGTAGGGGGCCGACTCCAGCCAGATGGGGGACGGATACCGTTCTTCCAGGTTGAAGATGCTCAGCATGCCCGAGCCGTAGGTGGTCTCCTGGTGGAATATGACGGCGGTCTTACCGCTGGGATCCAGCTCGATGCGGGTCACTGCCGAGTCCGTCGAGAAGGTCTCGATGTCCACATTGGTGGGGCCGAATTCCATGGTGCCGAAGGCGGCCCTGGTCAAGCCGGCGTTGTAGAGGAAGCAGTACGGGTTCTCCGCGTCGCTGTTCATCACGATGGTGTCCGCGGACGTCCCGATATCGACGGTCTCCGGCTCGAACAGGTCGTTGTCGAAGATCATCGCCTGTGCCGTGGAGCCGACGACGACCGTGTAGGCGCCGTCCGGCGTCACGGCGATGTCACGCGGCGTGAACGGCGTGGGGATCAGGGTCTCGAAGATCTCCTGCTCCATGTCGATGATGTACACGTCGTTCTCGCCGTTGACGGCCACGAAGGCGCGGCGATTGTCGGGGCTCGTCTGGACCATGGACGGCTGGGCCGGGTCCTCGGTCTCCAGGCTGAGCGGGAACTTGGTGACCTGGGCATCGTCCATGTACAGGACGGCCAGATCGGTGGTCATCGGGATGACCGCCTTGGAGCCGTCCTCGGTGAAGATGACGTCAGTGGGCCGCGACTCCAGGGTGCGGAAATTCACCGTCGGCGGGTCGGCGGTCAGGTTGATGATGGCCAGCTCGTTGGGGTTGACCGAACCGTAGCCCTGCAGGTCCGCCGTGGTGACGTCCTGGCCGATGTAGCTGACCAGGTGCTCCCCCGACGGGGAGAAGACCAGCTGGTCGAAGAAGGGCTTGAGTTGCAGCTCGGTGGGGACGTAGGTGTCTGGATCGGCATCGAAGGAGTCCACGTTGATGATGGACAGGGTCTGGTCATCGTGGTTGATGGTGTAGACGTGGACCGGCATGCCCGTCTCGATGGCGGTCTCGCGGTCGGTCGTCAGCACCTGGGGGTTCTTCCCCACCTCCACGGAGTGGATGTCCATGGTCTCCTGGTCGATGCGGATGACGCGGTTCCCGTAGGGCGAGATGAGGTACACCTTGCCGTTGATGGACACCGAGTCCGTGGTCACCAGATCGTTGGGCACCGTGTTCCAGGTCGGGTCCTCGCAGCCGACGGCGAAGGCAAGCGTTGCCGCGATGACCAGCGATGTGATGTGCAGATAGAGTTTCATGGGTTCCCTCCTCACTCGATGCCCGAGTTGAGTTCGAAGCCGGTGACGGTCTGCAGTTCCAGCGTGTCCGGGTCGATGAAGCTGATGCGGCCCAGGGAGTGATCCTGGGAGATCCAGGCCACCGGGGCCGGCAGCTCGTCCTCCACGGGCATCACCCCGACATGGACCGGGTAGGACGGCACCTTGATGTCGTCGACCAGGCGGGTCGAGTAGTCGATGATGCCGACGTAACGGCTCTCGTCCATCATGAACACGGCCTTCTGTCCTTCGTCGAAGTTTGCCAGTGACGATAACTCAGATTCCAGCATGACCGCGTTGGGGATCAAGTTGCCGTTGGAGAAGCTGACGATCGTCATCACGTAATGGTCCGAGTAGATGTCGCTCTCGCCCACCACGTCGGCCAGGGTGTGCACGACCAGCACCGAGTTGCCGTCCGGCGACATCACCAGCATCTCCACGGGCTTCTCCATCCGTTCGATGGACAGCGTGTCGAGGGAGCGGTCCCACACCGTGATGCGGTCGGTGAGCTCGGCGGTGGTGTACAGGATGGCCATGTCCCCAGCCGGTGCCATGGACAGGCTGCCGATGGTCTCCGTGGTCGGGAGCTCCAGCACCTCGGGGGTCTCCAGCGGGTCCAGGGCATCGAAGGTCCACAGCTCGCGGCTTGTGCGAGCCACCACCATCAGCTGGTCGCCCTGGGGGGAGATGTCCATGTCGGTGGGGTCATTGCCCACGTACAGGTAGTTGAGTTCGCCCGTATCCAGATCGACGACCTGGACGGCATCGTCGTTGTAGTACCGCACGTAGGCGAACTCGCCGGTGGGCTCCACCGCGACCTCGGCCGCCGTGGGCGGGTCGAAGGGGTCGGCGTCCAGGTCGATGAGTACCGGGTTCAGCGGCTGCTCGTCCAGGTCCACCACGGTGATGAACTCGTTGGAGATGATCACCGCCCGGTCGCCGTCGTCGGCGAACTTGACCTGCAGCGGGTTGAACCCCACCGAGAAGTCATGGCTGACGCGGTCTTCCAGGTCCACCACCGAGAGCTCCGTGTAGGAGAGCACACCCTGGAAATCGTCGTCTTCCAGCAGCGCCACGTTGAGGAAGCACACGGCGTGCTCGCCCGTGGGGGACATCTGCATGAAGTTGAAATCCTCGCGCACGGCGACGGTGTCCACCTCGTTCGAAACCACGTCGATGATCGAGACCGAGTCCTCGCCGTCGTTGAAGACCACCGCTCGCGTGTAATCCGGTGTCACGGCGACCATGGAGGGTTCGTCGCCCACGTCGATGGTGGAAATCTGGCGGGTCTCCACATTGATCTTGGAGACGGAATCGCGGTTGGGGTTGACGACGAATACGTAGATGTCGCCCGCGGACGGCGGCACGGTCACGAAATCGTCCTCGTCCTCGGGTGGGACGCTGTCGTCGTCATCGCCCGTGTCGTCGTCTGCGGCGTCGTCGTCGCCCGCGTAGTCGTCGTCGTCTGCCGCGTCGTCATCGCCGGACCAGCTGGGGTCGGAACCGTAGTCGCCCGACAGGTCGTGATCGGAACAACCGATGAGGAAGAGTCCGGCGGCAATCAGGAGCATCGAGTAGTGATAGAAGTTGATCTTCATGCGTCCCTCCTTTGGGCACCCCTTGCTGATTTCTACAAACCATTCTCGCACGTTCGAGACCGACTGACAGGGCAAGAACATTCCCGATTTCAATTAGTTACCTCTGGTGGTCTCCGGGCATGGTTCTGCACATGCTGGGCATACTCCGCGCAAGAATGTTCGTGAATGAGTGAAGAGGTGATGGCCGTTGAGGAACCACGATTCCCCCCGAGGAGGGGCACATTTAACCCCGGGGGGAATCGGGTTGCCCTCAAGGGGCCTGAACTGTTCGAGAAGGTATTCAAACACCGTGCCAGTTGCGAAAAAGAAGAAAAAATTGAATGAAACCGTCGTGATTACCAGTCGTTAGAGAATGAGTGGAGGAACGGACGATGCGATCCGCGGCAGAACCCGGTGCCTACGCGGCAAGGAGTGCGACACCCGTGTCAGGGAACGGTTGACCCCCGGAGCCGATCGGGCCGTTTTGTGCCCGGTTGCCTCCAAAGTGACCGTTGACAGGGTCGGGTCCGGTCTGTTGTTCTGCGTGGCGGCGCCTATCTTTTTGCGTACGGCGCGTTTTCTGGAGGTCCCATGTTTCACCGACTCCACATCAAACTGGCCCTGATCGGAGCGTTCTGCTTCACCACGTCGGCGTTGGCTGCCGAGGTGAGCCTGCCGCACGGATTGACCTGGTGCGAGGAGCTGCCATCCGTTGCCGAGAAGCTCAAGATGGGGGACCTGGCCGAAGGCGGCAGGCATTACCTCACCGACGAGGAGTACCAGGCCCCGGGCGAGCTGTGGGGGCAGGCCGGCAATTTCACCGTGCGTTTCCTCGAGGTCGGCGAGAGCAAGTACCTCACCGAGTTCGAGTTCCGTATCTTCCGGCTGGACTCGGCCTGGGTGACGATCATGGAGAATCTCCACAAGAAGATGGGTCCGGGCGAGTCCGAGGTGGTCTCCAAGGCCACCTTCACCCCGGACGGCGAGCAGATGTACGGCGAGCGCAAGAAGCACACCTGGAACGACCCGGACGGTCGGTGGGAAGCCACCGCGCGCCAGATGTCCAACGAGATCGACCTGGTCAAGATTAGTTACGAACCGGAGGCTTGCCGCCCCGAAGAGGCCGAACAGGTCAACGAGTTTGCCGAGGACAAGCCCCCCAAGGGCGAGAGCCGCGAAGGCAGCATCTTCGAATACGATCCCTACGACGACGATCCCCTGCACAAAGACACGAAGGCGGCCGAACTCGAGGAGCAGAAGAAGAAGGAAGAAGAGGAGAAGAAGAAGGAGGAGGAAGAGACCAACATCGACTGGCTCGAAGGCGGCGACGAAGACGTCGAGTGGTAGGCCCTCAACCCCTCAACCCCGCTCTCCAGCCCCTGCACCCGCCCCATATAGATTTTGCCCCAACAACCGCTTGATCCTCCGGACCGCCTGCGTTATACCTCCCCAACTCAGCGGTGCGAAAGTGGCGGAATTGGTAGACGCGCTGGGTTCAGGGTCCAGTGGGCTTACGCCTGTGGGGGTTCGAGTCCCCCCTTTCGCACCAGCCAAATAATCCCGTAGGGGCTACCCAACCGGTGGCCCCTACGTCGTTCTGGATCCCCCTTTCGCACCAGCCAAAAGAGGGGCCTATCTACCCCCGCGTAGCGACCGAGAATCTCCTAGTTTCTAATGAGAGCACCTCTCCCCCCTTCCCGCGCAGCGAGCAGAGCGATGCGAGCATCTACGGGCTGCGCCAACCCGGCCAGGACGGCACACCGGTGCGGAGATGGTCGTGTGGGCCCGAGGAGCGGCTTTGTTCAACGCGCGGGAGGTGTCAGATGACGACGAGAGGAGGGAGCTAGCGCCCTGCAGGTGACCGGCGAGCCTGGCGTACGGCCCACCCGGCGTTGAACATCACGCTGAAATCTTCCTGCGGGCGAATGGCCGAGGTGGACACCGCCAGGCCGAACCTGAGGTTGTTGAATTGCCACCGCATTCCGCCGCCGAACATGAATGGCGCGCGTTCCTGGATCTCTAGCGTGGAATCCACCACCGTGCACGGCTCTTGCGTTGGATCACAGGCCGGGTCACTCAACTGGAGTGTATTCGAGACGTTCTTGGAAAACAGGCCAGCGACACCTACGGCGCCATAGAATTGCAGGACCAGGGATTTGGAAGAGCGGGAAGGCGGGGACAACTCGAGATCCGCCCCGACTCCGGCCATGACCTGGACCCGCGCATGCCCGGTGATTCCGGGTACCGGGGTCGCGTACTGGGGTGACATGCTCCCCCAGACGCTGATCGGTACTAGGAAGTACCGTCCACTGAGGAAGTCGGTATCCAACGCCAACCCCAGCTCCGTAGGCTGGTCCAGATCCTGGTAGACGGAGAGGAATGTAACCGCCAGCCCCATGCCCATCTCCGGAGAGGAGCCAGCCGGCATGCCGGAGGATTCCGCGAGCACGGACCGCAGCACTTTCGGCCGCTGGACGATCACCGTGCCGTGTTTGGGATTGGTGACGATACCCGTCAGGCACCCGTCACCAGAGACGACGGGACCACCTAGGCGGCCCCAAGAACCCTGGATATCGAGTTCGTATTGGTACTTGCCCACAGCAGCGACTCTGGCTTCGTGCAGAGCCAGTTTGCCGAGGCCACCCTCCGATGGGGGGGTGAACGTCCAGACGGTGTCTCCAACGTCCGGTCCCGACTCGCACAGCGGCATGGGCCCGGTGTCCTGGAGCGGTTCGGCGACAGCGAGGGAGGTGATGGCTCGCTCCCACCACATGATCTCGGCGTCTTGTTTCTTTCCAGCGAGGGTACGCACCTCGATCCAGTTCGTGTTGGCCGCATAGTGCTCGGCGGTGAGGATGTGAAGTTCGCCTCCCTCGGACTCGACCAACACGCCCAGCCCACGGCCACCCTGAGAGTGGACCTTGACCACGCTGGCCAGGCCACGTTCATAGATCTGCGTCGCATCCAGGTCGCTCGGGGGGGGCGGCTCCACATGGACAGGGGCCGGGGGGCTGCTTGGCGGCTGGTCTACGGGTATGGCCAGTTCAACGGGCGCGGCAGGTGCCTCTGTGTCTCCCTCGTCTTCCTCCTGTGCATGGGTCAATCCGGGCATCAGCATGGTGATCAGGCATGGAACGGCGAATCCAAATAGCTTGTTCATCAATATCCCCTCGGCAAAAAAAATGAAACGTGCCCTATCTCCGCATTTGACGGTCGCAGCGGAGGATTATTCGACCGTTATGGGGCAGGCCGGAGATCTCGTCAAACGGGCTAGGAGCCAAACTCCACGATGAGGCCTTCCGCCAGGGGGGGGAACATACGGGTGAAAGCGCGTTTGGCAATACCCCGCAGCGGTCGTGGAGAGGGGTTGGTGTAGTAGTGGAACCGCATCGACTCCGTCGCACCGCAACGAAGCAGCAGGTTCTTGAGGGTGGTCATCGAGTAGTAGGCCGTATGCTCCGGGTGGACCCGCTCCCGCAGCCGTAGGGCGTCGAGGAATCCACCTGCATAGGTGTGGTTGATGGTGGTGAGGATGCACGGGGCACCGGTGGCCCGGTTGAGCTTGACCAGGCCCGTGACGAAGCGCCCCGGATCTTCCACGTGTTCGACGACGTCCCCAGCGACGATCCGGTCGAGCCGCCCCAGCTGCTGTACCAGCGAAAGGGCCTGCTTGCGGCCGGCTGCCGTGCCCACATCGGCCACCATCAGTTCGGTGTAGCCCGCATCGTGCAGGCGTACGATGCCTTCCGCATCGACGTCGATACCGGCCAGCCGGGCGGTGACGTCCGCCAGCTGTCGGTGCAGGTGACGTTGTGGTGCCTGTTCGAAGGCCTCCCGGTCGGCGCAGCCGACGTGCAGCACGACCTGGCCGCGGCAGCGGTCCCGGATCCAACGCTCCCGGTCATGGACCACCGGCAGTCCCCCAAGCCGCGCGCACTCCTGGTGATAGCTCAGCTCGGATGGGAACGCTGGGGTCACGGTGTCGGCTCGGCGGGGGGGGGAGCCGGCTCGGCCGCTGGCTCCGCTGAATCATCATCCTCTTCCATCAGCATCTGCATCAGATCGACGTTGTCCGGCAGCACCAGCGCCGGCGTCTCTTCCAGCTCTTCGTCCAGGTTGATGGGGGCCTCGACCTCGGCGGGGTCCTGGTGCCAGGTCGTCATGGACGGCACGTAGGCGATGAGCAGCACGCCGAAGGCCAGGATGCCCAGGAACGGCAGAGCCATGCGGTACACGGCCGTGAGGGGGCGTTTGAAGCGGAAGGAGGCCAGGAACAGGTTCATCCCCACCGGTGGCGTCAGGAAACCCAGCTCCAGGTTGGCCAGGAACAGGATCCCCAGGTGCATGGGGTTGATGCCAAAGGCAAGCCCGATGGGCACGATCAGCGGCACCACCACCACGATGGCCGAGAAGATGTCCATCAGGCAGCCGACGATGAGCAAGAAGATGTTGAGCAGCAAGATGAACAGGATCTTGGAGCCCACGTTGGAGCCGACCCAGGCGGTCATCTGCATGGGGACCTCGGCGTCCACCAGATAGTTGGTGAACCCCTTGGCCACGCCCAGGATGATCAGCACGCCGCCGATGAGGGTGGCGCACTCCACGAAGACCCGCGGTACATCCTCCCGCAGGTTCAGATCCTTGTAGATGACCACCTCGACGAAGAAGGCGTAGGCGGCGGTGAAGGCGGCGGCCTCGAAGATGGTCATCAGGCCACCGAAGAAGCCCACCAGGACCAGCACCGGCAGCGCCACCTCCCACTTGGCTTCCCACAACGCCTTGAGGGCGTCCGAGACCACCAACGGCTCACGCTTGATGCCGTGTTTGATTCCGACGGCCACGCTGAATACCACCAGCAGGCCGATGAGCAGCAGGCCGGGCAGGGCGCCGGCGACATACAGGTCGTCGATGGGGACGTGGGAGACCGAGCCGTAGAGGATCACGGGCAAGCTGGGCGGGAAAAGCAGTCCGATGCTGCCGGATGCGGCCAGCAAGCCGATGGCAAATCGCTCCGGATAGCCGGCCTTGAGCAGGATCGGTAGCAGCAGCCCACCCAGGGCCAGGATCGTCACACCGGAGGCGCCGGTGAACGTCGTGAAGAAGGCACACACCAACACGGTGGCAGCGGCCGTGCCCCCGGGAGCCCAGCTGAACCAGGAGCGGAACAGGGCGACGAGCCTCTTGGAAGACCCTCCTTCGGCCAGCAGGTAGCCCGCCAGGGTGAACAGCGGGATCGTCACCAGGATGGGCTCCGAGACGATGTCGTAGGTCTCCAGGGGGACGGCAGAGACCGGCACGGGCAGCGCCTTGCCGAAGAACAGCACCATGGCTAGGCCGCCGATGGCTGTGAAGATCGGGGCGCCCAGGGCCACGGCGACCAGCAGGACCACCGACCCGATCCACAGCACGATACCCCGGTCCCCCTCCGGGATCAGCCCCGCGGCGAAGGCGATGGCCACCGTCACCAGGGCCACGGCCCGTCCGGCCCAGCTGCTGTTGCCCTTGATGGCGAACCGCACGGCCATCATGGCGAAGCCCGCCGGCATGATGCATTGCACGAACCACACGGGGATGCCGCCGGCGAGCACCTCGGTGGAGACACTCATCGCCTTGACGAACTGCACGGAGGCGTACGCGAGCATCGCCGTGACCGCGGTGGCGATGGCGGACGTGAAGCCGGAGACCAGCACCCGTGTGCGTTCTTGCAGTTGAAGCAGTGCGCCGGTGGAGAGGGACAGGTGCTTGGCGGTACGAGCGGCTAGGGCGGCCCCGGCGAAGGCGATCCACAGGTTGAGGCTCTGTACGTACCGCGTCAGCCCGGCCAGGCTCTCGCCGGTGAACCAGCGGATGAGCACGCCGGCCACGGTGATGAGCACCATCGCGGCCAGGATGGCGACGGCAAAGTAGTCCTCGATGCGGGCCAGCTTGTGGAGCCAGCCGGTTCGGTCGTCAGCGGGAGTCATCAGGGATTCTGAGCCCGGTACTCCTTCACGGTGGCTTGAAGCTGGTCATAGATGTCGGGCGGGACGATCTCGGCGCGGAAGTGTGGGTAGACCGCCTCCACGGCGTCCCGCCACTGTTGCTGGGTGGCCGCATCGACATCGACGACGGTCAGGCCGTACTTCTGCATCACCGTGATGGCCTTCTTGTCCTGGCGCCGGATCTCGGCCTTGAGGCCTGCGCCGATCTCGCGAGAGGCAGCCAGGAACGGCTCGTGGAACTCGGCGGGGATCTGGTCCCACATCTCCTGGGTGATGACCGTGGCGCCGACCAGGGGCGCCCAGGGCACATCCATCATGTTGGGGGCCAGGGCGAACCACTGGGCCGACAGGGCCATCAGCGGGGTGTTGGGGAAGCCGTCGATGAGCCCGCTCTGGAGCGAGGGGATGATGTCCACCGAGGGGATGACCACCGGGTTGAAGCCGGCCTTACGGAAGCCCTCGACGGCGCCGGGATCGCCCTCCCAGGCGAAGACCTTGATCTTGGACGCGTCCGTCGGGCTCTTCATCGGTTTCTTGGTGAAGAAATAGACCCAGCCGGCGTCGCCCCAGTTGAGCACGACGAACCCGTCCTCCTTGAGGCGTTCTTCGAAGGCGGGGGTCATGCGCTCCATCACGTAGTCCAGCTCTTCGTAGGATTCGATGAGCATGGGCAGATTGGTGACCTGCGGCGCCGGATCGATGTCCATCAGCCCCAGGTTGGACAGGGCGGAGGCGTGGAGCTGGCCGATGCGCATCTTGCGGACCTGGGCGCTCTCGTTGCCGGCCACGCCGCCGGCGTAGATCTTGACCTCGACCTGGCCGTCCGAGATCTCGGTCCACTTGTCCCCCATCTCGCGCAGGCCGTTGTACCAGGTGGTGCCCTCGGGGGCGAGGGTACCCAGCTTGACCACGATCTTGTCGCCGGCGAACGCGGGTAGCGACAATCCGACGCTAACCAGGATGGCCAACGTCACGATCAGGGAGCTCGTTCTTTGGGTCTGTGGATGCATCAAAACTCCTCGTCCAGGAACAGATCGTCCAGATGTTCCAGGAGGAAACGCGCGCGTCGTTGGGCGTAGTTGTTGGCCAGCCGGTCGTTGGGGCTGGCGTCCAGATCTACGTCCAGGGCCAGGTGGAGGAGCTCGATGAAGCGCTCCCGTTCCTGGGTCTTGATATACAGGGACGCCGCCGAGACGTGCGGCGAGGCCTTGATCCCGCCGGACAGCTCCACGGCCTTGGCGTAGTGTTCCAGCGCCCGCTCCCGGCCACCGGGCATGGGCATGGACGGCTCCAGGCTGATCAACACCTCGTGGATGGCTCCGTTCTCCCAGTCCGGATCCAGCTCCAAGCAGCGGTGCAGGATCGCCGCGGCGATGGGCAGCTGGCCGATGATCTCGGGGTTCTCCCGGGAGTTGGAGATGGCCGCTAACCAAGAGGCCCCCGCCCAGTAGAGCAGGGGGATGTCTTCGGTCGTCGTGCCGGCCAAGGCGGCCTCCGTGTCCTCCATGACTGTCTCGGAGAACCCCGGATGGACCAGATCCAGTCCACCGAGGGCATACCGATTGGACCGTAGGAACAGTTTGCGGGCCCTCTCCAGCCCGTCTTGATAGGCCTGGAAATCGTCGTACTTGAGCTGCTCGGCGGGGAACTGGACGTAGACCATCCCGTACTGGGTGAAGCCGGACGCCAGCGCCTGATGCAGGCCCACGTGTTCGGGGGCCTGCTCGTGGAGGATCTCCATCAGCTTGAGGGCGAAGGGCACCACATCGCCGATGAATTCCAGATCCTCGTCCGAGGACATGGCACCGCCGGTGGAACCGGAGAGAGCGTCGGCCAGCGAGTTGACGGCCATCTTCTTGACGGAGCATCCGCCGAGGGGCGTGGCCATCGTCAGGAGGGCGAAGCCCAGCATCAATCTGGGTACGAAGTGTTGGGTCATAGACATCACTGTAGGACCCTGTCAGGTGCTGGCGAGCACGTCAACGGGGGAGGGGAAGGGATGAAGTTACTGGCCAGTGCAACCGTAGACGATGGAGAAGTTCGTGCTGTCTTCTTCACCCATGCAGTCCGTGACCGTGAGCTGGACCATGTACTGGTGGGAGGTCTGCTGGCCGTAGACGGCCCAGGCATCCTGCAGCTCGACGATGGTGGTCTCCAGGTTCGGGTCGTCGACCTGGGCCGGCTGGTAGCTGGGGTACTCGTCGCCGTAGAGCGCTTCCCACTCGAAGAAGAGCGGGTCTCCGTCCGGGTCGCTGCTGGCGCTGGCGGTGAGCTCGATGTCCAGGCTGTCGCAGTTGGCGCAGTACCAGTCGTTGCCGCTCTGCTGGCAGGTCGCGAAGTCAGCGACCCAGCTGTCCCCGGCGGCAACGGCGGTGGGGCCGGTGTTGGTCGGCCGCACGGTGATCTCCACGTCGAACTGGTACGGCGTGCTCTCGCACTCCCCGTCGTTGACGGATACCTGCAGCGTGTAGGTGCCGGCCTTGTCGGCGAAGAAGGTGGTCGCCTCGGCGTAGGGATCGTCGAAGTCGGCCTCGGTGATGAGGCTGTCGTAGGGGGAGAGCAGATGCCGCCAGCTGAAATCGAGCGCGTCACCGTCCGGGTCGTTGGAGGTGGCGCCGCTGACGTCGATGGAGGTGCAGCTGTACAGATCGCCCGAGGAGGTCGCGAAGGCCTCGGGGCACTGGTTGGTGGAGGTGACGTCCACGGACACGAAATCCGGCACGCTGTCCTGGGTACCGTTGCTCACCTGTAGCCCCAGCAGGAAGACGCCTGGGGCGTCCGGGACGAAGCTGGCGCCCGCCTGGTCGGCGTTGCTGATGTCGTCCGAGATCAAGGTGCTGTACGTGGGAACGCTCACCAGATACCAGCCGTAGGTCAGCTCGTTGCCGAGGGGGTCGGAGCTGCCCGAACCGTCCAGATTGACGGTGTCACCCTCGGTGACCGCCTGGTCGTCGCCGGCGTCGGCGATGGGTAGGCTGCCCTCGATGTCGGCCATCACGTGGACGAAATCACTCTTGCTGTCCACGAGGCCGTCGTTGACGTGCAAGCGCAACACGTACAGCCCCTGCATGTCGGCGATGAACATCGGTTCGGCCGCATCGGCGCTGTCGTTGGGGCTGAGGTCCTCGGCGGTGATGGCGCTGCCCTCGGGCACGGACTCGAACAGCCAGTGGTACTTCAGCTCGTCGGCCTCATCCGGGTCGTAGCTGCCCGTGCCATCGAGGTAGGTCTCCAGGGCGACCGAAGTGCTGATGCTCACGCCGGCGTCGGCCCACGGAGCACTGTTGGCAACCTCTTCTTCTTCGGAGTCGCAGGCGGTGATGGCCACGACGCCGGTGAGAAGCAGGAAGGACAAGAAATAGCGAGTGGTTTTAATCATGGTGTCCTCCTACCAGGAAATGCCGGTGCAGCTGAAGTAAACGACGATCTCTTCGCTATCACCATAGGCCGGGCCCTGGCAGTCCTCGACCGCCAGCTCCACGTAGACCACGCTGATCTCCGTATCGCCCACGGAGCTGGGGGTCAGGCTCTCCATCTGGAGCTCGCCCTGCTCGGCGTGCTCACCGTTGATGGTGCCCGTGCCGCTGGTGATGGTCCAGGTGTAGTCCAGAGAGTCATGATCCGGGTCCCAGGAGTCCGAGGCATCCAGGATGACCTGGGGGCCACCGCAGGTGCTGCAGGTGTTGCCCTGGCAGAAAGAGGAGGACTCCATCGTGATGTTGCCGCCGGCGTCGGCCGTCGGCCCGGAGTTGGGCTCGGTGGGCACGGTGCGAACAGCCACGTAATCCGGCTCGCTGTCCAGCTGCCCGTCGTTGACGACCAGACGCAGCGTGTACAGCCCGATCTCGTCCCAGATGAACGACGGTGTCGCCGTATCGGCATCGGCCAGGGAGGCGGTGTTCACCGCGCTACCGGCCGGCACGGAGACCACTTCCCAGTAGTACGTCAGGTCCGAACCCTCGTAGTCATAGCTGGCGCCGCCGTCGAATTCGATCTCCGGATCGGAGCACGGTGACAGCTCCCAGCTCAGGCCGGCGTCGGCGACGGGGAGCTGGTTGCTCTCCACACCGGAGACGGTGACGAAATCCGGAGCGCTCCAGAATTCACCGTCGTAGACGCGGAGCCTCAGCACGAACTGGCCCTCGACGTCGGGGATGATGGCCGATACAGGGGCGCCCTGGTTGAAGAGGTCAGCCTCCTCGTCCAGCTCGCTGTCGGCGGGGAGCAGGTCGAAGGACCACTCGTAGGTGATGTCCGCTCCCTCGGGGTCGCTGCTGAGGCTGCCGTCCAGGTAGGCCACGTCGCCCACGGAGACGACCACGTCTTCGCCGGCATCGGCGATGGGCAGCGTGTTGGTGGAACCGGCCACCACAACCACATAGTCCAGGTCGGATTCGTCGCCGAGGTCGGACTCGACGTACAGGCTCACACCGTAGGTACCCGGTACGTCGGGCACAAAGCTCGTGCTCGCGCCACCGGTCTCATGATTCATCGGGAAAAGGTCTGCTGAGACGGCGCTGGTCACCGGTTTGGATTCGAGTGCCCAGTGAAAAATCAGCTCGCCGCCCGCCGGATCCTCGCTCAAGCCTCCTTCGAGGCTGGCTTGTTGCCCCAGCTGAATGACCTGATCGTCACCCGCGTTGGCAATGGGGATCTGAGACTCCGAAGAACCACAGCTATCGTTGCCGAGTAGGCCTATCCAACAACACAGTCCAAGAAATGCGATTGTGCGCCCGGAAAAATCCTTCATGATGCTTCTCCCGCGTATGTACAGACGCCGTGCACACGCACGTCCGCCCGTTAATCGTTGCTAATGCTAGATATCACAGGGGTTTCCACGGTCGCAACCTCCTTCGAGCAATGATCGAGTTAAGATTGATTCACATTCAGTTCAGTGGAGGGCCGATGAAGACGGGGTTGGCGTGGTGGTTGGGCCTCGCTCTGCCAGTGCTCCTGGGCGTTGCCTGCGGTGCCTCCGCCGAGATCCTCGGGCCGGTGGAGACCCGCTCCGCCCGCGCCGGCGACCTGGACATGCACCTCTCCGCGGGCGCAGCACTGGCCGTCGCAGAATCCAGCCTGTTCTTCGGCGAGGCCCGCGACCGCTTCGATCTCCCCCACCTGCAGTTCGAGCTGTCGTTCCTGCAGCGAGTGGCACTGGAGCTGGAGTACTCGGTGTGGCTGATGCGGTTCGATGAGGCCCCCACGGGGCACGAACAGCTGGAGGATGGTTTCGCCTCGGGTGACCTGCACGTCCGTAGCCGGTACGGGATCCTCGTCGAGGGAGGATGGCGGCCGGCGCTGGCGGTCCAGTTCGGCTTCAAGCTGCCCAACGCCAAGGCGCGCAACGGGTTCGGCACCAACGAGACGGATTGCGTACTGGGAGTGCTGATATCCAAGGACATCGGACCCCTTGGGCTGCACGGCAACCTGGCCCTGGGCATCCTTGGGGATCCCACCCGGCGGGCGGCCCAGGACGACGTGCTGCTGTCGTCGTTCCTGCTGGAGGTCCGGCCGGTGCAGGGCCTGCGGTTCCTCGCCGAGGTCGCCGGCATGCCGCCCAGCGCCATGAACTCGGGGCGGGCGGTCCTCCGGGGCGGCGCGGGCATCCGCGTCAAGGGGTTTGACCTGGGTGTGGCAGCTGGCGTAGGGATCAGCGAGGACTCGCCCGGCTTCGTGGCGGGCCTGGACCTGGGCTTTCACGGACCTCTCACGCCCGGTCCGGAGGAATAGACGTATGGGTTTATTGGGCTACTTTTCCAAGGATCAGCGGGAACAGCGCACCTTTGACCGGCACCAGAAGCGCGTCCTACGCCGCACCCGGGCCAAGGACGAGCGCATGGACGACTCGATCCTGTTCCTGGCGGATCTGGGCAGCGAAGAGGCGCTGTACGTCCTGCTCCGCCGCTTCGACAACACCATCAAATCCGAGTCGATGGACCGCTTCGAGAAGGAGATGATCCACGACATCCTGGTGGAGAAGGGCGCCACGGCCATTCCCCCCATCGTCCAGTTCCTCGGCGCCTCCGAGAATGTCACCTGGCCCATCCAGGCCCTGCGCAAGATCACCACCGAGGACCACGTCGTGGAGCAGCTGGTGGCCGTGCTGGCGGTGGAGAACACCAAGGACACCTTCAAGCCGGACAAGAAGGCGCGGCTGCTGGAGCTGATGGCCGACCACAAGGATCCGCGCATCCCGCCGGTGGCCGTCGGAGCGCTCAAGGACTTCGACGAGACGGTGCGCTACGGGGCGGTGGAGTGCCTGTTCGAGCAGGGGGACGACGTGGCCCGTGAGCCGCTGCTGACGCTGCTTACCGACGAGGACGAGGAGAGCCAGCGCATCAAGAAGCGTATCCTCGAGGGGTTCATCAAGGTGGGCTGGACGGTCAAGGGGTTCCGCAAGGCGGTGGAGGAGCTGCTAGCGTCTCATCAATGGGTGGATCGGCAGGGGACGATCAAGCAGCGGGGGGATCAGGGGTAGGATTCCGGTCACGGTCACGGTCACGGTCACGGTCACGGTCACGATCCTCACGGTCCACGGTCCACGTTCACGGTCCACGTTCCACGGTCCACGATCACGCTCCACGGCCCACGGCCCACGGCCCACACCCACGGTCAAGATTTGAAGAGGTAGGAGCACGAGATCGGATATGGAAGATCGTGAACGGAGGATCGTGTTCCGTGTTCCGTGTTCCGTGGACCGTGACCGTGACCGTGACCGTGCTATGCCGGTGTGGTCAGGACCAGGGTTAGGGATCAGATCCCCGTACAGCCGTACGCCACGTCGAATTGCTCGGTGACGCTGTCACCCATGCAATCCGTGACCGTCAGCTGGAACATGTATTGGTGGGTAATCTGAGTCTGATACTCGGTCCAGGCATCCAGCATCGTGGCGGTCATGGTCTCCGCTGACGGATCGTCGATATCCGCCTGCTGGTACTGGGGATACTGGTCTCCGTGCAGGCTCTCCCAGTGGTACGTGAGCGGATCACCATCGGCGTCCTGGCTGCTGGCAGCGCTGAGTTCGATCTCCAACTCATCGCAGCTGTCGCACCACCAGTTCTGACCGACCTGTGTGCAGTCGGCAAAATCCGCATACCATTCGCCGCCCGTGACGGCCGCCGTGGGTCCGGTGTTGTACGGCCGCTCCTGGACCTCCACGTCCAGCTGCTTCGGCTCGCTCTCGCACTCCCCGTCGTTGACCGTCACCTGCAGCACGTAGGTGCCCGGCTTGTCCGCGAAGAAGGTGGTCTGGGCGGCCTCGGGATCGGCAAAGTCGTCTTCCACGAGCAGGCTTTCGTAGGGGGGCAACAGGTGCCGCCAGCTGTAGTTCAGCAGGTCCCCGTCCGGGTCGGATGAGCCGGTGGCGTCCACGGCGATGGCGGTGCAGCTGTCCAGCACGCCGGTGGTGACGGCCTGGGGCTCGGGGCATTGGTTGGTGGTGTCCACGTAGACGGAGGCGAAATCGGGCACGCTCTCCTGGGTGCCGTTGTTCACCTGCAGCCCCACCAAGAACGTCCCCGGGGCGTCGGTGACCAAGCTGGCCTGGACCTTGTCGGCGTCCTGGATGTCCTCGGTGGTCAGCTGGCTGTTGTCCGGTGTGCTGACCAGGTACCAGGTGTAGGTCAGCGGGTTGTCCTGCGGGTCGTGGCTCGCCGAGCCGTCCAGGGCCACCGCCACACCCTCGGTGACGAACTGGTCCTCGCCGGCCTCGGCCACCGGCAGGCTGCCCTCGATGTCGGCCATCACGTGGACAAAATCGCTGGTGCTGGGGGTGAGCCCATCGTCCACGAACAGGCGCACCACGTAGACCCCCTGGGCGTCCGCCACGAAGCTGGGCGCATCGGCGTCCGCCGTGCCGTTGGGGGCAATATCCCCGTCCGTCAGCGCGCTGGCCTCCGGCACGGATTCAAAGCTCCAGTGGAAGGTCAGCACGTCCCCTTCGTCCGGGTCGTAGCTGCCGGTCCCATCCAGGGAGGTGGGCAGGGTCACGGAGGTGGTGAGGTCCATGCCGGCGTCGGCGGACGGGACGCTGTTGGGGACCGCGTCATCTTCCTGGTCGCAGCCCACACCGAAGGCCATCAGGGCAGCGGTCAGGAGCAGCGGAAGGTAGGTATTGTTCATGGAAATCATCAGTTCACTCCCGTGCAGCTGAAGGTGACGGTGATCGTGTCCGTGTCGCCGGCGGCCGCCCCCTGGCAGTCCTCCACCGCCAGCTCCACCTCGACGACCGTGTTGACCGTCTGGCCCACCCCTGGAGGGGACAGGCTCATGATGCGCAGCTCCGACTCCTCGGCGGCCGCGCCGTAGATCTCCGATGTGCCCGACGAGTCGTAGAGGATGCTCCAGCCGTACAGGAGTGGATCGTTGTCCGGGTCCCAAGAGTCGCTGGCATCCAGGATCACCTCCGGGCCGGAGCAGCTGTAGCAGGTGGGATTACAAAAGGCGGTGCGCTCGATGGTCACCATGTCCCCCGCATCGGCGGTGGGACCGTCGTTGGGGTCGTGCGGGACGGTACGGACCGCGACGTAGTCCGGCGCGCTGTCCAGCTGGCCGTCGTTGACGACCAGCCGTAGCGTGTACAGCCCGATCTCGTCCCAGGTGAAGCTGGGGGTTGCGGTATCGGCACCGGTCAGATCTGCGGTGGTGATGACGCTGGCCTCGGGGGCCTCGACCAACTCCCAGCTGTAGGTCAGCGTGGAACCCTCGATGTCGTAGCTGGCGCCGCCGTCGAATTCGATGATGTCCGCGGAGCAGGGGGTGAGCTCCCAGCTCTCGCCGGCGTTGGCCTCCGGGGCCACGTTGTCGTCCACGGCGGAGACGGTGACGAAGTCGGGGGTGCTCCAGAATTCGCCATCGGTCACCCGCAGGCGCAGCACGTATTCCCCCACCACGTCCGGCAGGATCGTCGCGTTGGGCGTGCCCTGATTGAACAGATCCTCGTCCCCTAGCTCGCTACCCTCGGGGACCAGATCGAAGGACCACTCGAAATCGATGGGGACCTCGTCCGGATCGGCGCTCTCACTTCCGTCCAAGGTGGCGACATCCCCAACCGCCACGGTGATGTTGTCACCCGCGTCGGCGATGGGCATGGAGTTCGTGGCGCCGGCGATGATGATGACGTAGTCCAGGTCCGAGCTGCGGCCGCTGGCCGTCTCAACCAGTAACGACACGCCATAGGTGCCGGCCACGTCCGGGACGAAGCTGGTGGTGGAGGCGTTGGTGTCGTCGTTGAGCGAGAACAGCGAATCGTTCATGGCGCTGCTGGCGGGGCAGGATTGCAGGGACCAGTGGTAGATGAGGTCCTCGCCCGCCGGATCGATGCTGTCCCGCCCATCGAGGGTGGCCAGCTCGGTCAAATCGATGGCTTGATCGGCGCCGGCGTCGGCGACCGGGCTGCCGGCCGGGCCGGATTTGCAGCTGTCGTTCCCCAGCAATCCCAGCGAGCAACAAGTGACGAGAATGAAAAATGATCGTCCGGTCCATCGATTCATGGCTTCTCTCCATGGTGGCGGACGGTATCCGTGATCGCGCGCGAAACCTGCCAGGCGGCGCCGGCCCGTCCTCACGGGAATTCGTGTCCGTACGGTGAATGATCTTCAAAAAAACCGAAAAGCCAGAATGGGATCCCTAGCCGCCGAGGAACCAGCGGCCCAGCTGGGCGGCGGCGGGCAGGCGTTGCCGCAGCTGGCCCGGGCGACAGGAGGAGAGGGCGGTCTGGGCCAGCCAGCGCGGCCGCAAGTAGAAGTCCGCGTGGCCCCACAGCAGGGCCTGCCGCAGCGTGTCCGGATCCCACGGCGGTGCCACCAAGGTGGGGCGACGGGTCTCGGCATCTGCGGGGTTGCGCACTGACGTCTCGCGCAGCCAGCCCCGTTCGCCGGCCGTGCGGAACAGGTCCGTTCCGGGATAGGGGGACAGGGTGCTCAGCTGGATCCAGCGGGCGCCGGCGTTGCGGCAGAACCGTACGGTGCGGCGTACGTCGCGTGGCGTCTCTCCAGGGATGCCGACCAGCACGTAGGCCAGGGTATCCAGGCCCGCCCGGCGGCAGTCTTCCAGGGCCCGCCGCGTCCGGTCCGGATCCAGCCCCTTGCGCAGGAACTCCAGGCTGCGCGACGAGCTGGACTCGACGCCGAAGGCCACCATCCGGCAGCCGGCGCGGCGCATGCGCCGGAGCGTGGCCAGGCCCACATGATCGGCGCGGGCTTCGCACTTCCAGTGCAGGTCCAGGCCCGCCGATGAGATGGCCTCGCACAGGTGCCCGACCCGGTCGCCGCCGGCGGTGAAATCATCGTCGAAGATCACCGCATACCGCACGCCCCGCCCGGCGACGGCCTGCATCTCGGCCACGACCCGTCGGGGGGAGTGCAGGCGGGGGCGGCGGCCTGTGACGGACTTGTCGCAGAAGACGCAGCGGTTCGGACAACCGCGTCCGGTGAGCATGGCGGTGATCCCGGCCCGCGTGGCCAATGGATAGCGGTAGCGCCGGTGGTCCAGCAGGTCCTGCGCCGGGAACGGCAGGCGATCCAGCTCGTGTTCGCGGGGCCGGGGACGGAAGGGCTGGCCAGGCACCAAGACACCCCGCGGCGGTACGCCCTGGCTGCCGGCGGCGAGCCAGGCCAGCAAGGGCGCGATGGTCCCTTCCGCCTCTCCGACGACCACGGCGTCCGCCGGAAGCCCGTCGGGGTCACCCCCGCCGCTGGACACGTGCGGGCCGCCCACCACGACGGCTCCGGTCACCGGCCGCAGGGCCTCGCAGGCGCGGCGCGCCTCCCCAGCCAGCGGGCTGAAGCTCGTCAGCCCGATGACGGCCGGCCGGAACCGGCGGCAGGCGTCCGCCAGCTCCTCCCAGCGGAGCCCCGCCGCCTGGGCATCGAGGAGCGCGACCCGGTACCCGGCTTCCCGCGCCGCGCCGGCCACGTACATCAATCCCAGGGGTGGGATCAGGGAGGGGGGGCGGCGCCATCGCGCGGGCGGCCTGACCAGCAGCAGATCCGTCGGGGCCTGGGTCATTGCAGCTCTTCGATACGGCGCACGAGCTCCGCGTTGCCCGGATGATCGGGCCGGATCTGGACGGCCCGCCGGTAATGGTGGAACGCCCGGTCCCGGTTGTGGAGGTGCTGGTCGTAGAGGGTGCCCATCCCCACGTGGGCCACGTAGTCATCGGGATTGCAGACCAGGGCGTCCGTGTATGCGGCGCGGGCATCCAAGAAGGCGCTGCGACGGGTGAGGGCGTTGCCGATGTTGTTGCACGCCGCGGTGCTGCAGGTGCCCCCCTCGAGGGCCAGATCCCGGGCCTCGCGGAACCACTCCAGCGCCTTGTCCGGACGGCCCTGTTCCGCATAGACGAGCCCGATGTTGTTGGCCGCCGCGTGGTAGCCCGGGTCCAGCTCCAAGCAGCGCTGGTAGTGTTGCTCGGCGTCCCGCAGCAGCAGACGGGATCGGTGGATGTCCCCCAGCATGTACCAGACCTCGGCGGCCTCCGGCTGGATCTGCGCGGCGCGCTCCCACAACGCCTGCTCCGACTGCCACAGGCGCGTGTACTGCACGGTGCGAACCCCCAGCGGGATGGCCACCACGGCCAACAGTAGCGGGATGGCGATGCGGCTGCGCCGCAGCGGCGTCACCAGGCCGGCCAGCAGGACCGGTGCGATGCACCACATCGTCGCGGGCAGGTAGGCCCGGTGATCGGCCATCGTCTCCTTGAGGGGGATCAGCGACGAGGAGGGCAACAGGGCCAGCAGGGGCCACAGCAACACCAGGGTCAGGGCCGGGTGGCGATGACGGATGAGCAGGGCTACTGCCACCAGCGCGAGCCAGCCCACCAGAGCCAGCCAGGCCGGCCAGCCCAACGGGCTCTCCGACACGGGATGGTGGTGGAAGATGGTGAGGTCCGCCGGCCACAACCACAGGCCCACGTACCGCCAGACCACCACGGCCTGGGTCCAGAGGTTGTCCAGCGGCGGCCGGATGATGGCGTCGGGGCCGGCTACGGAGCCAAAATAAGCCAGCCGGAACAGGAGCATGCCCACCGGGCCGGCGATCAACGGCAGGTACAGCCCACGCAGGGAGGCCAGCGCCGGCCGGACCCGTCCCCGGTGGCCCAGACACAGCTCCCACAGCCATAGCCCGGCCGGCAAGGTGGCGGCGATCTCCTTGGTCATCACCCCCACACCGAACAGCGCCAGCAGCACCACCCAGCGCAGGGCCACCCACCGGATCGTGGGCCCCTCGGGCAGGGGCCGGCGCCCCCAGCGGTACAGGGCCGCCCCCACGGCCAACACCCCCAGCAGGACCACCCCTCCGCCCACGGCCTGGGCCGTTCCGATGTCCTTGCCGAGTCCCCGTAGCACCCACAGGAACACCACCGAACCCAGCACGAACACCGCGACCAGGCTCGCCAGCGCCAGCCCGACGCGGTCGCTCAGCGCCTGCCAGCGCCGGCGCAAACCGGGCCTGGCCTCCAGCTCGCGCAGCAGCCCATCCAGCACCAAAAAAGAGGCCAGGTACACGGTCGTGGCCAGGCTTGAACTGCGGCCGGAGATGTAGGTCACGCCTTCCACGAGCAGCGGGTGCACCGCGAACAGCAGGGCCGCGGACAGGGCCGTCGCCTCCAGCGGAGCGCCGCCCTTCCATGGCCCTGCCCGGGCGATGATGCGGCGGGCGATGCCGAACACCAGCCAAGCGTTGAGCCCGTGGATGAACAGGTTGACCAGGTGGAACGGCACGGTGTCGATGCCGGTGGTGTTGTACTGGAGGGTCAGGGTACACAGCAGCAGGAAGCGGAACGGGTTGTAGTCGAACAGGCCCCGCCAGTGGCCCAGCCCCTGCATGGCCGGGTTGATCAGGATCTCCAGCTTGTCGTCGTAGTGGAACGGCGCGGTGATGCCCACGCCATGGGCCGCGGCGACGGCTGCCGCGAGGACCAGCACCGCAGCCACGGACCACCTGCGCCCGACGGCACCAGGCCCCGGCGCGCGCTTCATGTCTGGTCCGGTTCCGCCGATGCTCACCCTCCGCTACCTAGGGAGTGTACCTGGCCAGGTACACCCTGTGGTTTCCCCGGTCAGCCAGCCGGCGCTGTTGGAGCAGGTCGTCGGGAGCCACACGATACGTCTGTTCTTCCCCCGAGAGGTGCCCCGGGACCACCACGCGGAAGCCGTCGGGGCCCTCGTCGCGCGTCTCCATGTCGCTGAACACCACGTGGGTGACGCCGTTGTCCTCCAGATATCGCGCCAGGCCGCCCTCCTCCGAGAAGATGGACTGGTAGGCGTCGTCGTTGGCCACACCGTCGGCGTTGATCCACGCGCGGTCGGAAAAGAACCCCATCAGCCCCAGGCCGCCCCCGAACAGGACCGCGTCCGGTGGCGTGGTTTGCTGGATGGACAGGGCCATCGTCCGCTGATCCGAACTCCCGGTCTGCGTCCAGTCGTGCCAGCGGCCCGTTACGGCGTGGAGCTTGCCGGCGAACAGGAGCAAGGACAAAAGAACCAGCACCGCGGCGGTCGCGCCGTGGAGCGACTGTGGGCGGATCCTACCGGCGGGGATCCGGGCGAACAGCCACAGCAGGATCAGCACGGCGATGGGGGATGCGGCGATGAGGTAGCCGGCCTGCACGTCGTAGCGGCTGAACAGCACCATCCAGGCCACCCGCAGGACGGCGTAGCCGGCCCACGCCGCCACCAGCCCGTTCACCGGTGACGACAGCACCTGGCGGCCATCGCGCGAGATCCTGCGGCCCAGCAGCACAAGGGCCACGCAGCCCGCTACCAGCACAGCGCCCATGAACAGCAGGTCGGCGCGGTGGAGCGAGCTGTGGAGTACGGCGTCCAGGCTGCTGCCCACATCCAGCCGGGGGAACCCGGTCTTGATCCGGGCCGAGATGGCCATCCAGTGCTGGGACTGGCCCCGGTTCCATGCCAGGTAGGGGACGACCAGGGCCACCGTCACCGCTGCCTGCAGCGCCGCGTTGCGGGCCCGGGTTCGCCGGTCCACCAGCAGCACGATCAGCAGGTAGACGGGGGCCACCAGGAACAGGCTGTCCGCCCGCGCCAGCACGAGCAGCCCCAGCAGCGCCCCGTCCAGCAACGCCAAGGGGAGGCGCTCCTTGAGCAGCCCACCGCGCACCACGCCGAGCCCGTACAGGAACAGCAGCAGCAGGGTCAGGTGGGCGTCCATGCCGTACAGCCCCTTCCAGCAGACGAACAGCGAGTAGAGCAGGGCCGCGGCGGGGACCAGAGTTGACCGGGCGGGCGCGTCGGGAAGCGTCGCCACGAAACGTCGCATCAAGGCCACATAGACGAAGAAGCTCCCTACGGTCAGGCCGTAATCCAGCAACAGGCCCACGCGGAACAGGGACAGTACCTCCCGTGGGCCGGGCAGTAGCGCGTAGAGCCCGGTGAGCAGCCCCAGGAACAGGGGGTTGAACCCTCCCGTCGTGTGCAGCCTGTCGAAGGTGCAGCCGTGGCCCAGGCAGAGGTTGCGAGCGATGTTGAAGTAGTACCCCGCGTCATCCCCCACCAGGCTCATCAGGGCCGCGTGGGGGGAGGCGATCACCAGGAGCCACCCTGCCGCCAGCAGGCCGGCGGCGCTGCCCGCCCACAGCAGCGTCCGGATGGTGCGCGCGGGGTTCATCGCCGATCTCCTAGCGTTCGGAGTCGTCCGACTGCAGCTCTTCTACGGTCTTGCGCAGCAGGGCGACCTCCTGGGCCAGGTTCTTGATGTGATTGGACTGGGAGGATACCTGGATGCTGAAATCCAGGCAGATGGCCACCAGGAACAGGCTGACGGCCAGCAGCAGGAACGGAACGTCCGGAGCGCTGGTGATCCGCGCGGACAACCACTCCCGTACGGGGGCTGCCACGGCCAGCCCGATGAACAGCACACAGGCGCCGATCCACAGCCAGCTGAACTCCTCCCTCAGCTTATGGCGACGGACCAGCTCCAGGACGGCCACCAGCAGGAGCACCACGCAGGCGATGAACAACGTCATGCCCCGTGCCTCGACTGCAGGCGGCCGGTGATCCAGGCCATGCAGATGCTCAGCAGCAGCTTGTAGACGTAATACAGCGGGCGCAGGCCCCGGTGCATGCTCTTGCCGGGCAGGCCGGCGTACATCTCCACCGGCACCTCGTCGAATCGCAGGCCGTGGTAACCGGCCCGGATCAGGATGTCGGCGTCCGGGTAGTCGTAGGGGTAGAAATCCTGGCGGTAGAACCGCAGGGTGCGCGCGTTCATCGCCTGGAAACCGCTCGTAGGGTCGGTCACGCGCCGGCCCAGCATCCCCGAGGTGACGCGCGAGAACAGGAAGCTCCCCGCCTTGCGCAGCCAGGGCATTCGGTAGCTCCCCCGCCCCAGGAAGCGGCTGCCCACGACCAGGTCGGTGTCGCCGTGGCGCATCCCCTCCAGCAGGCGTTGCACCTCCGCGGGCGGGTGTTGCCCGTCGCCGTCCATCTGGACCAGCAGATCGACGTCCCGCTCGATGGCGTACTTGTACCCCGTCTGCAGGGCCGCCCCGTAGCCCATGTGGAAGGGATGGGTGAGGACCTGGGCGCCCGCCGCCCGCGCCTCCTCGGCGGTCCCATCCGTGCTTCCGTCGTCCACCACGATCAGGGACGCCTGGGGATAGAGGCTGGCGAGCTGTTCCACCAGCGGGCCGATGCGGCTCTCCTCGTCGAGGGCCGGGATGAGGATCAGGAATGCAGACGCCGGTCCCTGTAACGGGATGACCCGGGATCGTTCCTGTGCCGTCGCCCCTGGATCCACGCGCCTCTCCTGTCTTTATGTATTACCCGCCCGTGGGCCACTATGCCAAACTTCGAACCGATTCAGCGGCCGCTCGGTACACCTCATCGGTGGCCTGCACGACACGTGGCCAGGCGAAGTGGGCCTCCACATAACGCCGCCCCCGCTCCACCATGGCGGCCCCGGCGGCCCGGTCCCCCAGCAGCGTGTCGATGTGCCTCGCCAGGGATTCCACGTCGCCGAAGGGGACCAGGAAGCCGGCTCCGGCCCGGGCCACCAACTCCCCGCAACCGCAGTCGTCTCCCACCACCACCGGCGCTCCGCTGAGCAGCCCCTCGAAGGGGACGAGTCCGAAGATCTCGTGCACCGACGGATAGACCAGCACGTCCGCCCCCGCCAGGGCCTGCAGACGGCGCGGCCCCACCAGCAGCCCCACGAAGTGTACCCGCTGCTCCAGCTGTAGCTCGCCGACCAGCCGCTTCAGCCCGGCCATCTCGCCGGTCATGTCGTTGCCGGCGATGACCAGGTGGGCCCGCGCGTCGGCGCAGCGTGCGAGCGCGCGGATGAGGTGATCGACCCCCTTGCGCGGGGTGATCTTGCCCAGGTAGAGCACCATCGGCGCATCGCCGATACCCAGCCAGCGCCCGAAGGCGTCCGGGGGTGGGTGCCACTCGAACTCCTCCAGCTCGAATCCGTTGGGGACCAGCCGGATCTGCGGTGCGGGGATCCCGGCCTGACGGAACTGGGTCATCTCGGCGCGGGAGACGGCGATGAACAGCTGGCAGGCCCGCAGGACCGGGTTGCCGGCCACCAGGTCGAACAACCGCTTGGTCATCGCCTTGCGTTCCAGCACCGGCAGGGTGCCGTTGGGCGTCATCACCACGGGCCGGCTCAATCGGCGCGCCTGGCGCACGGCCAGGTTGTTGAGCAGGTGGCGATGCCCGTGCAGGTGGAATACGTCGTGGACCCCGGCCACCTGCCGGAGGAAACGCCCTGCACCGCGGGGCAGGAACAGCTGGTGGCGATAGGCCAGGCCGTTGGACAGGTTGGGGAATCGCGCTACGTGGATGCCGTGCAGGTCGGCCACCCACCCACAGCCACCGGTTCGCTGCTGCTCGCTGCAGGCGTCGGTCGTCACCACGGTGACCCGCAACCCCTGGCGGACCTGTTCGCGAGCGAGGCCGTAGACGATGCGCGGGATTCCACCGTAGGACCACGCAGGGTGGAAGTAAGGTACGACGTGGAGGACGGACCGGATCACTCTGGCAGGGTGGGGTGGTTCGGCGTCCCTGTCAAACCGGGGAATGATGCGTTGACGGGGATGGACGGCAAAACATATCATCCCCACCGAATTCCCCGGAGCTGCCCTCCGGGTGCCGTGCTAGGAGAGACCATGCGCAAGTTCGCCGCGTCCGCTATCTTCTGTTCGGGAGCGCTTCTCCTCGTCCTGTCGGGCTGTGAGACAGAGACCTGCCGCAGCGCGTGCAACATCATCTACGAGGAGTGTGGATTGACGCCCATGATGGATTGCGACACCGCCGAGATCAGCTCGGTGGACTGTGGCGATCCGGCCGCGTGGGTAGCCCACCAGAAGAACGAATGCATCACCGACTGTGAGCGTGCCATGTATACGCCCGCCACGGACGAGGAGGTCGAGGAGACCGACAAGTGGTACTTGGCTGACGAGGAAGACGCCTCCCGCTTCATCGACTGTGTCGTCGAACACGACATGACCAATTGCAAGACCGATTTCTGGGTCGATTGCCAGTGGATTCGATGGTAACTGCTCGGCTTCACCTACTCCCCATCGTTCTCGCTGTCGCCTTGCCGCTGCTCGCCGGCTGCACGGGGACGTGCAAGAATGTGAGCATCAAGCTCATCGAGGAATGTGATCTGGCGTGGCAGCAAGAGCTCACCCTGGATGATTTCCAGAACCAGTGCGAACAGCAGGAGTTGCACTACGAAGATGACCCCGACGCGGCCCAGGCCTTCCAGGACCACCTGGATTGTCTCCTGCAGACGTCCTGCGATGTTCTCGAGGTCGACGATTCCGCCTGCTTTGACGAAGAGATCTACATCTACTGAGCCCTCACGACGCCCCTCGTGGGCAGCGTGCCTCCTTTTTGTTGGGTTACTGGTGTCGCCGTGCGCCGGTTGCGGCGGCGAGCCGGAGGCCTGGCCCGAACCACCCCCCGACGTCCAACCGGTGATTCACGCCCAGGGGCTGTTGCGACTCGGAGCCCCCGAAGAGGCGCTGGTGTTGGTCGAGCAGCGTATCGCCCAGGCCCCCGGCGACGTGTGGGCCCACCGCGTCGCCCAGGACGCCATGCTGGCCCTGGGCCGCCGGGACGAGGTCGTCCAGCGGTATCGAACCCAACGCGAGCAGCAGCCGGACGACGCGGCCACCGCCTACCTGATGGGCCGCATCCTGCTGCCGGACGCGGACGCCGCCCGCCCTCACTTCGAGGCCTCGCACCAGCTCGATCCCACCTTCCCGTGGGCTATCGTTGGCCTGTCCCGGCTGGAGGTCATCCGCGGGGACATGTTCCAGGCCATCCAGCTGCAAAACGAGGAGCTGGAGGCGCTGCCCAGAGATCCGGATCTGTGGATGAATCTGGGCTTCCTGTGCCTGGATCTGCAGCTCTTGCGCGATTCCCAGAAGGCGTTCCGCAACTCGCTGGATGCGCGGCCGTGGGATCCCCGTACCCTCGGCGGGCTCGGGCAGGCGCTGGGGCAGCTGGGCCAGGATCAGGAGTCCGAGCTGTACCTGCGGCGAGCGTTGGCCGCCGATCCGAGCCGTACGGATCTGATGGGATCCCTGGGGCACGTGTTGTACGAGCGCGGCGATCTGGAAGGGGCCTGGGAGGTCATCGCCTTGCAGCAGGAGGTGGATGGCACCGCCAGCACCGCCCTGGTGTGGCGGCTCGAGCTCGCCCTGGAACGGACTATGCCCTCCGTGGCCATTTTGGGGCCCGATTACCTGCGGATGCCGCGTTGACTCCATCCAGACCCCGGGCACCCGTCGCCTCGCGCCGGTACCAGTACTTCATCGATGGGGTGGGGGACTGGTGGTGTGACGGATGGCCCGTCGACGACCTGGAACTGCGGGACCAGCTCAGCGCCCAGCTGTTCGGTCGCGGCGGAGAGCTGCTCGTGCGCTGCGAAGACGAGGAGCACCCGGTCGCTTTCCAGGACGCTCCGCTGTTCGTCCGGGATGTGGACTGCACCGTCGGCGTCGACGGCGGGGTTTCCTCCGTGGAGATCCTGCTCCATGACGGGCGCCGGGAGGCGTTGAGGGCCGGAACGTTGGGCGTGGACGCAGACCATCGGTTGTTCTGTCTGGCCGGCCCGGCGCCGCTGCAGGCGCTGTTCTTCCGGCCGGCCTACTACCGTCTGATGGACCATCTGGACGAGGAGAACGGCCGGTTCTTCCTCACCATCGCGGGGCGCCGATACGAGATCGGCGTGCTAGATTGAAGCGTGTGACGACGGGAGACACCATGTTTGACGTTAGATCCTGCGGCTTGCTGGCCGCCCTCGCGCTGGTCCTGCTGCCGGTGTTGCCGGCCTGTGATTCGTTCCTCGAGGATGACGACGACTACCCGGACTACGATGGGGTCATCGACCTGGACACCGCCGAGGCGGACATCGTCTGCAACGAAGACGACCAGGACTACTTCCTGGGCGAATGGGATGCCCTGTTGCTCTTCGACGGCTGGGCTTCCGAGGCCTGGGTGGAGATGTGGAGCGACACGTACTGCGAGGGATACGACGAGGCTACTGGCAATCCTTGCGATGCAGATGGTCAGGCACGGCCTGGCTGGGAGATGGAGAACTGGGACTACGGCTGGGACGAGGATATGGGGCACTGGGACCAGTGGCAGATCATCTTGCCCTTCGACGGCGAAACCTGGCCGCCGGCGGCCGACACTTCGTACTTCACCTGCGACGACGCCATCGAGTTCTACTTCTGTGCCTGCGACGACGCCACGGAGGAGTGCTTCTGCAGTGGCGCCTACGTCCACTGAAGCCGTGAGACAATTGACCGGCTAGACTCCCCCGTCCCTCTCTGCCAAACTTGCGCTCTTCAAAAATAAATACCCTTCCCAGGAGGTTTATCCGATGAAGCTTTCCGACATCGTCGTCGTCTCGGCCGTGCGCACCCCGATGGGTCGCTTCGGCGGGACCCTGTGCAACGTCCCGTCCTTCGACCTCGGCGCCGCGGCCATCCGCGCGGCCCGCGAACGCATCGGCATCGACGGCAAGGGCGTCGACGACTGCATCTACGGCAGCTGCCGCCAGGCTGGCAACGGCCCCAACCCGGCCCGCACGGCGGCCATCAAGGGCGGCCTCGACATCGCCGTCCCGGTGCAGACCATCAACATGGCGTGCCCCTCCGGCATGATCACGGTCATTCACGCCACCCGCGAGCTGCTCTGCGGCGAGGCCACGGCCGTGATGACCGGCGGCATGGACAGCATGAGCACCATCCCCTACCTGCTCAAGAACGTCCGTTTCCAGGGCTTCAAGATGGGGGACAAGACCCTGGAAGACGGCTGGAGTGACAGCATCGACCCCCTGTGCGGCTACGGCATGGGCATGACCGCAGAGAACCTGGTCGACAAATACGACCTGGGCCGCCCCGAGATGGACGAGTTCGCCGTGGCCAGCCACGCCAAGGCCGCCCAGGCCCGGGACAACGGCTGGTTCAAGGACGAGATCGTCTCCGTCGAGGTACCCCCGGCCCACCGCAAGGCCCAGCCGGTCACCTTCGACACCGACGAGACCATCCGCGAGTCCACCACCGTGGAGAAGCTCGGCAAGCTGCGCCCCGTGTTCAAGAAGGACGGGCTGATCACCGCCGGTAACGCCTGCGGCATGTCCGACGGCGCCACGGCGCTGGTCGTCACCACCCGCGAGAAGGCGGCGGCCGAAGGTTGGCCGGTGGTCTTCTCGATCCTGGGCCACGCCACCTCCGCGGTGGCTCCGGAGACCATGGGCGAGGGCCCGGGCATCTCCATCCCGATGGCCCTGGAGAAGGCCGGCCTGACCCTGGATGACATGGACGCCTACGAGGTCAACGAGGCCTTTGCGGCCCAGGTGTTGACCAACTACAAGATGCTCAACTGGGACACGGACAAGCTCAACCAGCACGGCGGCGCCATCGCCCTGGGCCATCCCACCGGCATCAGCGGCGCCCGCATCCTCGTCACCCTCAACGGCGTGCTCAAGCGCACGGACGGCGAGCTCGGCGTGGCCTCCATCTGTGGTGGTGGTGGTGTGACGACCGCCATGGTCATCAAGCGCGAATCCTGATCGGCGGCGCGGCCGCCCCCCTCTACTTCGACCCGCCTCCCTTGACCCCACAGGCATCCTGAGTCGGCAGCTTGTCCTGCAGCGCCTGGGTGTTCTTCATCGAGCAGAACTTGGGCCCACACATGGTGCAGAAATCCTCGGATTTGAGGTCGCCGTCCTTGAGGTCGCCCATGCGCAGCTCGCGGGCTCGATCGCCGTCCAGGGCCTTGTCGAACATGCCCTCCCAGTCGAAGGCGTAGCGGGCGCGGCTCATCTGGTCGTCGATCTCTCTGGCACCGGGGATGCCCCGGGCGATATCCGCGGCGTGGGCGGCGATGCGGTGGGCGATGATGCCCTCGCGCACGTCGTTGAGGTCCGGCAGCCCCAGGTGTTCGCGGGGGGTGACGTAACACAGCATCGCGGCGCCGGAGACGGCAGCCATCGTGCCGCCGATGGCGCTGTTGATGTGGTCGTAACCGGCGGCCACGTCGGTGACCAGCGGCCCCAGCACGTAGAACGGCGCACCCCAGCACTTTTCTTGCTGGCGCTGCACGTTCATGGCGATCTCGTGGAACGGGATATGCCCTGGACCCTCCACCATCACCTGCACGTCCTGATCCCAGGCGCGCTTGACCAGCCCGGCCAGGGTGTCCAGCTCGGCGAACTGGGCCGAGTCGCTGGAATCGGCCAGGGAGCCGGGGCGCAGGCCGTCACCCAGGCTCAGCGCGACGTCGTACTTGCGGCAGATCTCCAGCGTCCGATCGTAGATCGTGTACATGGGGTTCTGCTTGCCGTGGTTGAGCATCCAGCGGGCCATCAGGGCGCCGCCGCGGCTGACGATACCGGTGACCCGGTCGCGTACCAGCGGCAGGTGTTCTTGCAGCAGGCCGCAATGGATCGTCATGTAGTCCACGCCCTGCTTGGCGTGCAATTCGATGACCTCCAGCAGCAACTCCTCGCTGATGTCCTCGATCTCGTCCACACGCTCGGCGGCTTCATAGATGGGGACCGTGCCGATGGGCACCGTGCTGTTGCGTAGGATTCGCTCCCGGATCTGGACGATGTCGCCGCCGGAGCTGAGGTCCATCACCGTATCGGCGCCGAAGCGGACCGATGCCTTGAGCTTCTGCAGTTCTTCTTCGATGCCCGAGGCCAGCGCCGAGTTGCCGATGTTCGCGTTGATCTTGCACTTGGTCGCCAGGCCGATGCCGATGGGTTGCAGCTCGGGGTGCTGGATATTGGCAGGGATGATCAGGTGACCGGCCGCCACCTCCGCGCATACCTTGTCCGCGTCCAGACGCTCCTGCTCTGCCACATAGCGCATCTCCTCGGTGACGACGCCTTGGCGGGCATAGCGGAGCTGCGTGGGCACGGGATCGGCGTTCCTGCGAGCGATCCACTCGCTTCGAAAGGCCATGATGGGGTTCCTCCTGGGTCGAGACGGCCCTGTCTGTCGTCAGAGCCTGGGCGCCTACTTTCGGGCGCCGCGAGGGCGTACCTTACCGGAATCCAGGGCCTGGTCGTCCAGTTTCTCCAGAATCGAGGGGTCGAATGCGCGCTCCTGGAGTGCCTGCTGGGAGATGATGCCCTGGCGGTACAGATTCAGCAGGCTCTGTTCCATGGTGATCATTCCGGACGCCGTCTGCATCAGCGTCGGGATCTGGAAGATCTTACCTTCACGGATCAGATTACGAACGGCGAAGTTGCAGTTCAAGACCTCGGTGGCGCAGACGCGGCCCTTGGTCTTGCGCGGCACCAGCTGCTGGCAGACCACCGCCTCGAGGGAGTTGGCGATCATGCTCTGGATCTGCTGCTGCTGATCCACGGGGAACTCGTCGATGATGCGGGTGACCGTGTCGGCGGCGGAGCGCGTATGCAGCGTGGCCAGCACCAGGATGCCGGTCTCCGCGGCGGTCAGCGTCAGCGAGATGGTCTCCACGTCCCGCATCTCACCCACCAGGATCACGTCCGGGCTCTCCCGCAAAGCGGACCGCAGCGCGGCGGCAAAGGAGTGGGTATGAGCGCCCAGCTCCCGCTGGCTGATGATGCACTTGGCCGGCCGGTGCTGGTACTCGATGGGGTCTTCGATGGTGACCACGTGGTCGTGCCGCGTCTGGTTGATCTCGTGGATCAGTGCAGCCAGCGTGGTGGTCTTGCCGCCGCCGGTGGGCCCGGTGACCAGCACCAATCCGCGGCGCTGCTGGGAGATATCCTTGATGGCGGACGGCAGCCCGAGCTGCTCCACGGTCTGGACCTCGTTGGGGATGACCCTGAACGTGGCGCCGAAGCCGTGCAGCTGGTGATAGGCGTTGACGCGGAAACGGCTGAGCTTGGGTAGGCCGAAGGAGAAATCGATCTCCAGGTTCTCCTGGAACAGCGCTTTCTGCCGTTCGTTCATGACCGAGAAGATCAGCCGTTGCGCTTGCTCCGCCGTCAGGGCGGGCATGTTGAGGCGGAAGATGGCACCCTCCACACGCAGCGCCGGCGTCTCCCCGGCACAGATGTGGAGGTCGGACGCTCCCTGGTGGACGGTATGATTGAGCAGCTCGTGAATGTGCATTGCCCAGCCATTTTATGCTTGGATCGTGGCCGCGACCACATGGGAGTGGAGATGTTTACATGATTAGCCCCACGAAGTGCGGCCCAGTAACGGTTCCACAGGGGATGGAGCCGGATCGTTTTGACCGGATTCTTGCCGCGCTGCTGGGCATCTCCCGCGGCCAGGCCCGCCGATCCATCGGCGCTGGCGGGGCCTATCTGAACGATCGGCGTTGCAAGGTCTCCTCCCGCCGCTGTGGCCCGGGGGATCGGGTGCTGTGCTACGTCCAGCAGAGCCCGGCTCGTCAGGAGCCTGCCGCGCGGCAGCCCCGCATCGCCTGGTCCGACGAGCAGCTCGTGATCCTGGACAAGCCTCCGGGCATGCCCACCGCCGCAACCCGGGGCACGGACCGGGGCACGCTGGAGGCCTGGGTTCGCCAGCAGCTGGGGCCGGTCCATCTGCCCCAGCGGCTAGACCAGCGGGCCTCGGGGTTGCTGCTGGCGGTGCGGGACGCCCATCTCAACGGCCCGGTGGCGGAGATGCTCCGGGAGCGGCGCATCGTCCGTGAGTACCGGGTGGGCGTGGACCGGGAGCCGGCGGCGGCCGAGGGCCGGCTGGAGAGCACCATCGAGGGCAAATCAGCGGCCCTCCAGTATCGATCGGTGGAGCCCGGCTGGCTGCAGGTGCGTCTGGAGACCGGCCGTACGCATCAGATCCGCATCCAGCTCAGCGAGATCGGCTGCCCGGTGGCGGGGGATCCGCGCTACGGTGGTAGCCGGGGGCCGCTGAAGCTGAGGGCTGTCCGCCTGGCCTTCAGGCACCCGGCCACCGGCGAGGCCATCGACATCAAGGCGCCCGATGTCTGGGAGGACGCCGCGGTCACAGAAGAACCGTCGAGCGATACCAGGCGATGAGGATGTCGCCGACCAGATAGGTGACGAAGGTGGCGGTGACCAGGTAAGGGCCGAAGGGGATGTAGTACCCGAGGCGAGGCCCCTGTTCCCCATCTTCCTGTGAATCCACAGCTTCGCCGTCCCCCTCGTCCGCCCCTTCGACGGACTCGTCCGCCGGATCCCCGGGTACCCCCTCGTGGGCGCGCCCCAGGAAACGCGCCAGGATGCCCAGGATGGACCCGGCCGTCGCGGAGAGCATCACCACGATCAGCAGCCCGGGCCAGGCACCCACGAAGGCGCCGATCATGGCCAGCAGCTTGACGTCCCCCATCCCCATCGCCGGCTTGCCGAAGACCACGCGGCCGATGATGGCCATCGCCCACAGGATCCCCCCGCCGGCGACCACGCCGCCCAGCGACTGCAGCGGGCGCGGTACGTCGGCGCCCAGGTACCAGAACGCCGCCGTGCCGATGACCCCGATGGGGATGAACGCCAGCGTGATCTCGTTGGGCACGATGAAGTGGTCCAGATCGATGAAGAACACGGCGATCAGGGCCGCGAAGAAGGTGAAGTGGAACAGCCACAGCGCCAGGCTCAAGCCGGTAACCGGGGCGGGCACGCCGATGACCTCGATGTCACCGAAGGGCCCGGGGGCCAGGTGGTGCAGGTCGGTCATCGGGACTACCTGCCAGAACACGGCCAAGGCCACCGCGCAGGTGAGCAGCTCCACGAAGGCGTAGCGTGGCGAGATGTGGGCCTTGCAATGGCGGCAGCGGCCCCGGAGGATCAGGTAGCTCAGCACCGGGACGTTGTCGTACCAGGCGATGGGTGTCTCGCAGCCGGGGCATCGGGAACCGGGCCGGACGATGCTGAGCTCGGCGGGGATGCGGTAGATCACCACGTTGAGGAACGAGCCGACGATCAGCCCGAACAGCCCCGCGAAGACCAGGAAGTACAGGTAGATGAACACGCCGGATCAGGCCTTCCACATGCCGAGGATCCACAGCAGGTAGCCGGAGACGGCGGAGCCCACCAGGATCCACGTGGTGCGGGGCTTCTTGCGGCGCCGGCCCATCCGCCAGGCCAGGGCAAAGCCGCCGCCCAGCCAGGCCAGGAAGCCCAGCTCCAGGGCGATGACCCACGGGGTGCTCGGGTCGTCGTTGCGCTGCAGGTTCTCCAGTACGAGCTGGTGGCGCTGTTCGGGGGCCAGGCCCTGGTCGGGCCACGCGGCCGCCGTGTCGGCCACCATCAGCTCCGCGATCTCGGCTTCGGCCGCGTCGATGCGCCGGGGCAACGGCTGGTAGAAGGAGCGGGTGGCGTAGGCCGATGCGCGCAGGCCCCGGAAAGCGAACAGCGCCAGCTCCGTGTCGCCGGTATCGCGGGCGGCCTCACCCAGTTGCCACAGCTGCTGCGCCGCGCGGCCCACGTAGGGGTTGCCCGGCAGGTACCAGCGGATGGCGCGTTCGTAGTGCAGCACAGCCTGGTAGGGGCGGGCCGCGTCGATCTCGGCGGACGCCCGCCGGCATTCGATCCAGCTACCGAACAGGACCCGCAGCAACAACACCACGACACAGACGGCAAGGCCCAACGCGATGGTTCGTCTGGACGTCATCGATGGCTCAAATCAGAAGTCTCGGTAGTGGAAGATGATGGCTGCGATGCCCACGACTATCGCCGAGTAGAGTAGACCGTAGCCGGCGCTGAACGCCACGAATTCCAGCGGGATGGGCGCGTTGTACACCACTTCCGTGCGTACGTTGAAGGCCTCCAAATTGGGTAACACCCAGTAGGCCACGGCGCTGAGCGTCTGCATGGTCGAATCCTCGGCCTCCGCGCCCATGGTTTGGATATCCACGGTCAGGTGGCCGATGACGAAGGTCGACAGGGACAGGAAGGTGGCCACCGTGGGCCCGGCGAAGGTGCTGTACATCACCGAGAACGCCGTGATCAGCATCAGCTCCAGCAGGGCCATGAACAGCGCCAGGAAGATCCCCGCGTCGATGGGCACCGTATTGACGGACAGGGTGATGACGTAGGCGACGCCCATCAGGCACAGCAGAAGGACCAGCACCAGGACCAGGCCCAGGTACTTGCCCAGGATGATCGCCGGCCGGGAGATGGGTTTACTGGCGATGGTGTAGATGGTCTTGCGCTCGATCTCGCGGTTGACCAGGCCGATACCCACGAAGATGGCGATGAGCACGCCGAAGATGGTGATGCTGGCCAGCCCCAGGTCCTTGACCACCTTGCCGTACTCGCCGATGGTCAGGTGGCTCAGCAGGGTCGCCGCGGCGATGAACAACAGCGAGAAGAACAGGAACGCGTACAGGATCCGGTTGCGGATCGCTTCGCGGAAGGTGTTCAGCGTGATGGCCCAGACACGGCTCAAGGCGACGCTTCTCCTTCTTGTGGCGGTGGCGCGGCCGAATCCCCGGACATCTCCCGCATGAACAGCTCCTCGAGGCTGGGCCGCACCGGATTGACCGCGATGACCTCGGCCCCCGCTTCGGTGAGGCGTTGCAGCAGGAGCTGCTGGGAACGGTCGGCGTTGACCTTGAGCAGCCACTGGGTGCCGTGTTGGACCGCATCCACCAGCAGCCCGTCCTGCTCGGCGGCGAAGGACTCGGGGAGCTGCTCGACCCGCACCTCCACCCGTTCGGTGTGCTGCTCGAGGAGCTCGTTGACCCCGCCGGTATAGGCCAGCTTGCCCCGCACCAGGATGCCGATGCGATCGCAGATCATCTCCACGTCGCTGAGGATGTGGCTGCTGAAGAAGACCGTCCGGCCTTCGTCACGCATGCGGATGATCAGGTTGCGGATCAGGCGCCGGCCGGCCGGGTCCAGGCCGCTCATCGGCTCGTCCAGGATCACCAGCTGGGGGTCGTTGATCAGCGCCTGGGCCACGCCGATGCGCTGCAGCATGCCCTTGGAGTAGGTGCGCAACTGGGCGTCCACGGCCCTCTCCAACCGGACCTCGCCAATGAGCCGGTCGATGCGCCGGGCGCGCTCGGCGGCGGGGATGTCGAACAGGCGGGCGTAGAAATCCAGGAACTCCCGCCCCGTCAGGTAATCGTGGAAGTAGGGGTGCTCGGGCAGGAAGCCGATGCGGGCCAGGGCTTCCATGTGCTTGATGGGGCGCCCCAGCACCTCCGCCTTGCCTGCGGTGGGGGTGATCAGGCCCATCAACATCTTGATCGAGGTGGTCTTGCCGGCGCCGTTGTGGCCCACATAGCCGAAGATGATGCCCTTGGGGACCTCCAGGTCCAGCGAATCCAGGGCCACGTACTTGCGCCGCAGCACGCCGGTGACGAACACCTTGCGCAGGCCCTTGATCGAGATGGCGGAGGCTGGCTGCTCTGCGTTCATTTGTCCCGTATTCTCGACACCCTGGCTGGAGAGCCGGCGGCAACAGCATAATCCGGAAGCTTGCCGGTCACCACGGAGCCTGCACCCAGTTGGACGCCAACGCCGAGCTGGGCACCGGGCAGCAAGATGGATCCGGCACCCAGATCCGAGCCAGCCCCTATCGTCACCGGAGTGCGGACCAAGGGACCGTCGAGGATGGGGTGCTGCCGCCCCGGATCGTCGTGCACCGAGGTCAGGATCTGGACCATCGGCCCGATGCCGACACCGTCGCCGATGTCGATCAACGCCGCGCCGGAGAACATGCAGCCCGGCCCGACCCAGCAGTCGTCGCCCATGTGGATGCCGCCCTCGGCGTAGGCCTTGAGCATCACCCGGTGGCCCAGGTAGACGTTGTCCCCCAGCCGGACGTACTCCGGGCGGAAGATCAACACGCCGTCCTCGAACACGTACCGAGCACCCAGGGCACCCAGATCCGCCGGATCGAACTGGCCGGTTCCGTGGCTGGTGAAGGTTCGCACGCCACCATGATACAAAAGCCCGGCCCTACTTTGGACCCATGGGTGCGGTTATACTCGGCCGTCTCGCGGTGGAGGTGGCATGGGCAAGGACAAGCCTCGTTGGTTCGTGGCCGGGGACATCGACGGATTCTTCGGTCTGGCCCTCGATAATCTCATCCAGCTGCTGCTGATCGTTTCCCTGTGCCGGTTCGTGCTGGGGTTCGACGATCACCTGCTGATGCACCGGGTGCTCCCCGGCGTGGCCCTGTCCGTGCTGGTGGGCAACCTGTTCTACGCCTGGCAGGCCCACAAGCTGGCCAAGGCCGCCGGCCGCTCGGACATGACGGCCCTGCCCTACGGCATCAACACCGTCAGCCTGTTCGCGTACGTGTTTTTGGTCATGCTGCCGGCCAAGCTGGTGGCCCTGGACGGCGGGGCGACCCCCGAGCAGGCGGCGCGGGCGGCCTGGACCGCCGGTGTGCTGGCCTGCATGGGCTCGGGCGTCATCGAGCTGGGGGGATCGTTGTTCGCCGGCTATCTGCGCAAACTTACCCCCCGTGCCGCCATGCTTTCCACCCTGGCGGGCATCGCCGTGGGGTTCATCGGCATCGGCTTCCTGTTCCGCACCTTCGCCAACCCGCTGGTGGGCTTCTTGCCGCTGGGGGTGGTCATCCTGATCTACTTCGGCCGGGTGCGCTTCCCCCTGCGGATTCCCGGCGGGCTCGTGGCAGTGATTCTAGGCACGGCCCTGGCCTGGGCCACGGGCCTGGTCAGCTGGGACACCGCGGCCGTGGGAGAGGTGGCTGGCTCCGTGGGCATCTACCTGCCCCGGCCGGCCTTCGGCGCCCTCATCGAGGCGGTGCAGAGCGGCTACCTGGGCATCTACATGGCCGTCATCATCCCCATGGGGGTCATCAACCTGGTGGGCTCGCTGCAGAATATCGAGAGCGCCGAGGCCGGCGGCGACACCTTCCCCGAGGCGCCCTCCCTGGCCGTCAACGGCGTCGGCACCATCGTCGCGTCCTTCTTCGGTTCCTGCTTCCCCACCACCATCTACATCGGTCACCCGGGCTGGAAGGCCATGGGCGCCCGCATCGGCTACTCCATCCTCGACGGCATCTTCGTCACCGTCATCTGCCTCACCGGCACCATCGGATTGCTGGCCTACTTCATCCCCATCGAGGCGGGCATGGCCATCGTGCTGTGGATCGGCATCGTCATGGCGGCCCAGGCCTTCCAGACCACCCCCCGCAGCCACGCCCCGGCAGTGGCCATCGGCATCCTCCCCGGCGTCGCCGCCTGGGGTGCCCTGATGCTCAAGGCCGGCTTGCGCGTGGGCGGCGCCACCGCCGAGGGCGGCGAGGGCTTCGGCCCCCACCTCATCGAGGCCCTCAAGCTCTCCGACGTCTACGCCCATGGCATGTTCGCCCTGGAGCAAGGTTTCGTGCTCACCGCCATGATCTGGTCCGCGGCCACCGTCTGCGTTATCGAGCGCAAGTTTGGTTCGGCTGCCATCTGGTGTGTCGTCGGTGCTGTCTTCAGCATTGTCGGGATGATCCACGCCTATAGCTGGACCTTCTCCGACACGGTCGTCGACCTGCGCATCGGCCCGGGGTGGCCGTGGGCGTTGGCGTATCTGATGATGGGGGGGCTGTTCCTGGTGGCGCGGTGGTTGCCGGAGGCGGAGGGGGAGGGGCACTAGAGCCGTCCGTCCGGGACGGCTAGAGGCCGCAGAGACGCGCGTCCGGCGCGCGCAAAGGCCGCAAAGTAGGAGTTTGGTGGTTGTTCGGTGCTGTTGAGGCCTTTCGCGGGCCGCTTTCCTCGTGCCGAGGCTCCACCCTACGGCCCCGGTATTTCACCCAGCCCCCGGGCTAGTCC
>CAZDDH010000022.1:0-2107 GCA_964504165.1 uncultured Rickettsiales bacterium | reverse complement strand
GGGTGCGTTTGCGGCCTCGGGGGGGCGGGTTTCCGGGGGCGGTGGCTCCCCCGGGGGCACGCTTTCTTGCACGCTCCCGCGTGCCTCTTCCTCTTCCTCGTAGCAGGGATTATCCCTGCTACGTCCCCCGCGAGGTTTCACTTCGCCCCCGCTCGTCTCAATCCCACTCGGTCGTCAGCCGTTCCAGCTCGCCCGTTCCGGGATCTAGTCTCAGGAATTCGGATGAGCGCGTCTTTTTCAGGAGCGTGGTCGGTTCACTCCCGGGGAGGGGAAGGCCGAGCGGGTCATCGGAAGCGTATCGCCCGGCCCGACAGACCGGCTGCAGGTCGTCGGCGATGACGACGAAGTCGCCCGCATCCACGTCCAGCGAGTACAGGGGAGTCGTCATCGGATCTCTGTATTCAGGGGACGTCCCCACGAGTACGACCCCAGGCGCCACTTCACAGCCTAGTTTGAGGTCCAGGTAAGTCGGGAACTGGAAGGATTGCTCGTATTCGCCAGAAGGGGAGTACTGAACGAGGTGTTGTGACAGGTCGAATTTGACCTCGTTCACGAGAATACGGCCGTCGTTCAAGAAGCCGACCTGCGTGAATCGAGACGCGGATTCATTCGCCAACTCGGCAAGCTCGTCACCACTGTTGGCGTCGAATAACCGTATAGGTTGGCGATGGTCTGGCTGAATGGCGACGTATCTCCCATCACGCGAGGTCTGAATTCGGGGTCCCAGGACAGAGCCTTCGAGGGACCACAACAAATCGGTCTCCCCCGTCTCCATATCGTGATTCAGGACATCGAACGAGGAATGGGTCCGTTTCTGCCCGCTGTAGTAGCGGTAGATCCGGATCTGTTGGCCATCCAAGAAAAAGCCCCTTGCCTGGAATCTACTCTCATGGAGCTGAGTCAGTGAAAAAGGGGATGACTGGCCGATCTCGTAGATGGAGAGTGTGCCCTGAATGATCGTCGCCATTCGTGAACCGTCAGGTGATAGGAATACATCGTCAGCAAAGAATGATTCACGAATACCCGTTGAAACGACTTCCGGTTTTTCTTTCGACAGATCGGCCAACAAGAAACGGACGCCACTGACCCTGTACTCTTGCCACATCACCCAGGAGTTCCCGGAGGTCGTCAGTGAATACCGCGATAGCCGACCAATCTTGAAGGAGGAGTGGCTATCGAGGTCGTAGAGGAACGCGTGGTCCACACCGCGAGCGTGCCCATCGACGAGGACCCACGTTCCATGGACGGGGCGAATGCTGGTCAGATGCTCGAGCCCACCGACCCGAACACCTGCCACCCAAACAGAGTAACCCCAGACGGCCACCATTCCGACGCCCATGAGCACCCAGATCAGAGATGAAGCCACCCTGTGGGAGGCGTGCGTAGATAGACGCCCGTACGCCAGCGCAAAAACGCTGGCACAGACCACACCGAGGGCAGCCAGGATCGCCAGTAAAAGCTGGCAAACATCGGCCAGGTGGTTCGCGTGAAGATGGGCGAATCGGATGTCCAACAACACGATCGCCGCCGCGGCGGCCAGCACGGCCAACGCGTCCAGGGCCAGGGTAAACGACCTGGCACGTACGAATACCTGCAGCGAATGAACGACGGGAATCGCATACAACGCGACGACGACCAAAAGGACAGCCGCCCACATCTCCATCACCGTGTCCGTCCGACCCGCCCGTAATGCCAACATCCAGGCTGGAACCATCACGATGAAGACTACACAGGCCAGCAGGAAGGCTGCTCCAGCCATCTTGGCAGCCCAGATCACCCCTCCGTGTATCGGACGTGAAAAGTAAAAACCCAGCTTGTGGATGGACGATCCACTGGGGAACAACGTCGCCCCCAGCACCAGGCTCAGTAACCCAGCAATGGCGAGGGAGGTCACCCCTGCGGCCAACGTCTGGGCCTCCACTAGAACTGGCCCATCCAGGCCCCGCGCGAGGGGCACCAGCAGCGCGAGAATCGAGCCGGCAACGGCCGTCGCCAGGACCAGTCGGTTCTCGGCCACTTCACGGATGGTAATTGCGAAAAACGTTCTCATTGCCGACACTCCCGTCATAGAGCGGAATTCCGTCCCTCACGCCTGACCTGACGACCA
>CAZDDH010000021.1:27558-59807 GCA_964504165.1 uncultured Rickettsiales bacterium | reverse complement strand
GCCGTCATCGAGTCGAATTCGATGTCCGTGTCGTAGCGCCCCAGGGCGCCCTTGGAGCAGTTGACGGGCGGCGGTGGCGCGAGGACTCCGACGCCGATGAGATGCTGGCACACGTGGCGTAGCCGAGCGCCGCCATACGCGGTGTCGGCGAGAAGACACTCGATGTCGTCGTGCAGGCTGGACGCCCTATCCTTTTCTCACCGCGCCACCCTTTAAATAGCCACACCGGAAACAGCGTGGGACCGTGCCGGGCGAGCAACCACGGGACCGTGCCCGGCTCAAGGCAACCGGGATCGACGAACTCGGGATTACGAATCGAGATCTGCGCGAGCGACCGCTTCGGCATGGGCTCCGCACCTTGGAGCCCTTGTCCGACAGCCTGCTCTCGGGCAAGCTGGACACGGGCGCCGGCTTGGGGTTTTCGTAAGGCGTAGACAACCTCACGAGATCACCCCTCGCTGGCCCCGTCAAGACCGTCGAATCACGGGATCTCCAAGTGATCTTAATTACTTGGGATTTGAGTTTCCCCGAACGCTGCTAGCCCCTCCCACTTCCCCTCCCCTGCTGGTACCATGCTCCGTCGTGAAAAAACGTTCCCCGATCCAGATCCGAGAGGCCTCCGCCGCCGACTGGCCGGACATCGTCGAGCTGGGTGCCGAGGTGTTCGCCCCATTCGGCGCCTACCGTGAGGTGCTGGCTCGCTGGCTGTCCACGGACGGGGTCACCGGATTCGTGGCGGAGCGGGACGGGGAGTTCTGCGGCGCCGTGCTCGTCGTGCTGGTGTTCACCGAACACCGTCAACTGGCCGCCGAGATCCTGGCCGTCGAGGTGGCCGTCGGTCACCAGCGCACCGGGGTAGGCACCGCCCTGCTGACCAGACTGTTCGACTATCTGCGGAGTGTCGCTCGGGTGCGCGCGGTATCCGAGGCCAGGTTGAGTACAGCGGCAGACAACACAGCGGCGCAGGATCTGTTCCGCAAGTTCGGCTTCACCGTGTTCCGCGACAATGCCGGGCTCTACACCGGTGGCCAGCGAATTCTGAGGATGGCCAGCCCTATCGTGTAGCCCTGCGGTAATCGATCCAACGACGCGGTTCAACTTCCCCAAACATTCCGGTATGTTTGCCAATACTCACGGGTAGGTGAGATGCATTCACCGTGCTAGAATGCCCACGCGTCCGAGTCCTGCCCAGGCTGAAAGAGGAAGCACATGTCCGCAACGCCGACACTTAGCGAGGTCATTCGTTCCCGTCGGCTAGAGAAGAAGCTGACCCTCAACGAGATGGGCAAGCTTCTGCAGCTGGCCAACGGCAACTTTATCGGCATGGTCGAGCGTGGGGAGCGCCTTCCCAGCGACAGCAAACTGCTGGAACTGGCCCGCGTCCTGGATCTCGACGGCCGGGAGATGCTGACCCTCAAGTACAAGCAGATCCCCGAAAGCGCGGTGCACCAGATGTTCTCGGCGCCCGCACCGGAGCACCCGAACATCCGGCGCCTGCTCGTGGAGACCTGCGCCAATCGCCAGGAGATGGAGCGGGAGTTCAGCCTCAGCGAGAAAACCGCGCTGGAGCGCATCGTTTTCGGCTATCTGCTGGATTTCGTGCTGCTCGACGCCATCGTCGAAAGCAAGAAGATGCCCACCTTGCGCAAGCGCATGCGGGAGTACGAGCGCAAGCGGGAGCGGGATCCTGAGAGCACCTTCGACCCGTGGTGGTTCGAGGAAGAGGGCGACACCTTCGTCTCCTTTGCCGCCCAGCAATTCGTGCACTGGTCTCTGGATCTGCTGGAGCTGTCCCTGACGATCCAGCACTCGGAGAGCCCCACGGATCGCAGCATCCTCCCCCTCATCGACGTGGAGCTGCGCGAACGGCTCGTGCACTCGGTGGGACGCGAGGTGGCTTCCCGCGGAGGGCTGCTCCAGTCCCCTACCCTGGAGGACTATCTGCGCGCCGAGGGATTGGACGACGCGGACGTGGAAGAGATCATGGCCATCGTCGCGGTGAAGAAGGCCCGCCACGCCCGGGCCAACTCCAGCTGACCGATGTGTAGAGTGTTCTTCGCTTGACCCCATGCCCCGACTGGATCCATACACAGAGCCATGACGAACGACTACCTGGACAAACCACAGCCAAAACCACGCCTGCATCGCCTGGCACGAGCGGGGCGATTCGGGCTGACGGCCATCCGCAAGCTCAATCCTCCCCTGTACGAGTTCCTCGCTGCCAAGCGGCCCCAGGTGCGGTTCTCGTTCGGTCGCAGCGAGGTCCACCTTCGGCGAGATGGGCTCGTGGTCATCGACCGGGAAGCCAGCACGGTCGATGTCCCGCTGGAAGCGGCCGTCGTCTCGGAAGATTCCCCGGCCAGTCCTTTCACCCCACGCCAGGCCGGCGAACAAGATGACGATCAATACCTCTTTCGCACCCCCGAAGAAGGGTACGGCGACGTCGATCTGAGTACCCCCGCCGCGCTGGACACCTCCTCGATGGAAGCCGAGGTCAAGGAGCGGATGGGGGAACGTGCGGACGTGGAAGAGGGCGATCTGGAGATCCCCGAGGAGCTGAAGAACGCTGAAAGCATCGCGGCGGAGGTCCAGCGGGTACGGGACCTGCTGCAGGGGCTCGACGATGTGGAAGACCACGACCTGATCAAGGATCTCAACGAGGAGCTCTATCAGCTGTACAAGGCGGTGGATTACAAGCTCAAGCGCCACCACTCCTCGGAAGCCAAGGCCGAACTCGGCAAGCTCTTCAACATGTAAGAGTCCGTATGGAGCCCTAGTTCGCCTCAGCGAATTCACATTTTCATGACTTTTTCCGTACCCTTTTGCGTCCATCTCAGTTCAAAGGGCGTGACGAAGGTGGCGATCTGAACGTGGCTCAACGGGCTGGATAATTCTTGACAATCCCCTCCGTTGGCCGATAGGTTTCGCCGTAACCCTATGATTCGCCAGGGTTTTCCCTGAAATGCATAGAGTGCGGAAGGACAGGAAAAATGAGCATCCAACCCTATTTGACCGTGGTCATCGTCGTGGTGACGGCGTCGTTGGTACTGCCGCAGCCGGCATCGGCGGCCAAGAAAAAGGACTATTCAGGCAAGAGCTACAACGGGCAGACCATCGAGGAATACTGCTCCGATCTGATGGGAGTCGAGACCTTTGATCTCGTAGATGCAGACCTGGCCAAGTGCGACAAGCACTTCGAGGACGAGGTCGCCGGCCTGGAAGACCTGGACATCGGCGACCTGGGTCTGGGCTCCGGCCCGGCCACCTCCCGTGAGGACAACGAACCCGCGCCCAAGAAAGAAAAAGAGCCCAAGCTGAGCAAGGAAGAGCAAGAAGCCCTGCTGGCCGCCAAGGAAAAAGAGGAAAAGGAACGCCTCGAAGGCATGGGGCTGGTGGAGTTCGACGAGGGCGGCGGCGAAGAGGGAGCCGGCGACGACGACGAGGAAGAGGACGATTTCGTCGATGACGAGGACGATTTCGGCGGCGAAGGCGGCATGGAAGAGGAAGAAGTCGAGGTGTTCGACGACGAGATGGACTTCCACGACATGGACTCGGGCGGCGGCGGTTCCAGCCTGGACGACCTGGAAGATGACTTCGGCGAAGACCCGGCCGACGACAAGAAGAAAAAGAAGAAGAAGGACAAGAAAAAGAAGAAGAAGAAGGACGAGGGCGGCAGCCAGTTCGACGATGCGATGGATATTCCTGAGTTCGGCTAGAGCCCGCTCGGCACACCTAGAAAGAAAAAAAAAACGCTAAGGACGCGGAGAAGAATTCGGATTTTTTTGGGTGGGGAAGAAAAAAGCAGAGATGTTATGAGGGCCCCACCCTCCTCGCTGGCGGGCTAGGTCCTGTTCAAAAGAAGACAGTCTCGAAGGCCCTGTCATCTCCCTCGAAGATCATAAACATGGCGAAGGGTCACCGGATCCCCGATCCAGCCGAGAGGCCCTACTCTGCGTCCTCTGCGCTTTTTTCTTCTCTCCTAAATATCCGCTGCCAGATCCTTCTCCAGCAACTCGGATTCCAGCGCCTTGAGGGACTCCCGGATCTGAACGATCCACTCGTCGTAGATGTTGACCTCGGCGGCCTTGTCCAGGACCTTGCGGTAGACGGTGCGGGCCTTGAGTAGCAGGTTGGCCGTCTGCTCACAGAGGATCTCCTGATAGATCTCCCGGTCCTCCTCACTGGTGACACCCGTGGGGTACGGTGCGTCCAGGATATCGGTCCGGAACTGCTCGTATAACCCGCCCAGGCGGAAGCCCGCTCGGGGGATCCAGTCGTGGACTCCGATGCGGATCGTCTCCAGATAGGCATCCTGGGCCTCGAGGATGTAGCCGGCCTTGAGGTTGAGCTCACGGCGAGCGGTCTCCAGATCATCCACGTGGAGCAACACCACGGACTCGGCCTGCAACCGGTGGACCTCCCCCAGGTAGTACTGGGCCATCGCCCCCTGGTTGCCCCCCAGCGTCGCACCCCGGTCGTGCCGATAGTGCCGTGTCATGCGCTCCAGGTCGGCCACTGCCGCATCCTGATGACCCGTGTTGGCGTCGATCCAGGCCAGCTTGATCCGCAAATCGAATCGTTCCACCAGCGCCGTATCCGCTCGCCGCAGCAGGTGACCGATGTGATCCCTGGCCTCTTCCCAGCGCTCCCCCCCCAAGCAGCACTCCGTCAGCCTGAAGCGGATGACGACCCGATCCTTCTCGATGAGAGTCTTTTCCAGGCTCTCGTTGAACAACTCGATGGCCTCGTCGAACCGCTCCAGCCGCTCGGCACACAACGCCGCGTTGAACCGGGCCAACGCCTCCCCCGTGGCCCCCGGGAATTCCTCCAGATGGATCAGGTACAGCGCATAGGCTCGTTCGAAGAGGCGCATGTCAAAGGCCTCTCCCGCCAGACGCAGCACATCCTCGTCCGTGTAATCCTCCATGCCAATCAGCGCCTGGCGCTCGGCCCGGATGCTCATCCCACCCACCACCAACGATGGCCCCCGGGTGGTGGCACACCCGCACCACAGCATCACGAGTACCGCCATCAACGCGAGGCCAGTCTTTTTGGAATTGGCATTGCTCATGATGCCATTGTAACGCCTGAGGCCGGCGTCAACTTCCCCGGAGGAACGGGCGGGACCGCTGACCTCCCCTGGAGTCCTGCGCCCAGTCGATCTATAACGGACGTCGAGGAGGTGAGATGATGTACGACCATTCACGGATGACCGCGCTGTGGAGCGCCCTGTTGACCGCCCTGCTGTGCGTGTCCATTCCGTTCGCACTGTGTTCCTGTGAGGAGACGGACGACGACACCCAGGCCGACGACGACGACACCGGCGACGACGACAGCGCAGGGGATGACGACACGAGCGACGACGACGCCGGCGACGACGACGCCAGCCAGTTCCCCGCTGATCCGACCCCCTTCACGCTATCCATCAGCGGCACCGACACCGCCTCGATCCCGTTCTCCGTGGGTAGCTGCCAGATCTACCCGCCTCCCTCCAATGTGAACTTCATGCAGTTCTGGAGGGATCCCAGTCACAACGCCGTTTTGGTGGCGGAGATCCGTGGTCCTTATGTGGGCGCCGGGACCTACGACGAGACGATGAGCATCACCAAGGTCAAGCTGCAGACCGAAGCCGGCAGCACGTACAACTTCTACTATCAGACGGATCCCAACATGGGAGACACGACCCAGATCGACATCACCTACTCCGATCCGGAAGACGTCGTATGGGGTGAATTCACCTTCTCATCCCTCAGCGGCAACGACGGCGCTTCCATCACCGGCACGCCCCAGCCCCTGCCCATCTGGTGCCCGGAAGTGATGAACGGGAACTGACGTGCAATCAGCCCTCCTGTAGTCCTTCCCACTTCTCGTAGAGGTCGGCGATCTCCTTCTTCTTTTGATCCACCTTCTTCTGCAGGGAGACCAGCTCCTCGTACTGGGTCGACATCTCGGGCTGGGCCATCGTCTCGTGGATCTCTTCCACCGCTGCTTCGAGTTCCTCGATGCGCGCCATGGTGCGTTCGATACCCCGCTGCCGGCGCTCCTCGGCGCGCTGTTTCTTGATGCGCTCCTTGTGGGCCTGGCCGCCCTTGGCCTTCTTCGGGGCCTCCCCCGTATCGGCCCGCTCCCCCAGCAGCCACAAATCAGGAGCCAGCACACCGGAAACCCGATGCCCCTCGTGGCCCAACTCCCGAGCCTTGCGCCACAGGAAATCCTCGAATCCTTCCGGATAGAGGGTCGCCGTTCCGTCCCCCACCTCCACCGTACGATCGGCCAAGGCCGAGACGAAGTACCGGTCGTGGCTGACGAACAACACGGTGCCCCCGAAGGAGCGCAGTGCCTCCAGCAGCACGTCCTTGGAGGCCATGTCCAGGTGGTTCGTCGGCTCATCCAGCAGCAACAGATTGGCCCCCGTCAGCAGAATCTTGGCCAGCGCGAGCCGGTTGATCTCACCGCCACTGAGCACCCCCAGCGGCTTGTGGACGTCGTCCCCCTCGAACAGGAACGCCCCCAGCAACCCCCGCAGACGCTCCTCCGACGCCTGGGGCGTGGCCGCCTGCAGCTCCTTGAGCACGGTACTCTCGGCGTTCATCTCCGCCAGCTGATCCTGGGCAAAATAGGCCGTCACCACGTTGTGCCCCAGCTCGATGTGCCCTCCACCTGCATGCTGCCGTCCCGCCAACACGCGCAGCAGCGTGGATTTACCCGCACCGTTGGGGCCCACCACGGCGATGTTGTCCCCCCGCGCCACGGTCAACTCGACGTCGCTGAGCACCGGCTTGGCCCCGTAGCCCACCTCCAGGTCCTTCGTCAGCACCACCGGTGAGCCGCAACGCGGCGCCTGTGGGAACTGGAACCGGACCCGGCGGCGGGTCTTCGGTTGGTCCACCTTTTCCATCTTGGCCAGCGTACGGATCCGGCTCTGCACCTGGCTGGCACGCCGCTTGTCGTAGCGGAAACGGGAGATGAACTGCTGCAGGCGCTGGACCTCCTGCAGCTGCTTGGCCTGCTCCGCCGTCACCCTCCGCACCCGCTCGTCGTGGGCCGCCTCGTACGATGTGTAGTTGCCCGCATACTCCGTCACCGCGCCGCCCTCGATCTCGATAATGCGATCGACGACCCGGTCCAGGAAGTGCCGGTCATGGCTAACCACCACCACCGCGCCGTCATAGCCGTCGAGGAAACGCTCCAGCCAGGTACGGGATTCGATGTCCAGGTGGTTGGTGGGCTCGTCCAGCAGCAGGAAGGACGGATGCTGCAGCAACAGCCGCGCCAGGGCGATACGCATCTGCCAGCCCTGGCTGAACGAGGAGCAGGGCTTGTCGTGGTCCGTGGAAGGGAAACCGAGGCCGTTGAGTACCCTGCCGGCCTCCGACTCCAGCGAATAGCCCCCACCGATGGCAAACGCGTCCTGATCCTGCTGCAACCGTTCCAACAGCTCGTTATGATTCGCGCTGTTGGCTTCCAGGGTTTCCAGCTGGGCCAGGTGGCCCTCGATGCGCGACGCCAGCCGTACCAGATCGTGCCGCGCGTCCTTGACGACGGCCAACAGCTGCCCTTCCGGGGACTCGACGCCGTCCTGCGGCAGGTACCCCACCGTCTGCCCCCGGGTCAGCTGACGATTCCCACCGTCCATCTCCTGATGGCCCGCCGCGATGCGCAGGAGTGTGGATTTGCCCGCCCCGTTCGCGCCCACGAGCCCCATCCGCCCCTTGTCCGGGACACCCCAGGAGACCTCGTCGAGCAGCGCCCGTCCTCCGAACGCCAGCGATCCTTCTTCGATCCGGAGCATCGTTCCCATCCCAGAGGCGGTGAGCAAAGCGAACCCGCCGTCATGTAGACCATATCGCCGCGCCGATCAACGAACGATGCCGCCCAAACTCCCGGACGGTGAGCAAAGCGAACTCGTCCCCCATCATCCCCTCCCCCCACCACCACCCCACCCGCTCAACCCCCACCACGATCGGCACGGTTAAGCTGCGAGCGCAGCTCGCCAGCTTCAACCGAGCCGTGAATTGCGGCCGCCCCAGGCGCCCGCAATTCACATTTTGTATTTGAAGTCGTCGGGAGAGAGCTTCTCCAACATCTCGATCATCTCATCCTCGTCCGTATCCATCCCCTCCACCAGGGCTGAAGCCGGAGCCCGCTCCTCGATCCCCACCGACACCCCCCCCAACCCCCCCCCCGCCCCCCGCGCCGGCGCCCGCCACCCCCGCCCCCCCCCCCACAGGGCCCCCAACCGGATCCCGTCCACCAGCTGGACCTCGCTGAGAACCCGGTCGTGGATCCAGATCTCGGCCCCCGTCCTCAGGGCGATGGCGATGGCATCGCTGGGGCGGCTGTCCACCACCTCTTCGTTCTCTCCGTTGGCCAGGGAGATCTCGGAGAAGTAGGTCCTCTCACGGATATCGCTGACCACCACGCGCTGGACTTTCCACCCGCTCAGCTGCAGGAGCGAGCAGAGCAGATCGTGGGTCATCGGCCGTTCGATCTCTTCCCCCTCCAGCACCGCCATGATGGCGCTGGCCTCCATCAGACCGATCCAGATGGGGATGAATCGTTCGTCACCTTCGACCTCGAGCAGAACCACCGGGACCTTGTAGTTGGGGTCCATGGCGACTGCTGCCACCGTTGCGCGTTTGCCCATGTTCGGAAGCTTATCCCATGGCGTCGGGGGAGCGCGACCCGTCGAGGACGGTTCCACGGAAGGTATGGCGCAACGCCTCGTCCAGCCGTACGAGTTTCTCCCGGCCGATCCACTCGGCCGGCCCTTTCACGTGCACCATGCGGAAATCGGGCGTGCGGCCACAGATGGCACCTTCCTCGCGGCCCTGCTCCTCGAACAGCACGGTGGCCTGCTCCCCGATGCGCGCGCGCAGTTTCTGGCCGGTGATGTGATCCTGGGCATCCAGCACGCCACGCAAGCGGCGGAGCTTCTCCTCCCAGGGGACATCGTCCGGCCAGCCCGCGGCGACCGTACCCGGACGCGGGGAGTAGGCAAATACGAACAGGTTCGAGTACCCCACCTGCTCCACCAGATCCATCGTGGCCCGATAGTCCTCTGCCGTCTCACCCGGGAAACCGACCATGATGTCGCTGCTCAGCGCCAGCCCAGGGCGGGCCTCGCGCAGGCGCGCCACCAAATCCACGTACTCGGCGGCCGTATGGTGACGGCCCATGCGCTGTAGCACGCCGTCGCTACCGCTCTGCACGGGGAGGTGCAGGTAGGGGCAGACATTGTCGACCTCCCCCATCACGTGCACCAGCTCCTCCCCCAGATCCCATGGATTGGACGTGGTGAACCGGACGCGCAGTGAGGCATCCACCGCCGCCACCCGGCGCAACAGCTGAGCGAAGGGGATGGGCCGTCCGCTCCCGTCGCCGTCCAGGCCCTGGTACCGGTTGACGTTCTGCCCCAGCAGGGTCACGTCGCGCACCCCCAGCTCGAACAGCCGCTCCACCTCTCCGACGACGTCGTCCAGGGGCCGGTAGCGCTCCGCCCCGCGGACCTGGGGAACGATGCAATACGAACAGCCGTGGTCACACCCACGCTGGATGGCCACGAACGCGGTGACGCCGTGGCTCCCCCGGGCGACCGGCTCGGCGACGAAGGAGGCGGTCTCGTCAGCCCCTACGTCGCACACGCGTTCGACGGAGGTGCGGCGCAAGATCTCGGCCACCCGCCCTACGGCGTCCGACCCGATCACTGCACTCACATGGGGCTGGCGACGCAGTAACCCGGCGCCCTCCTGCACCGCGAAGCAACCGGCGATGACGATGCGCAGCGACGGCCGGCGTTTCTTGAGGGCCCGATACTCGCCCAGCAGCGAGTTGACCTTGTGGGCCGGCTTTTCGCGCACCGTACAGGTATTGACGATGATGGCATCCGCGTCTTCGGGGTCCTTGACCTGGACCCAGCCGTCCTGCTCGAGCAGACAGGCCATCTTGCCGGAGTCCAGCTCGTTCATCTGGCAGCCGTAGGTCTTGATATGAACCCGCGGCGAGAGGGATGCGTTTTGTTCCATGGGCGGTGTACGGTAGTCGCTGCCCCGCCCATGGTCAATCGCGGGGTCGTCGGAGGTCACCATGCGCGCTGTACGTTTCCACGAACACGGCCCCGCTTCCGCCCTGGTGGTCGATGAGATCGAATCCACCGAACCGGCGGCCGGACAGATCCGGCTCGCGGTGAAGACAGCCGGCATCAACCACCTGGACATCTGGTGCCGGCGCGGTATGCCGGGGGTCAAGATCCCCTTGCCCCGCATTCCGGGCGCCGATGCGGCAGGCGTGGTGGATGCCGTAGGCGAGGGTGTCACCGGGGTTGCCGTGGGTGACCGCGTCTATCTGAATCCCGGCTACGGCTGTGGCGAATGCGCCCCCTGCGCCCGGGGAGAAGCGTCGCTGTGCTACCGGTATCGCATCTACGGGGAGTCCCACGACGGCACCTACACCGAGGAGATGGTGGTGCCCGAGGACCACGTCCGCCGGCTCCCCGACGACGTGACCTTCGAGGCCGGCGCGGCAGCACCGCTGGCGGCCATGACCGCCTGGCGCATGCTGGTCACCCGGGGGCGCATCCAGCAGGGCGAGACCGTCGTGGTGCTGGGGGCCGGAGGCGGTGTGGGTCTGTTCGCCGTCCAGATCGCCCGCGTGCTCGGTGCCCGCTTGGCCGTGACGGCCTCCAGCCCGGAAAAGCTCGCCCGACTAGAACCCTACGAACCCGAACTGCTCGTCGACTACTCGAAGGACCGCTTCGTCCCGGAGGTACGACGCTGGACCGGCAAATCCGGCGCCGACGTCGTCGTGGACTGCGTCGGCAAGGAGACCTGGGTCCAAAGCCTCTCCGCCCTGAGGAAGGGCGGGCGCCTGCTCACCTGTGGTGCAACCACCGGCCACGATCCCAACACCGACATCCGCCACATCTTCTTCCGTCAGCTGGAGGTCATCGGATCCACGATGGGGTCTCCCCAGGAGCTGGACGCCGTGATGGAGCACGTCTTCGCCGGCCGTATCCGTCCCGTCGTCCACGAGACGCTGCCGCTGGAAGAGGCCGGGCGGGCCCAGCAACTGCTGGAGGACCGGGCTGTCTTTGGCAAGGTGGTGCTGAGCACGTGAAGGGCTCGGAGCCGAGTTTCCAGATTGCCGTTTGTATTCGTCGCGATCTCGATTCACAATACGCAGCAAGCTCGTGTATTCAGAGGAGAATCGGTATGTCCCGCGTCGTTGCTAGGCTGCTCGCCGCCGTCAGCCTCGCGTTTGCTCTGTCGCTGAGCGGCTGTTTCGATGTCCAGGACTACCTGGATTTCCAGCTCAACGTGTCCCCCTTCGAGAATGACTACCTCGATCGCGGCGAAGCCACCAGCGAGGTGTGGCTGATGCCCGGGTATTACTGCCCGGACGACGAGCTGGCCCGCATCTACCTCATCTACTCCAACGTCATCGAGACCCCCGCCCCGACGGCCGTCGTGCTGCACCCCAATGCCTTCGACTACATGCAGTCGGATGGCACCACCTACTCCAGCCTGGATGGGCAGAACCGGCTGACCGCCACCTGGGCCGCCGAGGATGCCGAGAAGATGATGGGCGTACGCTCGGAGGGGCCCCAGGCCTACCAGTCTGGCGCTCTCATCGCCGAGCTGATCCGCGAGGGTTTCTACGTCGTCGTGCCCACCAACTGCTGGGGTGACCTGTGGCACAACGCGGGCGACAACGACTACGCCGAGGGATTCCTTCGCAACGGCTTGTTCATGGCCGACGACAGCATCAAGTGGGCCGTCAACCGCCTGGAGGTGGACGAGGATCGCCTGTTGCTCGCCGGCCTGGGCGATGGCGGGCGGGGCATCGTCGATCTGGTCAAGTTCGGCTGGACCGAACCGGCCATCCTCATCGACTCCTCACCGGATCTGCTGTCCGGCGTCATCGGCGACGCCAACTACACCGAGTTCCAGGTGGGGCTCGAGAAGATCTATGGCGTCGAGGATCTGGACGAGGCGGGTTTTGCCCTCAAGCTGCAGGAATACAGCTTGATGGATCTGGTCGCCAACCAGGGCTATGTGGCCCCCACCGTCTACATCTACTCGGCCAACGACACCCTGGTCGACGTGGATTTGAGCCGGCCGGCGGCCAACGCCATCGAGTCCAATTACCCGGCGGGCTTGTACTACCCGACGATGGAATCCGCCGACAACCGGCACATCATCACCAACACCACCCGCTCGGAAGCGGAGGCCGTCGTGGACTGGCTCATCGATGGATGGAACAACGACTGGCCGGCCCCCACCGACTGATCCGTCACGACTCCGTAGCCCGCTTCCCCATCCCCACCACGAAGATCTCGACGCTGCGGGCCCTGGTCCCCTTGGGTTTGTGCCGTTTGACCTTGCCGAACACCCCCCGCACCTGCATCTCGAACGCCTTCAGGTCTGGCCCTTCAAACGCCTTGGCCACGAAAGATCCGCCGTCAGCCAGCGTCTCCCGGGCTACCTGCAGAGCCGCCTCGCACAGCTCCATGGAGGCGGCGTGGTCGGCCATCCGGATCCCGGTGGTCTGGGGGGCCATGTCGCTGATGACCAGGTCGAAGGGGGGGCAGCGGCCTTCGGTCAGGCTAGCCAATGAGGCGGCGTCCTGGTCGAACGCGTCCCCCTGGACCAGGGTCATGGCACCGGACGACGCGATGCCGCATTCCTGGATGTCGATGCCCAGCACCAGCCCGCCGAGCCCGACCTTGCGCGCACAGAACAGGGACCACGACCCCGGTGCGCAGCCCAGATCCAGCACCCGCATCCCCTTGCGCAGCAGGTGGAACTTGCGATTCAGTTCCTCGAGCTTGAACACGGAGCGGGCCGGGTAGCCCTGCTGGCGGGCAGCCTTCGTCCGCGGATCGCCGACGTAGGGGTTCTTGCGTTTCATGGCTTTTGCAGCGTGTCGAATAGGTTCCACACGGCTTCGACCCCGATCTTCTTGGGGGCGGAGAACTGAACCACGGGCGGGCCCACCAGCCACTTACCCGCGACGATGCTGCGCATCCGTTTGAGGCGCTGGTTGCGCTTGAGCTTGTCGGTCTTGGTCAGCACGGCCAGCACCGGCAGGCCCCGATCCGCCAGCCAGCCGGCCAGCATCTTGTCCTCGTCGCTGGGATCCCGCCGGATATCCAGCAGCAGGACCAGCATCGCCAGGGATTGACGCCGCCGGAGATACCCTTCGACCATGGGGCCCCACGCCGCCCTCATCGAACGGGGCACGCGGGCATAGCCATACCCGGGCAGGTCCACAAAACGGTACCGCTGATCCACCGTGAAAAGGTTCAGCAGCCGGGTCCGGCCCGGTTGCTGGCTCACCCGCGCAAGCCGTTTGCGGTTGAGCAGCGCGTTGATGCAGCTGGATTTACCCACGTTCGAGCGGCCGGCGAAGGCGATCTCGGGCAGCCCCTCGGGCGGCAACCCTTCCACGGACGGGTAGCTGCCCTCGAAATCCACCTGGTGATACTCGTCCACGTTCTCGGCGCTCCCTCGATACCCCGATTGATAGGGGGTTTGCCCATCGAAGTCCAGCGGTGCCGGTGCTATCTTATCTAGCATGACGGACCGGCTCCCCGATATTCCAGATCTGGTGGACAGCGCTTCCACGGTTGAGCTGATCCCCGGCCCGCGGGAGAAGATCTACTTCATCAGCGACCTGCACCTGGGGGACGGCTCCTTCGCCGACATCTTCCAGGGCAAGGACCGGGCATTCCTGGCCTTCCTCGACGAGGTGGAGAAGGAAGGCAAGGCGCTGGTGATCAACGGGGACGCCGTCGATTTTTCCGAAGCCTGGTACCTGCAGCGGGTGCTCAAGGCCCATGGCCGGCTGCTCAAGCGCCTCAACCGCCTGGCCGACAAGATGCAGGTCATCTACTGCTGGGGCAATCACGACTCGGACATCCTGCTATGGAAGGACATCCTGCGCTGGACCATGTGCCGCAAGCTGGTCATCGGGGACCACCGGATGCTAGTCCAGCACGGATTCGAATACGACCGCTTCATCAGCAACAACATGTCCAAATCGGATGTCTGGGTGCGCATCCTCAACATCTACGAGCGGGTGTTCAAGACCTGGGTGCGGGTCCCGCTCTCCGACTACTACACGGTGAGCAATCGGCTGGTTCACTACCTCTTCTTGCACCTCACCCGTCTGCAGTCGCTGAACATCCGCTGGCTCCGCTGGCGGGGCCGCCTGGAAGAGGCGCGCAAGATCGAGCAAAACATCGAGCTGTGGACGCAGACCGAGCTGGGCGATCCGATGAGCATCACCCGCCCGGTGCTGGAGCGACTCAAGAAGGACCGCTACGAATACATCGTCTGTGGCCACAGCCACCTCCCCGGCATCGTGGAAGAGGCCGACAACAAGCGCTACGTCAACCTGGGCAGCTGGACCTTCGGCAACGCTCAATATGGTGTCTGGGACGGGGAACAGTTCGTGCTACGGGACTGGATCACGGGGCGGGTCTACGGGGATGACAACTACCGGCCCATCTTCGAGGGGGTCACCGACCTCAACTACGAGGAGTGGTTCCACAGCCAGTACATGGGGTACCTCCGCTTCCGGTGTGGGGAAGAATCCAACCGCACGGGCGTCCGGCCGCCGAGCCGCCTCAAGGGGCCACGCGGCGTCATCGATACCGAGACCCTCACCCTGCCCGAGCCCACCGTCACCGATGAGATCCCCCCCGATGGAGCGGCTCGTTGAACATCGTCCTGGTCCAGGCGCCCACCTACAACCCAGAGATGGAGGGCCCCATCTACCCGCTCGGGTTGAGCTACCTTGCCGGCGCTGTGGACCCCCGTCACCAGGTACGGATCGTCGATACCAACACGCTGGCACCGGGCCGCGAGCCGCTGTTCCAGGCGGTCACCGAAGCCCAACCGGACGTCCTGGGATATTCCATCCGCAACATCAAGGTCGGCAGCCCCGGCATCGAGGAGCAGCAGGTATCCCTGGAGCCGCTGCACCAGCCCCTCCGCTGGCTCAGGGCGTCCTTCCCGGAGGTCCCGATCGTCGCGGGGGGCTGCGCGTTCGGGCTGTATGCCCGGGTGCTGATGGAGCGCTTCCCCGAGCTGGACATGGGGGTCATCGGCGAGGGCGAGGTGGCCTTCCCCACTCTGCTCGCGAACATGGACAATCCGGGTTCGGTCCAGGGTGTCATCTACCGCCAGGATGGCCGGATCTGCGGAGAAGAGCGCACCGCCCAGGCACCGGAGTTCCCGTCCCTGTCCGCCCCGGACCGCTCCGCCATCGCCCTCGAGCCTTACGAGCGCAACGAATACGCCATCGGTATCCAGACCAAGCGCGGCTGCGCCATGCGCTGCTTGCACTGTGCCGATCTGTTCCTCACCGGCGGCAAGGTCCGCAGGCGGGATCCCGTCGCCGTCGTGGACGAGCTCGAGCAGCTGATACGGGAGCGGGGGTTGCGCAGCTTCCAGTACGTCGATCAGGTGTTCAATGTCCCCCAGACCCACGCGGACGACATCGTGCAGGAGATGCTCAGGCGTGGCCTCCACCTTCCCTGGACCGCCTGGTTCACCTCGCGGGGACTGGACGCCCGCTTCCTGCGGGACGCGAGGCGGAGCGGGCTCGCCAGCGTTCAGCTGAGCCCTGACTCGACCAACGACCATGTGCTCGAGACCCTGCGTAAGGGCGAAAGCCGGCGGGATCTGTTCAACGCGGCGCGAGCCGCCCGCGAGGCGGGTGTTCCCCTCAGTGTGAGCCTTTTCTACCCCAACCCCGGCGAATCTCTGCGCAGCTCGCTGGATATCCTCACCTTCCTGGCCCGGACCAAGCTGCGTTTGGGCAGCTTGCTGTGGTTGCACGGCCGTATGGTCGTCCGCACGAGGGTGTACCCGCACACGGAGCTGCGCGACCGCATGATCCAGGACGGCACACTGAACGAGGCTCATGACCTGGTGGAGCCCGTCTACTACGAGCCCCAGCCCTACCGTTCCATCGAGGCGGGCGTGGAGCGGGGGCTCAAGCTGGGCTACGACGTTCGCCAGGTATTGAAAAAAATGGGGCTCGCCAGGCAGCGAACCTGATTGCTGTCCTGTATTATCTTTCCGGATCACACAAACAGACGCGCGCGCGCGTGCAAGCGTGTGACACCAAAATTCACCTGTTCGAGGTACAGACTATGAAGGTCCAAGGGAAGCAGACGCGCACACTCTGGCTGGAGGGGTCGACGGTCCAGATGATCGATCAACGCCTCCTACCTCATCGCTTCGAGATCGTGCCCCTACCCACTCACCGGGAGACGGCGGTTTCCATCCGGGACATGTGGGTCCGGGGTGCCGGTGCCATCGGCGCGACCGGCGCGTACGGCACGGCTCAGGCAACGCTGGAGGCCCCCGACACTCCCGACGAGTTCAACGCCTACGTGGACGCGGCAGCAGAAACCCTGCGCAGCACCCGCCCCACAGCCCAGAACCTCTTTTACGGCATCAACCGGGTCCTGGCGGCGGCTCGCGCGGAGCTCCCCGATGTGTCCCGGGCCCGGGAGGCCGCCGTGGCCACCGCAGAAGCCATCGCCGACGCCGACGCGCTGGGTTGCCAGCACATCGGAGAATTCGGTGCCGAGCTGATCGGCCAGGATTGGGGTATATCCACCCATTGCAACGCGGGCTGGCTGGCCTTTGTCGACTGGGGCAGCGCCCTCAGCCCGATCTACGCGGCAGCCCGCCAGGGCAAAAAACCCTTCGTCTACGTCGACGAGACCAGGCCCCGGCTCCAGGGGGCGCGGCTCACCTCGTGGGAGCTCACCCAGGAGGGGGTGGACCACCGGTTGCTGGTGGATGGTGCGGTCGCCCACTACATGGCGTGGGGCAAAGTCCAGATGTGCATCGTCGGATCGGACCGCATCGCCCGCAACGGGGATGTGGCCAACAAGATCGGCACACTGGCATTGGCGGTGCTGGCCCAACACCACGGCATCCCGTTTTACGTCGCCGCCCCCACCACGACCATCGATCCTCTATGCCCGCACGGGCGGGAGATCCCCATCGAGGAGAGGGACGAAGACGAGGTGCTGCTAATCGAAGGTGTAGCCGGGAACGGCGAACTGGCCGAAGTGCGCATCAGCCCGGAGGAGACGCGAGCGCTCAATCCAGCGTTCGATGTGACGCCGGGGAGGCTGGTCGCGGGGATCATCACCGAAGTCGGTGTATTCCCCGCCACTGCGACGGGAATTCGACAAGCTCTTGACCTGGCAGATCACGGAGTTTGAGGAACTGGCGCCGCTGCGGTAGCCTTGTGACCCCCGGACATAGTCCGGCATAGCAAAAACCTCATAACCCCCCGAAAAGGGCCATCCTTCGACGGGGGAATGAAGACGCCAAATGGACGACAAACACGGAACGCCGAAATCACACGAAGCAACCCTTCGGGACGGGAATCCGATGCAGAACAAACGGCTCTTTCTACAGCGACCCTTGTACGCCCCCGACGTAGCGGGCGGCGGCTACCTGGACGGCGATGCGGTCTCCGAGGCGATCCTCGAGAAATCGTCCTTGCTGATCTACGTGATCGACACGAACGGGACGACCGTCTTGCTCAACCGCAAAATGCGCGAGCTGACGGGGCTGGAAGCCGAGATCTGCCCTACGGGTGAAGACGTGCTCAACGCGTTTTACCCGGAAGAGGGCTACCGCAACGTCGTGCGCGTGATTCACGACGGCTGGGATCAGAACCGCCACGTCCGCGACCAGGTCACCCTGGTCTCGACCATCGCCAATGGCGTTCGCAACATCTCGTGGAGCACATCGCGCCTCAAGAGCGGCGGCACGACCATCGGCTACATCGCCATGGGGCTCGACCTCACGGAGCACAAGCGCATCGATCGCTGGGCACGGCTACAAAACGGCGTGTTGGAGAGCCTGCGCGACAGTGTCCTGATCTGCGACACGCAAGGCATGGTGATGGCCATCACCGGCAAGGCGCCGCGCGCCCTCGGCTGGAGTTCGGATGAGGTCGAAGGCAAGCCGGTCGGCGACCTGTTCTCGGCGGAGAGCCAGGCTACCTTCCTCATCGAGGCGAACGAAGAACTGGCCGCCAAGGGCACCTGTTCCGGCGAAGCCGACCTGGTGCGCAAGAACGGCACGACCGTCTCCCTGGAGGTCTCGGGGTTGGCTCTCAAGAACGAGCACGGCCAGCCCATCGCCCAGATCTTCTACATGCGCGAACCCGAGACGGACGATTTCGTCAATCAGATGCAGGACCTGGGGGCCATCACATCGTCCTTCGAGCGCCGCGTGGCCCAGCTCACCGAAGAGGTCGAACGGCGCAACAAAGAGATCGAGAAGCGCAACGCCGAACTCCAAAAGCGGTACTCGGAGATCGCCGAGAAGGACCAGCAGCTCCAACAGTTCGAGCAAGAGTCGGTGGAGCTACGCGAGGTCTCATCCCACGCGGAGTCCGAGATCCAACGGCGCGATCTGGAGCTCGAAGCGCAGGCCAGGGCCCTGGAATTGCATGCCCAGGCGCTGGCGGAACGTGACGAGCTGCTCAAGAAGGGGCACACGGACATCCAGGCTCTGCAGACCGAGATCGAGACCACGACGGCCGGATCGGCCAGCCAGGTCTCCGAGTTGCAGCAGGCCCTGGAGGAAGCCAACCAGCGCGAGCAACAGCTCACAGAACAGGCCAGTCAACGGGAAGCAGAGCTTACCGAGCAGCTCGCCCTGCGGGAGCAGGAGCTCTCCCAGCAGCTCGCCCAGCGGGGGCAGGAACTGGAGCTCTTGCGCGCAGAGGCCGCAGGCCTCAAGGCGGATGTAGACACCACACGCATGGAGCTCGACTCCCGCACCGAGGAGCTGCAGCAGGTCACCGACGACGCCGAGGGCCTGGCCAAGGGCCTGCGCGAGGCGCGCGCCGAGACCGGCAAGCGTCTGTCCGAAATCGAGAACCAGCACGAAGAGGAATTGATCGCCATCCGGGCCAAGCTCGAAGAGACGGCCGGAGCCGAAAAAGAGACCGTCCGCGAGGAGCTGGAAGCCAAGGCCAAGGAGCTGGAGGAAAAACTCCAGAGCGCCGAGTCCCAGACCGAGCAGACACGGTCCATGGGACAAGAGGAGATCGACAAGCTCCGCGAACAGGCCGAACAGGAACGGGACGAGAAGGTCGCCGCGGTACGCAAGGAGATGGAGGAGCGTGTGCAGAAGCTCACCTCCTCGCTGGTCTCCCGCGTCAGCGAGCTGGAGGCCGAACTGGAGGAGGCCGAGACCGACCAGGAGGAGGCCATCGCCAAGCTGGAGGCCGAGTGGGCCGAGGAAAAGGAAAAAATCCTCGAGGAGGCCAACAGCACCAAGGCCCAGATCGAAGAGACGATGGAGGTCGAGAAGGCCAAGGTCGTCGAGGAGAGTTCGGCCCACGACGAGAAGCTCGAAGAGGAACTCCGCCAGAAGCTCGAAGAAGCAGAAAACAACAGGCTGGAGGCCATCGCCGATATCACGACGAAGAAGGAATCCGAGGTCGCCGATCTCAAGGTTCAGATCGCCAAGCTGGACAAGCGGATTTCTCGCCGCAAGGCCGACGTGGAGGCCAAGGTCCGCTCCGAGTTCGACACCGAACTCACCCAGTGCAACAACGAGATCGCCAGCCTCAAGGACCAGCTCAAGCGGGCGGTCAAGGCGGGCGAGGCTCACGCCCGCTCCGCCGGCGCGCTGTCCGCCGACCTGGGCCGGGTCATGGAGACGGCCATCATCGTCTGCGGCAACGACGGCCGGGTGCTCACCTGGTCCATCGGCGCCGAATTGCTCGATGGACGCAACAAGGACGAAGCGGTTGGGAAGCTACTCCACGGCGATGTGATGCAGGTCGATGGCTATGACTGGCGCCAGATCGTCGCGCGGATGGCCATGGGTAAGCGGATCAAGGCCCCGGTCTCCGTCCTGCGGACGGATGGCCTGCAGGTCCCCGCCCTGCTCGAGGCAGTCGGTATCCGCGACGACAAGGGCCTGCCCGCCGGCTTCATCGAGGTCCTGCGCGAGATGAGCGCCGTGGGCAAGATGGAACAGCAGCTGTTCGATGAGCGGGCCACGTCCCTCCTGGGCCAGCTCACCGGTTCCATTCATACCACCGTCGAAAAGAACACCAGCGCCCTGCTCAAGCAGGGGCGTCAGCTCACGGACTGGACCAAGGAGCTGACCGACATGATGATGCTGTACCGCGAAGGCGGGAAGGCGCACTACATCGAGGATCTGCTGAGGGAAACCGACCTGGACGAGATCAAGCAGACACTCCCGACAATGACGGCGCAGATCGGCAAGGCGCACCGCGAGCTGTTCAACATCGGCGGAGACCTCGGCCGCTACATGAAGGGCCTGGATTCCACGGATGACGACCGCTACGCGGTCAGTCAGGCCGTCGAGAGCGCCCTGAACCTGGCCCTGGGCCATTCACCCGATGTCATGGTTGAACGGGAATACGGCGACGTGCCGTCCATCCTGGGCCGCGGCGAACTCTTCTTCCCTGTGCTCGTCCAGCTCCTGCTGGCGGCCAAGGAGGCCCAGCCGGACGAGGGCGACGCCCGCGAGATCAGCATCCGCACCGCACGGGACGAAGACCAGGCGCTGGTGGAGATCAGACACCCGGGGGCACTGGTCACCGGCAGCGAAGCCGAGGAACTCCAGCACGGGTACCGCGTCGCCTCCGACCCCGGCCCCGGTCCCGGTGGTCTGGCCTTCGCCGTCTACACGGCCAAGCAGGCGGGCGGAAGCCTGGTTCTGGATCTGAGTACACCGGGTTCAACCATCTATCGGCTCCTGCTGCCCATCGACCCGGCTCCCATGGAGTTGGACGACGACGAGGACTCCCTGGACCGGTTCATCAAGGACAGGGACAACCGCTCCGCCGGCGTCAAGGAGACCGTCTTGACGCCCGAGATGGTCGAGGCGACCGCCGAGGAAGCGGATCAGATCATCGAGGCCGAAGCGGCCGAAGCCGAGGTGGAAGCCATCGGCGCCACCGGCGAGGTCGAGGAGTACACACGCGGTGACGCCCAGCCAGCTGTGATTGCCACCGAAGAAGCCGTCGTCGAGGCCGCCCCCGAGGAGATCGAGGCCGCCCCCGAGGAGATCGAGGCCGTCCCCGAGGAGATCGAGGCCGCCCCCGAGGAGATCGAGGCCGTCCCCGAAGAGGTGGAAGCCGCGCCCGCAGAAGTCGAGGCCGAAGAGGCAGAGACCCCCAAGGAGGTCGAGGCCATCGAGGCTGTCGGTGAAGAGGACTCCTCCGAAGTCGCGATGGACAATGTGGCCACCGCAGACGAAGCCGATTCGGAAGACAAGAAGCTATCCGAGGGCGAGCCTGCCGCCGAGGAAGCTCCGGCCGACGAGGAAGGTAAGGACGAGAAGGCTGCCGACGACTATGAAGCGGCCATCATGGCGGCCGAAGCCGATTTTGACGGATACGGAGGGCCCTCCGTCGAGGCCCCGGAGGTCGTCGAAAACGAGAAGCCCGCCAAGACCAAGAAGAAGGCCAAGAAGAAGGCAAAGAACAACACAAAGAACAAGACCAATAAGAAGTCGCGCGCGGATCTGGCGGCCGGCGTGAGGCCGGACGGTTCTCTTCACCTACCCTGCCGTTCCCCCCAGCTCAGCCCCCCCAAAATTCCAAGCCGGCCCCGAGCCACCACCCATGGCGTCTTACTGCGCGTCTCTTGTTTGGCCTGCTCTTCGGATACCCGTTCGGGTGGAGTGCTGGGGCTACTTGGGCAGGTAGTTGAGCAGCGCCGGATCGCCGGCTTCCCGGGCCGTCTCCCGGGCCGCGTCCTCCAGCTCCCTGGCCTTCCGCTTCTGATCCGAGCGCTGCATGGCCTTGGCGAGCAGAGCCTGCCCCGTGGCCAGAATGGTCAGTTCGTCCAGCGATGCCGCCTTCTCCAGCCCGCGCTTCATCTGCGAACGCCCCTCCGAGCCGGATCCTCGCAATGTGCGCAGATAGCCGATGTAGAGCTCGTTGAGGACGACACCATCCTCCCAGCCGTTCTCGCTGGCCATGGTCTGGGAACGCCTGAAATACCGTGCTGCGCGAGTCATGTCGCCGCTGCGCATGTGGGTATCGCCGATGTGATGAAGGCAGTGGGCCATGCCCGTACGGTCCCCTGTGCTCTTGCGTAACCGGTAGGCCTTCTCGAAGGTCTTGAGGGCGTCGGAATGGGCTTCCATCCGCAGCTGAGTGATTGCCAGATAGGTCAGCACACGCCCCATCAGGGGCTTGTTCTGCGCCTCCTTGGCCGCCACCAGCGACCGGGCGAAGTAGGCCTGAGCTTCCATCACACCACGACTCTTGAGGTAGAGGTCACCCAGCTCGCACAGGATCCGGGCCTCCTGCCCGCGGCTCCCCTCCTTGCGAGCCGTGGCGACGGCCGCGTCCAGCAATTGCTCCGCGCGCTTGTGGTCGCCGAGCTTGACGAACTGGATCGCCAGTTCCTCGCGCAGTTCGGCCTGCACGGCGGTGTCCACCAGCCGGCCGGACAGCTCGTCCAGCCGTTCCAGATAGGCCCCGTACTGTTCCTCGTGGCCCAGCTGCTGCTCGATACGGCACAGCACCCGCAACGCCTGGGCCTCGGCGTCGATGGCGTCCACGTCCGTGGCATAGTCCAGTGCCATCGTTCCATGGCGCCGCGCCTCTTCCATGTCCGCGGCGCGGACGCTCAGCGCAGCCATACGGCTATAGATGCCGGAGAGCCGCCGCCCGACGGTCACCTCGTCCGTCTCGGCGCCCGCCCCGCGCAGCAGCAACACCGCCTGCTGGAAGCTCCGTAGCGCCTCTTGCGTGTAGTCGTTTTCCGCGTGATTGATGCCGGCCAGCTCCGCATATTTGGCCGCTCTGGGGAGCAGACCCCCGAGCTTGAAGTGGTTGGCCAGCATCTCGTAATGGGGCCGCGGATTCTCCGAGTGCATCTTCTCGATGGCGTCGCCGACCCTGGCGTGCAGTTCGCGCCGCCGCTTGGCCGTGATCCCCCGGTAGGTGACCTCCCAGGTCATCAGGTTGCGGAACTGGCAGGTGGCGCCACCGCCCTTTCCGGTGCGGGAGCGGATCAGATCGGTCTCGGAGATGGCGTCCAGCAGTCGCTCGACCCGGCTCCGGTCGGACTGCAGGATCCGGTAGAGAACCTCGACGGAGAACTGCCGTCCGATGACCGCTCCGACCTCGATGGCCAGCCGCTCCTTGCGCCCCAGCGCATCGATGCGGGATTTGATCAGATCCTGGACCGAATCGGGGACGACGGAAGGCTCCAGCCGCCCCCGGATCACCACCCGATCACCGCTCTTCTTGACCTTACGATCCCTGAGCATGCCCCGGAGCAACTCCTTGGCATACAGAGCATTCCCCCCCGTGGCCTCGTGGATGTACTCCACCAGCTCGCCGGGGATTTCGGAGACACCCAGAGACTCCTTGCAGTAGGCCCGGATCTCCTGGGCGCCCCAGCCGGGAAGGCTGATCTCGATCACCCGGTCTCCGCCCAGATCGATGGGCCGCCCCTTGTCGGCACGGGAGGTCACGGCGATGACGATGGGAGCGTCCATCACATGGTTGTGCAGGTGCCGGATGAACTGGCGGGTGAGGCGATCGGACGACGCCAGGCTCTGCACGGCGACGACCAGTTGCTGCTGCTGAGACTGGGCGATCAGTAGCCGGGTCAAGGTCTTGAACAGGTCGGCGACCCGCTGATCGCTGGATAGGTAGTGAAGCTTGGATTCGGCAAATTCGATACCCAGCAATGACCCCAACAGGTGCTTCTCGATGGCACGCAGACCATGCTTGAGGGCCAGCGCAGAGAGCTGCTTTTGCGTCTCCTCCAGGTCCTGGTCGGCGCTCACGCCGACGATCTGACGCATGATGTCTGCGATGGGCTGCAACGGCTCGCGGACCTTGTGGAACCGCCCCTTGCCCAGCAGGAAGCTGAACCCCCGCTCCAGGGAACGCCGCCGCACCTCCTGCAAGAACCGGGTCTTGCCAGAGCCCGGCTCGGCCAGCACCAGCATCGTGACGGTCTCGCCTTCCTCGGCCCTATCGAGGGCCCCGGCCATCCGGCCGATCTCGTCCGAACGTGATATCCAGACGCCGCTGGTCGTGCCCTCGCCCACGGCCTCCCGCACACCACGGAGCCGGTACACGTCGAGGGGACGTTTGCGCCCCTTGACCTTGAGCGGATCGAGCTGCTGGAAGTTCCGCTTGTCCGACGCCTGCGTGGCGACCCGGTCGCTGACCATGACCACGCCCTGCTCGGCGGCTTCGCTGAAACGCGTCGCCAGCTTGAGCGTATCCCCCACCGGGATGAAACGGCGCAGGCGCCGGCCCTTGGCCCCTGCCACCAGGGTGCCCCGGTGCACGCCGATGCACAGCCGCACCCCTACACCGCTGTTGGGACGGATGGGGAAACGCATCTGGGCCAGCTCGGCCGCGCAATCCAGGCACAGATCCTGGTCATGCTCCTCGGTACGACCCAGGCCCCAGAAGACCAGGAAGCGATCGTTGTAGAACCGGTCGAGGGCGCCGTTGTAACGCCGGACCGTGGAGACGAGCGACCGCAGGAAGCGGTAGTTGTAGCGGAGCAGATCCTCCTCTTCCAGCCGGCCAGACAGGCCGTCGAACCCCACCACATCGGCCGCGAGGACGTAGACCTCGCGCCGCTCCCCTTCCGACAGCCTTTCCAGGGGCTGGTATTCCACAGCCTCAAGGGCACCGCTATCCAGGCCAGTCCCCGTGATGATGCTGGAGATGGAGGACTCCCCGTCCAGGGATGGCCTGTCCGTCTTGCCGTCCGTGTACCGCTTCCGTCTGGCCGGCATGCTCTGGGCGGACGGCTCGGAGAGGTTGGTGCTACCCCGCCGCTTGCGGGAGGTCCAGCGGCGCCGCGACGAGGCCCCGCTGCTCCCGCTGGATGCGGTGAACTTGGACAGCGTACGGGACTGGGAGCCACCGGTCAGACGGTCCGTCGTATCGGGCTGGGAGCCGGCGAGCCCGTCGAATTCCGGCTCGAAATTGTTGATCACCGATCCCGCCGAGGCGTCCCGCTGGTACTCCTCGGCGAAGACCTCCTTGAGGAAGGAGCCCAGGGTGATGCGGTTGACCCGTTGCTGGCTCTCGTAGAGGAATCCGATCAGCGCCTCCTGCAGATCTAGGGCGGTCTGGAAGCGGAACTGGGGATCGCGCGCCAGCGCGGTGAAGATGATCTGCTCCAGGGCCGGTGGAATGCCCGGGTTCACGGACGACGGTTTGGGGATCGTACCGTTGATGATGGCGGCCTGCTTCTCCTCCACGCTCATCCCAGCATAGAGCCGAGAGCCGGTCACCATCTCGAACAACACGATACCGGTGGAGTAGATGTCGCTCCGGGGATCGACGGGTGACACCCCCAGGTGCTCGGGGGACATGTAGGCGTACTTGCCTGCGGCGACCCCTCCCCCTTCGGTCATCTCCGAACCCACCTGGGCGATGCCGAAGTCCACCAGCTTGACGTCACCCTCGTAGGACACCAGCACGTTGTGCGGCGAGATGTCCCGGTGAACGACGTTGAGGGGGCGGCCTGCGGGATCCCGCAGGTTGTGGGCGTAGTCCAACCCGCGCGCCATCTCCCCGACGATGAAGCATGCCAGCGGGATCGACATGGGATTGTTCATCTGGATCCCGCGCCGCGCTGACCGCATCAGGTCCGAGCCGTGGATGTACTCCATGGCGATGTAGTAGTCGTTACCCACGACTCCCAGGTCGTAGACCTGGACCACGTTCGCGTGGTTCATCGAGACCGATACCTTGGCCTCGTTGATGAACATGGAGACGAATTCCTTGTTGCGCGACAGGTGGGGCAGGATCTTCTTGATCACCAGCAGCTTCTCGAACCCCATCACACCGTACGATTTGGCCTTGTACACTTCGGCCATACCGCCCGTGGCGATCTTGTCGAGCAGCATGTATTTGCCGAATCGTTCCGGTTCGAACATCCGCTTCTATCCACCCGAATGGCACACGTAGACACACGTCCACGCATGGCGAAAGTTGATTCTAGCCCCCTTGTCTCCCCATCGCCACCTGTGGAACCACAGAGTGTAGCGGTTGGCTACGCGCGCCCGCGGGGGCCGCGCCCATAAAACGGTCATATTGTCGTTGCCGAAAACGGCGCGTCTGCCTAGCCTACCGGAACCATGCAACGCCACTGGGTCATCCTGATCGCCGTCGTCGCCTTCATCGCCGGTCTGTGGATCGCGCCGCTGCTCTATCGGTGGGCCGGCCCGGACACGCCGGAGGTCATGCCGCGTGTGGAGCCCGTGGGCCAGCCCCCCTACACCGCCACGCCGCCGGGCGGGGACCAGCCGCCTACCCTCTCCGAACACTATGATCACCTGAGCCCGTCGGTGGTGAACATCTCCATCCTCAGTGTGGAGCAGCGCAAAGAACGCTACCGGGGCTCCGGTTTCGATTCATTCGTTCCCCTGCGCGAGAGCCGTGGGTCGGGGGTCATCCTGACGGCGGATGGCTCGGTATTGACCAACCATCACGTGGTCGTGGGCGCTCATCATGTGCAGGTGCACCTCGCCGACGGCCAGCTCTATTCGGCCAGCGTGGTCGGCACCCACGAGGGCTCGGACCTGGCCCTCCTCCAGATCGAAAGCGAATCCCCCCTGGAGCTGCAACCCGCGATTCTCGGCCGATCCGAGGCGCTGCGCGTGGGTGAGTGGGTCTTCGCCATCGGCAACCCCTTCGGCCTCAACCACTCGCTGACGACCGGAATCGTGAGTTACATCGGCCGCCCGTCCGGAGACTCGGGGCTGCTGTTCGACTACATCCAGACGGACACGCCGATCAATCCGGGGAACAGCGGCGGCCCCCTGTTCAACATGAACGGCGAGGTGGTGGGAATCAGCTCGGCAATCCTGGGCAATGCGGAGGGCATCGGATTCTGCATTCCCATCGATGTGGCCAAGGTGGTGGTACCCGTCCTGCGGGAGCGGGGTGAATTCCACCGGGGGTACCTGGGCGTCTCGCTGGCGCCGGCAAGCTCGGCCAACCCGGGCGAGGGCGTGCTGGTCGACCGTATCTTCGAGGACACACCGGCGGCCCTGGCCGGACTACTCCCTGGAGATCGCCTGCTCAAATTTGGAAAACACCCGATCCGCCAGCCCCACGACGTGACCCAGGTCGTCGGGCTGACGCCTCCTGGAACCGAGGTCGCCATCGAATTCCTGCGGGACGGTACCTCGGTGACCACCCGCGCGGTCATCGGCGACTACGACGCCCTCACGATGGTCACCGACGTGGCCATCCCCAAGCTGGGTATCCTGGTGAGGGTTTCGTCCGAGGAGGACCGCCGTAGGGCGCGCCTGGCCAACGGCGGAGGCATCACGATCACCGGGGTCGAGCCGCACGGCCCCGCTGCCAGCACCCTCAGCGTGGGCGACGTGATCCTGGAACTGGATGGTGATGCGGTCACCGAGCCCTCGACATTCGCCACCAGCCTGGGCCGCCCTGGCCGGCATCAGGTCGTCGTCAGTCGAGGGGGCCGTGTCTTCCACATCTGGCCCTGATGGGACGAAGCATGCAATCCACGGAACAGCTACCAACCCAGGCACTCGTCGTTCCCCTCGGCGGAGAGATCATCTTCCCCGGCGCCATCGGAACCGTGCACGTGACCCACCCCAAAATCGTGCAGGGGATCGAGCAGCTGGGGGACGGGTACCTCATCCTCGCGCCGACCCGGGATGCCGATCCACCCAAGCTCACCCGCTCCAACCTTCAGGACGTGGGCTGCCTGGCGCGGATCCTCAGGAGCATGCGCTTCCCCGACAACTCCTATCGCGTCCTGGTGGAGGGTATCGTCCGGGTCCGCATCGGCAAGATTGCCGGCCGGTCCCCCTCCATGAGCGTGACCCTCTCGCCCCATGACGTTCCGATGGAACCGGACCGCCACACCCACTCGCTGGCCAACGCCACGCGGGAGGCGTTCCAGTCCTACTTCGCCCTGGTCCCCCATATGCCACCGGATCTCGAGCAATTCATCCCGGATCCGGCGGAGCCCAGCCGGCTGGCGGACTACGTGGTCGCCAACCTGGCGCTGGACCGGGATCAGGGGTACGAGTTCCTCTCCCTGACCGACGTGGACGAACGGCTGCGCACCGCATTGGACCTGGTTGAGCAGCGGCGGGAGATCGCGCACCTGCAGACGGACATCCAGGCCCGCGTCCAGGCGGCCATGGACCGCCAGCAACGGGAGTACTTCCTGCGCGAGCAGCTCAAAGTGATCCAGGTCGAGCTCGGCGAGATGGGCACCGTGGAGGGGGAAACCGACGAACTGCGCAAGCGCATCGCCAAGGCGGGTATGCCCGACGAGGTCCGCAAGGAGGCGGAGCGCGAGATCGAGCGCATGGCCCGCATGCATCCGGACGCCGCCGAATACGGGGTAGCCCGTACTTATGTGGACTGGCTGCTGCAGATGCCGTGGAAGAAGGTCACCCGTGACCGGGCGGATCTGGAGCGCGTGGAAGCCATCCTGGACAAGGACCACGCCGGGCTGGAGAAGGTGAAGGAGCGCATCGCCGAGTTCCTGGCGGTGCGGCAGCTCAAATCGGACATGAAGGGGCCCATCCTGTGCTTCATGGGGCCTCCAGGGGTGGGTAAGACCTCCCTGGGCCGCTCCATCGCCCGGGCTCTGGGGCGCCGGTTCGAACGCATCTCGCTGGGGGGGGTTAAGGACGAGTCGGAGATCCGGGGCCACCGGCGGACGTACATCGGTGCCATGCCGGGCCGCATCATCCAGTCCATCCGCCGGGCTGGCACCCGCAACCCGGTGCTGATGCTCGACGAGATCGACAAGGTGGGCAACGACTTCCGCGGTGATCCTGCGTCGGCCCTGCTGGAGGCGCTGGATCCAGAGCAGAACTACTCCTTCACCGATCACTACCTGGACGTCCCCTTTGATCTGAGCCAGGTGATGTTCCTGCTGACGGCCAACATCCCCGAGACGATCCCCTCGGCGCTGCAGGACCGCCTGGAGATCATCGAGCTGCCCGGCTACACCGAGGAGGAGAAGATGGACATCGCCCGTCTTCACCTGCTCAAGAAGCAGATCAAGGCCCACGGGCTCAAGGGCAACCAGATCACATTCACCGACGACGCCCTGTCCCAGATGATCCGCAGCTACACCATGGAGGCCGGTGTGCGTTCCCTGGAGCGGGAGATCGCCCGCTGTTGCCGCAAGGCGGCCCGCCAGATCGTCCGCAAGCAGACCAAGCGGCTGGTGGTCAAACCGGAGGCTCTGCAGGACCTGCTGGGGCCGCGGCGGTTCTTCCTGGACATCGCAGAGCACATGGATATGCCCGGTGTGGCCGTGGGGCTGGCGTGGACGCCCGCGGGCGGGGAGATCCTGTTCATCGAGGCCACCCGCATGGACGGCGGCAAATCGTTCCGTATCACCGGCCAGCTGGGCGACGTGATGAAGGAGTCCGCCGAGGCCGCCCTGAGTTATATCCGGGCCAACGCCGCAGATCTGGGCGTGGATCCCAAGTTCTGGGAAACGTCCGATCTGCACCTGCATGTTCCCGCCGGCGCCATCCCCAAGGACGGCCCCTCCGCCGGGATTCCGCTGACCCTGGCGCTGGTCTCCCTGCTCACCGGCCGCCGGGTACGGGACGACCTGGGTATGACCGGCGAGATCACGCTGCGGGGCAAGGTGCTCCCCGTCGGTGGCGTCAAGGAGAAGGTGTTGGCGGCCCGGCGTGCCGGCCTGAGGCGCATCGTGATGCCCGCCGACAACGAAAAAGACCTGCTCGATATCCCCGAGGCGCTGCGTGAGACCATGGAGTACACCTTCGTGGAGCGTATCGCCCAGGTCATCGAGATGGCCCTCGAAGCGGATGAAATAGACGGCACAGACGGGGCGTAGTGACAACCATGAGCGACGTTGAAGAGACCACTTCGAAATCCGACGTTCCCGAGGACAAAAAAGCGTCCGGTGACACCCGAGGGAAGCTCGCCGGTTGGTTGTCCAATCGTTACGTGAAGATCGGGTGGTGGCTGGGGCGTCTGGCCGTGGGTACGCTAGCCCTGCTGGTGGTGGCTCATCTCCTCGGTGGAGTCTGGCATTTTGGTTGGTTCCAGGCGGTGGTCGCGCTCCTGCTGTGCGTGGGCATCCCCATCGGCTTCCACACCCTGGTGCGCCAGCAGGTGGCCAAGCGCGGTGGGAAGGCCCGCTTCCATTTCCTCACGCTCTTCGCGGCGCTCAACCTGCCCGTGCTCGTCTGGGCCGGCATCCAGCGGCCGATGATGATCCTGGACTCGGTGAAGGAAGAGGGCGTGGGTGCCGTCAAGTGGGTGGCAGGGACGGCCAATCCCGCCGACGAGGATGGCGAGGAACCTTCAGAAGACGGCGCCATGACCGAACAGGTCACCGAAGCCCCCGCTCCGGACGACGCCGCCACGGCAGAGCCGACGGCCCCGATCCTCGAAATCACCGAACAATCCACGCCCGCAGCCGTGGCCGAGGTGCTACCGGCTGGCGCGGCCATACCCTACGAATCCAGCGCCGGTCAGCTGTTGATCCAGGCCTCCATCAACGGCAACGATCCCATGCCGTTCATCCTGGACACCGGAGCCAGCAACTCGACCCTATCCAGCGCCGCTCTGGCCGCCCTGGGCCTGGCCGTGCCCCCCGACGCGCCGGTGCGCACCATGCGGACCGCCGGCGGCGAGACCCAGGGCGCCATGCTGCTCATCGATCGGGTCGGTGTGGGCGAGCACGAACGGGAGGGGCTGGTGTTCTGGCTCTGTGAGCCCTGCGCCGTCGGCGACGCCGTGGGCCTGCTGGGGCTGAACTTCTGGCAGGGCTACCTGCTGACCATCGACCCCGTCGAACAACACATCAAGCTGCAACCCCGGCAGACCCGCACCCACCGCAACGTCGACGTGGAACCGTTCCTGGACGTGACGGCCTCGTCATCTCGCATCGAAGACGGCGCCCTGACCGTCGAGATCGAACTGCACAACAGGGCGACCCGCCCGGTGGAGCAGGCGGTCGTTCTGGTGCAGGCGCTGGATGAGAATGACCGGGAAATCGGCGCCTTCACCATCGACGCCGGCCGCGTCCCCGAGCGCGGCCGCAGCACCGCCAGCGGCCAGATGCCCCAGGCGGGCGAGGTCAAGCAGGTCAAACTCGAGCTGCTCGACGCCTGGTGGGAGCTCCTATCTGCGCCTGAGTGCACCCCGGCTTGCCCCCCAAAAAAAACACCACAACGAGACTCCGCTAAGGAAGGCAGGAAGGCTGGAAAAGAAAGGGAACAAGGAACGGGAATCCAAGACCTTCTTTTCCTGCTTTCCTACCTTCCTGCTTTCCTGAGATGAACTCCCCCTCCCTCAAACCGGGTGCGGCTACCCCCAATGCTTGGATCGGGGATTGAAGCCCGTGCGTTCGTCCATCCGCGCCAGGGCCTCTTTTTCTTCGTCGTTGAGGTCCTTGGGTAGCACGATCTGTATCTCCACGAACTGGTGCCCGCGCTGCCCCTTGCTGCGGGGTTCGGTCATGCCCTTGTTGCGCATGCGTAGGCGTTGACCGCTGCGTACGCCGGCGGGGATCGACAGGGTCTTGCTGCCGTCCAGGGTAGGCACCTCGACCTTGGTCCCGCTGACCGCTTCCGAGGCGGACAGGGGGCACACCAGGTGCACGTCCTTGCCGTCCCGCCGCAGATACGGATGGGGCTGGACCTCCAGCTCGATGATCAGGTCCCCCGGCCACCCGCCGCGAGTGCCGCTGTTGCCCTTGCCGGCCAGGCGGATCCGGCCGCCGTCGCCGATGCCCTCGGGGATCTTGACGGTGAGGCGCTCCTCGCCGTCCGAACGCCCTTCCCCACCGCACCGGGAGCAGGTCGTCAGGCTGGTCTTGCCGGTGCCTGCGCAGGCGGTGCAGCTCTGCTCTACCTGGATCGGCCCCTGCATGCCATCGATCTTCCCCCGACCGGAGCAGATGGGGCACTCGTTGAGTTCGCTGCCCGACACCCGTCCCGAACCCCCGCAATCCTCGCAGGGCACCTGGCGCCGGTAGGTGATGGACTCACTGCCGCCCCGGGCCGCCGTGATGAAATCCACCTTCAGCGTCAGGCGAAGATCCACCCCGCGGGACGGGGGAGGCGTGGCACTCCTCGTGGGGCGCAGGTGGCCCCCACCCCCCCCCCCCCCCCCAAAAAAAAACACCCCCCCCCCCCCCCCCCCACCCCCCCCAAAAACCCAACACCCCCCCC
>CAZDDH010000021.1:0-27548 GCA_964504165.1 uncultured Rickettsiales bacterium | reverse complement strand
GTGGGTGGGCACTCCTGGTGGGGCGCGGGTGGCAACCACGCCCCACACGCCCACCAAACATCTCCTCCCCGAACGGCGACCCACCTCCGCCACCAAATCCGGAGAAGCCCCGCAGGATATCCTCCATGTTCACACCGCTGAAACCACCCATCCCACCACCGAAGCCCGGCTGGGGGCCATCGTGGCCGAACTGATCGTACTGCTGGCGCATCTCCTGGTCCGAGAGCACTTCGTACGCTTCGTTGATCTCCTTGAAGCGATCCTCGGCCGTCTTGTCGCCTCCCGTGACGTCCGGATGGTACTTGCGGGCCAACTTGCGGAAGGCCTTCTTGATCTGGTCGTCGGAGGCCTCCCGGGAGATCCCGAGGACCTTGTAATAGTCGCGTTTCGCCATCCCGTTTCCTCGCCAGGTTCTGCAACCCTCAAAACGTAATCATGCGGCCCGCTCCGGCAATCCCCTGTTGGAAGCCAAAAACTGGAAGAAGAACCCGATGACGTCCGGCTTTCGTCCGCGCGGAGGGGTATAATCGCCGCGAGCCAGCATGTCAGACAATCCAGATCGGTCCAATCCTCGCTGTTCTTTCTGTGGCAAGGGCCACCGGGAGGTGGAGCGCATCATCGCCGGCCCCGGAGTCTACATCTGCTCCGAGTGCATCACTCTGTGCAACGACATCATCCATGAATCGCCCGTCCGCAAATCCTTCGGTATCGAACAGGGCGAGATCCCGCTCCCGATGCAGATCGTCGAACACCTGGACCAGTACGTGGTGGGCCAGCAACCCATCAAGCGCCGCCTGGCCGTCGCTGTCCACAACCACTACAAGCGCATCCTCGATCGGCGCCAGGACCCGGACGACGTGGAGATCGAAAAGAGCAACGTACTGCTCATCGGCCCCACAGGTACGGGCAAGACCCTGCTGGCCCAGACCATGGCCCGGTACCTGGACGTGCCCCTGGTCCTGGCAGACGCCACCACGCTAACCGAAGCGGGCTACGTGGGAGAGGACGCAGAACACGTTGTCCAGCAGCTGTTCGAGACGGCGGGCCACGATCCAGAGCGAGCAGCACGTGGCATCATCTACATCGACGAGATCGACAAGATCGCCCGGCGCAACTACAACGCCACGGTCTCCCGCGACGTCAGCGGCGAGGGGGTCCAGCACGCCCTGCTGCGCATCATCGAAGGCCGCAAGACCAACGTGGTGGCCAAGGGGGGGCGCAAATCCCCCACACCGGATACGGTCATCGTCGACACGACCAGCGTGCTGTTCGTCTGCGGGGGCTCGTTCGAGGGCCTGGAGGAGATCGTCGCTCGACGCATCGGCCGCATGCAGGTCGGATTCAACGCGGAGCTGGCCTCGGCCCCCGAGCTACGCACCGAGATCCTGCGTCACGTCACGCCACACGATCTGGAGGAATACGGCCTGGTCCCCGAGTTCATCGGCCGCCTCCCGGTGGTGGGTTGCCTCGATGAGCTGGTCGAGGACGATCTGGTGGAGATCCTCGTAGAGCCGCGGAACAGCCTGGTGCGCCAGTACCAGAAGCTGCTGGGCCTGGATAACGTCAAACTCTCATTCACCGACGAGGCGCTGCGTCGGGTGGCCAAGCTGAGCCGTAGATTCGGATCCGGGGCACGCGGGCTACGTACGATCATGGAACGGGCGATGCTCGAGCTGATGTACGAACTACCGGATCAGGAAGGGGTCGAGGAATGCACCGTCGACGCCAACGTCATCGACGGCGAACGCCACCCCCTGTTGCAGGAGTAACGGAGTTGTGTTGAAACCACCCGTCTTGGCGCCCGTTCTCGCCGCCGCTCAGCTTTGCTTGCCGCTCGGCTGGCTTGCCGCCTGCGGCCCCGGTGCTCCGGAAGAGCCCGAACCGGCGGCGCCCATCCAAGAACCGCCCCTGATCGAGGGCCTTTCCGAGGTCTACCACGTGGTGGGCGGCGACGAGACGTTCGGTGAGATCTGCTCCCAGAAGCATGGCATCCCCTATGCGGACATGCTGGCCATGGTGGCGGTCGCCGAGGAGCAGGTGGAGCAGGACCTGACGGCGATCCGGGCCGGCCGTACCCTGCAGATGCGCTTCGATTCCACGGACACGCTCGTCGATCTGGCCTACCCCCTCAACAGCGCCGAGGACTCCTGGGTGGTCCTGCATCGCGAGGCCGACGGCACCTATTCGGCCACCCTCGAGGAGGTGGAATATGACGTCGAGATGCGGACCCTGACCACCGAGATTACCCCCAAGAGCAACTCCTTCTGGCTAGCCTGCGAGCGGCTGGAAGGGGGCGGCCTGGACGGCAACGCCATCCTCGCCCTGGCAGAGATCTTCGAGTACGACATCGATTTCGCCACCGAAGTGCAGCAGGGGGACCGCATCGCCATCTGGGTCGAGGCCCTGTCGGTGAACGGCAACTTCAAGAAGTACGGGATCGTGCACGCTGCGCGGTACCTCAACGCGGAGGGGCCCCACGAAGCGATCCGCTTCACCCCGACGGACGACAAGCCCGCCTACTTCACCGCCGAGGGCATGTCCACCAAGAAGCAGTTCCTGCGCTCACCCCTCAAGTTCAGCCGGGTCGCCAGCGGATTCTCCCGCAGCCGATTCCACCCCGTGCTCAAAAAGAACCGGCCCCACCTGGGCACCGATTTCTCGGCACCGACGGGTACGCCGGTCCGAGCGCTGGGGGATGGCAAGGTCACCCACGCCGGATGGCGTGGGGGATACGGGAACCTGGTCATCATCCAGCACGACTCCAAGTACAGCACCCGGTACGGGCACTTCAGCAAGTACGGCAAGGGCATCAAGAAGGGCAAACGGGTCGAGCAGGGACAGATCATCGGCTACGTGGGCGCCACGGGGTTGGCCACCGGCCCGCACCTGCACTTCGAGTTCCGCATCAACGGCAACCCCGTCAACTTCATGAAGCAGGATTTCCCCAACTCGGAACCCATCTCCAAGACCGACATGCCCCGCTTCAACGAGGAGAAGGCCCCCCTGCTGGCCCAGCTGGACACGGTGCTACCGGTCCCCGTGGCCGAGGCACCTGACGAGGCCCCTTGAACGGCGGAGAAGAGGAAGAAAAAATCGCAGAGGACGCGGAGGGGGACGCGGAGAATGCGGAGGAAGAGATAGATTGATTGGGGGACAAGAGAAGCTCCACATCCTCCCATTTCTTTCTCAATTTCCCCTCTGCGACCTCAGCGCGCGCTGGACGCGCGTCTCTGCGGCCTCAAGTCGTCCAGGACGGACGACCCTTCTCTTTTACGCCGTCGTGAACCCAACCACGCCAGTTGATTCCAGGCCGATCAATCACCATGGAATAGACCACGGCTCCGGCGTGCTGCAGTCGATAGATGAGCGCCCCCAAACGTGGTAACGTCCGACCGCCATGACAGAAGAAGAAATCACTAGAATTCCGCGCTCCCGTATGCCCTGGGTCTTCCTGGCTCTTGGCGTGGGAGTCATCGTGCTCGTGCTGGCCTCCACCAAGATCTGGGAGGGTAACCCCGAAGAATTTGCGGAGGACGTCAAGGCCGTCTACGCAAGCTGTGAGGGGGACGAGATCCGCCTGCTGGCCGCCAAGCACAACCTCCAGCTGGTGTTCGAACCCTGCGGGAGCAACAACTTCCTGCACTATCAGTGGTCCCCCAACGGGCTCGAGCTGTACTACCAGACCAACAACGGGCCCTGGCTGCTCAACGGCGAAACCCAGGAGCTTCGATCCCTGCCGGTGGGGTTCCCCATCTCCAACGCCGTCTGGTTCACCGACGACCTGATCGCGTTCCCGGAGAAGGGCGTCAAGACCTACAACATCGACGTCTACGACGTGCGCAAGAACATCATCAACATCACCTCGATCAAGCAGATCCGGCCCAACTCGCTGGTCCGCGGCGTGGAGGTCGACGAGGTGCTGTTCTTGGCCGCAGACCGTGAACCGGCTGTGGAAGATCCGGACGACCATCCCCCCGAGACGCTCTACCGGCTATTCGCCAATACCGGCCGCGTCGAGGTGGCCTTCCCGTGGCTGACGGAGACTGTGCTGGACTACACCTACAACCGCCAGCAAGACGTGCTGGCCTATCGGACGTCCGAGACATCGGGCGTCGTGGTCGCGGAGGGCAAAACCGGCACCGTGCTGAAGACCTTCCCGGACAAGACGCGGGTCAGCATCAGCGTCGATGGGCGTCTATGGGCCATCGAGGGACCGGGGGAAGCCATCGCCATCTTCAACCAGAAGACCGAAGACGAGCTGCTGGACGAGAAGGAGCAGCCGACGGATGCGGAGGAAGAAGAACTGGCGATCCCCAAGTACATGCCCACGGAGATGCAGCCCCCCACGCTGTGGATCCACGACACCGATACCGACAAGACCGTCAAGCTGCCCGACGTCTACGGCAATCAGTTCCAGTGGTACGAGGCCACACCGTATTACTCCAGCTATATCCTCTGGGGGATGGAGAACAAGGAGTTCAACCGCAACGTGGTGCTCACCAACCTGATCCCCATCCTCGAAGACCAGGGCATCGAGATCGACGTGGCGGCCCTGCATGCCCCCGAGGGCGAGGAACCCGCAGCGGAATAGGCGAGGATCCTGCGGGGAACTCTCCCGTCAGACTCGAGTCAGAGGCCCAGCGCCCCGGCCAACACCTTGCGTGCCTTCCGGGATCCCTTCAATCGTGAGGGCCAGGCTTCCCCGTCCTGCGTGAGTTCCAGGGTTCCGCCCAGCGGCTCACGGCATGTGATGCGGGGCCCGGGGACGAGGCCGCCTTGCTCCCCGCGGACAGCGGGCCACAGGCAGCGGCATTCACTGGTGGAATCCCACATTTCCAGCGCCAACCCAAAACTCAGCACCCGCAGGTCGTAGCGCTCACCCACACCGGCTCGGTAGGCCTCCAGGGCGGAGTAGTACGGCGCCAGGGGCGCGGGGTCGAGCGATCGATCGTCGCGAAATGTCGGCCCGGTGGCGGCAAGGGGGGCCTCTCCCTCCGGAACGAGCATCTGGATCGTGCCGGCCTTGTCGGTCTCGTTCCACACGACCTTGACCGTCACCGATGGGTTGGCGATGTGGGGGGCCAGATCTCCTGCCAGCGTCTGCAGGAGGGACTGTTGGGAGAAAAATCCCTTGTACAGGGGGCTCAGCCCTTCCAGCTCCAGATCGACCCGCAACGGCTTGTCACCACGGTCGGGAACCGTGGCCTCGGTGGCCGCCTGCTTTGCCTCGGGTGTGGTGGTGGATTCGGGTGAGGTGCCTACAGCGTCCTCGGATCGGCAGCCGCCGCAGATCAGCACCGCGACCGCGACGACCAGCAAACCGCGTGGATACAAGGGGATATCAGGCCTCCTGGAGGCCCTTCTTGCGGCGGATCTCTTCCAACGCCTTCTTGTACTCGAGCTCCCACTCGGGGGTACCCTCGCGCACGTTCTTGATGCGGCTGCGAGCCTCACGATCCAGATCCGCCTCGTCGATGAGCTGACGCTTGAAGATGTTCATCATCTTCTTGCGCATCGTGAAGTCGTCGGAGAAGACCTCTTCGACGTGGTGGGTGATCATGAAATTCTCGAGGATCTGCCCGATGATCCAGCGGATGCCGTCATCCCCGCTCAGGTGCCCGTACTCCTCGCATACCTGGCTCTTCACCCGACCAAACTGATCGTAGGTGATCTGCCGTTCATGCATGATATCGCGGACCTTCTGAACGATCTTGGACTCCTGCCGGAGATGCTCATCCATGATCGCGCGGATGTCCTGAACTGCCTCGGGAGCAGACTCCGGCCGGACCTCGATGTCCTCTTCCTTGATCAGCGTCTCGACAATCTCTTCCGCGAGCCTGGGAACCTGGGAACGATAAATCCTCACATCAGCCTCGATTTCCGCATCACGCTAGAACAGGAACTCGACCCCTCCACCAAGCTTGAAATCATTGATCTTGTAAGCTTCGTGCTGAGCGTAGTGCCCGTCTGTAGAATATTTTAGGTGTCCTTCGTCCCCGCCGGGCACCTCGACCAGGTAATACCCCAGCTCGATGTTGAGCCGGAATTTCTCTGCCAGGTTGAAGTGGAAACCACCGAAGAGGTCGAAGCCGGGGCCCAGCTGGATGGACCATGGGTCATGTTCTGCTTCCGGATCGGCGCCGTAATACGCCTCGTTGTCGATGAGGACGTGGTCCTCCTTGGCAATGTCCGTGTGCGTCCTGGTCCACGCGATGATCACGCCCACCCCGAAGTACGGCTGAACCCACTTGAAGAAGCGGTAGGACGGTGAGCTCGTGGGTACAGTGACCTCGTACTTGAAGTCGATGGCCATGCCGTAGGAGAAGATGTAGGCATCGACGTGCTTGGCGATCATCGTGTCCGGATCTTCCCACTCCTCGTAATAGGTGATGTCCACTCCAGCAGGCTGCCCGGCGGCCTTGACGCTGCCGCCCTCGGCCTGGTGGTAATGCACGACGAACCCCAGCCGGAATCCCAGCCCGTACTTGATGATGACATCGAAATGGGGAAGCACGACCGCCGCACCGATCTTCATGACCGCGCCATCGTCACCAAAGTGATCGAAGGTGGAGAACCCGCTGAAACCGATGCGGAAGTGGTAGTCCTTCAACGGCGCGGGAGCGACCGCTACGACCGGAGCTTCCGTGGGGGGAGGCGTCTCCTGAGCTGAAGCCACAGTACCCAGGGCAATCACCACGCCCACCACGATCAGAGTGAACAGCCTCGCTCGCATGTGCCCTCCCTACCGGGTTCGAATTATTCGAGTTTTAACAGCCACCGTCAGCGGTGTCCACATTCCAAACGGACCGCGCGCAGGACAGATGGGGCTAGAGGATCTCGCGAAGAATTCTGGCAGCTGTCCGGCGGGACACGGGGACCGGCTCGGAGCCTCCACCCGGGAGAGGACTGTAACGGGAACCGAGGGGGAGGAAATCCTCGCGCACCTTGTCCCTCAGGAACCGATCGAGGGCTTTGTCCGATGCCTCGGCCAGCGAGCCACCCAGGGGGAGCTTGTAGCGATGCAGATCAAACAGCTTGTCCATGGCCAAACGCCCGATCCAGAACTCCCAGTGGGCTCCTCCGCTCCCGACATGGACGATATGATAGTCGGCGATCAGATCGTCCAGCTCGGGGACAGGAACCCGGATCAACTCCTTGTTGTCCCTGGCGCTCTGCGGGGGGCCACCACTATCCACGGCGGCAAAGCCTCCCGTACCCATCTGGCCACCCCGGCGCAGGCTGGACGGGGGTGATTTGTGGTACCCCATCACCTCGGCGATCCGATCGGCCAGATCGTCCCCGACCACCCCGAGCAGGCTCGGTGCCTCGGTGGAGGCCTCCTCCTCGGGCAACCCGCCCAGCGAAGGGGCATATTCCGGCTCGGGCATCTCCGGATCGGGGCCCGTCATCTCTCCGGAGACCTGCAAGAAGTCGGGGACGTCCTGGTCCTCCAGCCCCAGGGAAGGCATCGGCCCTTCGCCGGTTGTATCGCTGAGGAATTCAGGCAGGTCGTCCTCCGCCGGCTCGTCGTCCATCTCGAACTCGTCCATGGCCTTGGCCACAGCGGCATCGAGGGCGTCTTCAGACATCTCGTCTTGCGGATCGAAAGAGGGCTCCTCGACCAGGTCCGAAAGGGGATCGTTGGAGGCCAAGATCTCCACTTCGGACTCCCCCTGCCAGCCGATGGACGACTCCTCGCTCTGTTCCTGCTGGATCGCGGAAGGCTCGGACATCTCCTCCGGATCCACGTACATCGCGTCGGCCACGCTGCCCGCTTCGAGCTTGGTGCCGAGGCTCTCCGTCGCCGAGATCGCCGGGCCATCCTTGGTCCCCGGCAACGTGTCACTGAATCGGGAGAGGAAATCGGTGCTGTAGCCGTCCATCTCGCTGCCGAAACTCATCCCGTCATGGCTACTCGAGGGTTCCTGGGAGGATCCCTCCGAGTCCTCGAACCTGGACCCACCCAGTGCCGAGACGGACGACGCGCTGCTGGCGACCGAGTCCTCGGTGTGGCCTGGATCCGGGGACCGTGCGCCCATGGTCGATTCCGGCTCTCCCCACCCGGACAGTAGGCTCTCCCCGGACGCTTCTTCCCCCGGGCCCGAAGCCAGCTCCCCCTCCAGGGAAACGTCACCCTTGCTGCGCAGGGCCTCCTCGATGGAGTCCGCAGCGTCATCTCCCACCGCCGGGTGGACGGGGAGCTCCGTCGTGATCGGCCGCATTCCGTCAAACAGGTAGTCGGGGAGCTCCTCGATCAGGTCTTCCATCGAGTCGCCGTCGTCTCCGGACAGGGATCCCAGGGAATCCCCGAGGCGGCCCTCGTATTCGGCGCTGACCGCCGCATCCCCCAGTTCGGCATCGTTGTCCAGGAATTCGAGGTACTCCTGCTCGGTGAACGGCAGGACCTCGTAGACGATGGACTCGCTCCGCCGCAAACCCTTGAGCTTGGGGGCCTGGCTCAGCTTGCTAAACGCGAAGATCATCTGCGTTTGTGGATCGTTGAACAGCAGGTCGAACTCATAGTGGATGGGCACGCCCCTGCGGCCGTTGATGCGGAACGGTCGCGCTTCACGGGCGACCCGATGAGGAAGCCGCTTGCTGCGGACGAGGTCAAAGATTCCCTCGTAGGTGTTGCGATCGATGCAGATGCCGATGTTGTTGAGCATCTCACCCGAGACGTGCACCTGGAAGATCCCCAGAGGATCCTCGTCGGAGTCTCCGACGGAGTCCGACTCCGGTGCCAGGTTCAGTTCGAAGGCACCCTTTTTGCCCGTGTTGAGGCGGCTGGCCTTGTTGATCGTCGGACCGATGGCCCGCAGCCGGACGTGGGACTCCCCGGCAGCGTCGACATCGGGGACATTGACCAGCGTGTACTCCCCCGTCGCGATGCCGACCCGGAATCCCTCCACCGTGAACGGGTTGGAGACCGGGTGGGCAAAGGGCCGGAACTGGACCTCCACGTTCTCCCAGAAATTCTCCCGGAAGCGGGCGATGTAGCGGAGCGCGTCCAGGGGATCGGGGAAGATGTCCAGGAAGGCGTCCCCCTCGAAGCCCTCGGGTTTGCCGTCGAAGCCGGCCAGCTCCTTGCGCACGTCGAACAGTCGTTCCAGGGCGAAGGAGGCCAGTTCACCGCGGTCCTGCTCATCGACCTCGCGCATCGCCGCTCGCTTGTTCTCCCCGAAGAACAGCTCGCGGGTCTTGGACGTGAAGCCGATCAGATCGATGAAGGCCGCCGTCCCGCTCCGATTCCGGCGGAACACCTCATAGAAGCTGTCCAGATCGAGGGGGACCGTGGAGGACTGGAGCTCCTGGCCATCCAGGGAATAGACGCCCCGGTCTTCAGTGACCTGGACCAGGTGTTCCCTCGCCGCCTCGAACAGGTCCAGGACCCGCAGCCTGCGTGCCACATCCAGGATCCGGCCCTCGTGTTCGCGCAGGCCTGTGCCGCTTTCCAGGTCGGACCGCAAGCGCTTGGACAGCTTGCCCAGCTTGCCCGTGAGCGCACGGCGGACGTTGAGCTGGTCGACGTGGCTCACCAGGTAGCGCAGGACCTCGTCGTTGAGCGCCAGCGCCCAACCGACCTTGAATCGGAACACCTCGTCGTCGTTCTTGCTCTTGCGCCGGGTGCCGATGGGGAACCGCTCGACGCTCATCTTGCGGATGCTGCGCAGCCGCTCCTTGCCGAAGAACTGGGAGACGAAGAACGATTCCGTACCGGACAGCCCGCGGTCGTTGCGGTGGACGTAGAGGTCCTCGACCACGGACCTCAGCGTGGTCAGCAGATCCCCCAGATAGGTGGAGTTGACCCCTTGATCCCGGGCGGCTCCCAACGTGCGGACGTCCAGGACGTCCAGGAAGCCCGTGGGCAAGGTGTAGACGAGCTGGTTGGCTGCCATCGCCGACTGCAATACGTTGGCCTGCTCGTCGCCGACCATGCGCGACACGGTGCGGTTGGCAAACTCGTTGCGCACGCTGAGCGCGGCGAGCACCCGCTTGCGGAGCTGGTAGGCGCGGACGTCGCTGCTGCTCTCCGACACCCCCAACGTGGCGAGCGCACTCAGGTCCTCGTCCCGGACACCCGAGCAGAGATCCCGGATCCCGTCCAAAATCTCATCCGTGGGATGCATCAGCTGGGCGATGAGCTGGGAGAGGTGGAGCCACAGGACGCTGTCGAGACGGAACACCGTTCCGTGGGCTCGTGTCTTGGCCAACAGCTGGACCAGCTCGGCAAAGTAGGGCTCCTGATGGAACTGGTCCGGGTCGTCGGGAATGGCCTGGGGGCCACCCCCACCTGGGCTGTTGCGCTGGACGGCATCGGCCATGAAATGAGTCAGCAACTCGGTGAGCCGTACGCTGTGCACGACGGGATAGGCCCAGATGGCCTTTTCCTTGGATTCCCTGAACGCCACCCGGCTCAGCGGCGGGAGCGCCCCCTCGACCCCGGGCAGTGTCGCCAGTAGTTCATGCCGGTGGTACAGAAACCGGCATCGGCTCAGCAGGGTCGTGGTGGTATCCAGATTCCTCGCGCTCCCTTCGGGGTCATTCTACAGCGAACGGTGGGGAGCCTGCACTTCCAGGGCGGCTACGGGAAGAGCAGCTTTTGGAGCCGCTCGCGCTCCTGCACCGAGAGAGACGGGGGGATGTTCAACAGCAATAAGGTGCGTTCGCGGGGTTTCACGAAGACGATGGGATAGGGAATGGTCCGTTTCCCCTTCTGATCGTTCACGAAGACGATGGGATAGGCGATCTCCAGGGTGTCGCCGTCGTGGGCGGGGAACTCGAACTCGTTCACCGCAGCCAAGATGCAGTCGCTCAACCTGTCGAATCCCTCGACGGTCTCCAGTTCGAGCAGGATCTCCTTGGGGAGTCCATCCGCTCCGATGGCAAATGTGAGGGTCACCTCACCGGGCAGGTCGGTGGCCACGGTCTCCTGCAAGCAGGAGTCGAATGTACCGTTGGCGTCGTGGAGGATGTCGCGCACCTCCACCGGCGTGAGGTAGCGGTCGGATAGGGAGCCCGGTTCCCCCAGGTAGGTGGGTATGTGCTGCGCCCACCCCAGTGATGGGATGCCCATGCACAGTACGAGGGCCGTGAGAAGCCCACCACTACGCTGCAAACCGAACGTTCGGGTCCCCATCACAGCTCCCTCCGGATGACCGTGGTGGAGCGGTCGTTTTGCTTGATGACGGCCCGTAACTGCCCCTCTTCCTTGCCTACATCGAAGGGCCCGTCATAGGTCTCGAGTGTGTGCTCGATATCGATGGAGTACCGGTGCTCCTCGAAATCCCCTCGCTCCAGGGAAAACAGGATGGTCCCGGAGACCTGGCCCGTCCCGTCCAGCAAGGTGAAATGGCGCGGATCGCGGTTGGCGCCCGTCTCGCGGATCGTCCCCTCGTACACCAGCGTCACACAGTTGTTACCCAGCTCGCACGGTACCGGCTCGCCCTCCCTTCGATAGGTGATCTCCCACTCCTGCTCGACCAGGGTCGAGGCATCGATGGCCAGCGGGATCGTGCTACGCACGAACATCGATTTCCCAACCTCCGGCAGTTCATGCGGCAGCCGCGTGTAGATCTGCGGGAAGAGGTCGGCGAACAGCTCTCCAAATCGCCCGTAGCCTGCAAAATGCTCGTATCCCAGTGTCTCGAAGATCTCGCCGCTGTCGAAGATGCGCATGGCCACCGACTTGCCCACCAGGCCAGCCACATCGATGGGAGCTTCCACGGGGCCGGTCTGCTTTCCATCGACGCCCACCAGCCGGACGATGACCGCCGCAGTGCCGTCGTTGAAGTAGAGCGCCTTGAACTTCTCCATGATCCCGTGCAGCGAGAAGGTGGCGTCGGCGAGTTTCTGGGCGATGACGGTGATGTCCCCCGCACCAGGCGGCAGGGACTCGACCGTGGTCTGCAGATGGTGCTCGGTCTCGAAGGTGTAGCGGAACGCCGCGTCGTCGGGCGTGTTCCAGCGCAACGAGCGCATGTTGTAGGTGCAGGACGCCAGCGGCAGGCAGAGCAAGAAACCGATCAGACGGTAGAGTCGCATGGCGCGAATGATAGCGAGATCCTCGTTCTCAGGAGGGAAAAACCTGTCTGCCCGACACGGATTTTGGGGTTTGTTCCTGAAGACCGTGTAACCTCATGAAATCACTACACATTGAAACTGCCTAATTATTAGGCAATTTCCTGCTGAATCCCAAACTACCGTACCTCTGCCCCTCAATCATCAGAATCTCCACAGAGTTATCCACATGCGGATGTGGAGTTCGTCACACGAGGGCTGCCCCTCCGTCCGTGAGCCGCATCAACGCCTCCATCTCCTCTGCGTTGACGGGTGCGGAGCCGTCCCGCCGGTTGTTGAAAACGCACAGGACGATCTCGCACTGGCGCTTCAACTCCAGCACCTTGCTGACCCACGGACGCAGTTCCGCGTCCTGGTAGCGGTAGGCGTACCGATCCCCCGGATCATCGGTCCGGAACCACGCTTCGGCGTTGCGGCCGTGAAACCTCAGGTATCCCACCGAGGCGGTGGCCACCGCGGTGGGCGGGAACAAGCCCGGCAGCCGCGGCTGATCGACACAGCAGAAGGCCACCTGCCGCCGCCTGAGCCACTCGTACACCTCCTGCCGCGCCCACCCTCCGTTGCGGAATTCCACCGCCAGCGGCATGCCGTCAAGTTGCGTGTGCATCCAGTTGACGTACCGGGCCGACTCCCGGGTGGCCTCGAACGAACGCGGGAATTCGGCCAGCACGGCCCCCAGCACGCCCGCGGCGCGCAACGGTTCCAATCCATCGGCGAACTGCCGGATGGCGTCCCTGTCCCAGGGCCGGTCATGGGTCATCGAACGGTTCAGCCGGACCGTGAACACCAGCCCCCCACCCGTCCGCTCCACCAGCCGGGCCATCGAACTCCGCACCGGCATCCGGTAGCAGGTGTGATCCAACTCCAGCACCGTGAACCGAGCCGCGTAATACTCCAGCAGCTGCGACCGCGGCGTGGCGTCGGGATAGAACGGCCCCACCCACTCCGGATAGGAGTAGCCGCTGCAGCCGAACAGGATCGTGGGAACCGGAGCCATACTGAACAAGTGTACAGCTCTCGGATCGAAATGTCAGCGTTCATCCCGGCACCCAGTGAGACAACCGGGCCCGATCACGAAGGGAGCAAGACGATGGCGATCCCGAAGCAAAATCGCGGGACGGTCGGGCATCGCTCGATGATCACCTCGTCACCGGCGACGACGGCGACGGTCTTGAAGAAAAAATCCCCCCCCGCCTCCACATAAGGGGCCAGCCAAGGCAGCGCACCGAATTGGATGCGCACGCTGGCCCCCAGGGCCGCGCTCGTTCGGGGGGATAGGACGTCGGGATCCGACGGTTGATAGGACAGGTCGTGGATGCGCAGGGACTCGATGACCGGGCCCACGTTGAGGCTCAAGGACACGCCGTGAACGACGGACCACAAGCTGGCGGGTAGGCGTAGCGCCCACCGGGACAGGATCGCCCGGTGGGTTCCCGTGCTCAGCGCTACGGGCTGGATCAGATCGACGGCGACGCCGATGGCCAGATGGTGGGCGGGGGCCAGGCTCAGGCCCAGGCTCATGCCACTGAGATTGGGCGCCGTAGGGGCCAGCAACACCGGCTGGAACGCGATCCTCGGGGTGAGGATCGGTTGGAAATCCTCCTCGGCAGATTCCTCGGAGATTTCGGCCGCGCGTGCGCCCCCTGCGAGGGCACTCACCGCCAGGAGCAGCGCCAGGGCGCCGCCACCCAAAAAAAAACCGGAAGCGAGTCGCGACCGGCAGCAATTGCTGCCATTCCGCGACCCGTTCCCGGCCACGCCCCAATAAAAAAACATAAAGATTATTGGTCCACCAACCATAGGGCGTTCAACGAACGTAGAGCGCGAGCACGCACTCTGTATGTAGTTGGTGTTCCAGCTTTCCTTTTCCTTCAAAAAAAAATTACACCCTTTCAAACTCGGGTCTGCCGGAACGGGAAAACGCCTGTTTCCGGGCGAGAACGCGCACCATGGGCCGCTGTCTGGATGCATCGACGGTCTTCGATGGGAGTGGGACGGGACCGGCGGTCGGGACGTGAAGGCAGGGTGCTGGTAGCTCAGGTTGGACTTGAACCAACGACCTTACGATTATGAGTCGTACGCTCTAACCAGCTGAGCTACTGAGCCACAGCGGGAGCGTTTTTAGTGCAGGCAGTCGCCGCTGTCAACCGCCATCACTTCGAGGGGGGGACTTCGCTGGAGGGTTGATCCCCGTCCGAGGTCGTGCGGGCGACCCGGAAGCCCAGGTATTCCGCCCGGTTGGTGGGAGCACCGCGGGTGCGATTTGCAACTCGCAGATACCCCGGCACACTGGTCCAGGCCCCGCCACGACTGATCCGATAGATGCCGCCCTGACGGGCTCCCCTCGCCTCTCGAGCCCCGGGGACCGGGTAGGCGGCGTAGGTGTCCCAGACCCACTCGGAGACGTTGCCGGTCATGTCGTACAGACCCCACTCGTTGGGTTTCAGGGATCCGACCGGCGCAGCGGCCACGAATCCATCGTCGCAGTCCATCAGGGTCAGCTCCGGGTGCTGCTTGCCGGCGGTGGCATCCGCCACGTTCGCGAACTGGCAGAGTTCGGTGACAAAATTGGTACCGGAAAAGCGCCAGGTTCTCCCCGCCCGTGCGGCGTACTCCCACTCCGCCTCGGTAGGGAGCCGGAATCCATCCTTGTCCCGATCCCAGCTCACGTCCTTGCCCTGGATCCTGTAGACGGGATCCAGCCCTTCGGCCCTGGACAGGGCATTGCAAAACCGCACCGCCTGGAACCAGGTGAGGTTGGTCTTGGGCAGGTCGTCGCGGCCCCGGCGCCCCGGCTTGCGGTTGTTGATGGCGTTCCACAACCCGTGGCTGACCTCGGTCGTGCCGAGCCAGAACGCCCGGGAAATGACCACCTGGTGTTGATCCTCGCCGGCCTCCCTCCCCTCTTCCGATTCAGGGCTCCCCATCATGAACTGGCCGGCTCCGATGCGGACGAGCTCGTAGTTGACCGTGTCGAGCACCGGCCCGCCGAGGATCGTCGGCTCAGCTTCGCCGGGCGTAGCGGCTTCTCCGGCCGTCCCGTCGTGGACGGCCGTGGTCCCACCGTCGGCCACCTGTTCGCTCAGCATCCCGCCGAATACCATCACACCGGCGACGATGGCCACGGCCGTGACCAGCAAGAGCGCCAGGCCGATGAGCAGCCGGTTACCCGCCCGATGGTCGCCGTGGCCGAAGGACTCCTCGTCCTCCTCGTCCTCCCAGCTGTCGTACCCCCCGCCCGTCAGGCCGTGGTCAGAGACACCGTGGTCAGAGACACCGTGGTCGGAGACCTCCGCGGTTTCAGGCATCACCGGAACGGCCTCGGTGGGCACCGACGCCTTGGCGGACGCCCGGGCGATGGCGCCCCCAGACAGCGTCGTCGGTACGTCCCGCTTGGCGACGGACGCCTGTGCCACCTCTTCACCGGCGAGGTTGGGGAAATCGGGATCCACCGATTCGTCGCCCACGCTCCCCTCGTCTTCACCGTCCATCCACTCCTGCACCCACGGCCCCAACTCCTCGTCCCCGGAGAAGGTCTCGCAGACCGCCTGTATGGCCTTGCCCATCTCCTCGGCGCTGGCGTACCGCGCATCCGGATCCCGCTGATAGGCGCTCTGGAGCACCGGTAGCAATTCCGGGATCCGGCTGCGCACCTTCTCGAGCGTCTCCTCCGCGTCGGCGCGGGCGATACGGCGCATCACGTGGTACAGCTGCGTGTCTTCGAACGTCACCTCCCCGGTGATCATCTCCGCCAGGATGGAGGCCAGGCTGAACAGATCGGAACGGGCGTCCATGGGATCGCCGTTGACCTGCTCCGGGCTCATGTAGACCGGGGTCCCCTTGGTGACGCTGGCGGTCGTCGTGTGGAAGAGGTTGGTCTGGGATTTGGCCACGCCAAAATCCATGATCTTCACCACACCCCGGCTGGTGACCATCACGTTGGCCGGCTTCAGGTCCCGGTGCACCAGGCGCATGGGCTCATCGTTCTCGTCCTCGGCCTCGTGGGCGTAGGCCAGGCCCGTGCAGATCTGCATGGCGATCAGGCAGACGATTCGCGCCGGTAACGGCCCCTGATGCTGGATGCGGTCCAGCACCCGATCCAGGGTGAACCCACGGACGTACTCCATGGCGATGTAGTAGACGTCGTCGACCTGGTCGAACTCGTAGACCTCGACCACGTTGCGGTGGTGGAGATGGCCGCCAAGCCGGGCCTCGTTGACCAGGGCCCGCACCAACTTCTCCTCCTTGGCGACGTGGGGGAGGATCTGCTTGATCGCCACGTCCTTGCGGAATCCCATCGGCCCCGAACGTACCGCATGGAAGACGCGGGCCATCCCACCTTCACCCAGCGCCTCGATGAGTTCGTACTTGCCGAACTGGCGATTCTCGATCGTCAAACCACTCCCCGAGAGAGTCCCCCTCCCTCGATAGAATACAGCTTGTGGGGAGAAAGAGCCGCTACTCGCTTGAACCGAGAGCCTCTTCGACGGCTGCCAGGTTGTTGCGCACGCGGTCTACATAACTGCTAGCCGGGTAGGCCTCGAGCAGCTCCAGCAGGATGGTCCGGGCAGCCTCCAGCAGAGCCGTGCGCCGTCCAGGATCCGCTTCTTTTTGGCCCGCCACGAACAGATCGCCGGCCCGCCGCCGTTCCTCCCGCACCACCATATCCACGGTCTTGGCGGCGGCCTCTTCGGCTCTCTCCTCCAGCTCGGTGCCCTCGAAGCGCCGGTAGATCGCCACGGCCTGTTCGTAGGACTCCTCGGTCAGCAGCTCCTGCACCCGCGCCTCGGCCTCGGACCAGTCTTCCTCCAGCCGGCCCGTGGCGGCGCTCGCCAGCCGCTTCTCCTCTACGGCGATGGCATCTTCCACCTGGGCCGCCGACGCCGGGTCGCGGTACTCACGCAATTCGTCGGCGAGCTGCCGGGCCACGTCGTAGGGCGGCCCGTCGGTGACATCCTTCTGCGCCGCCTTGACCAGTCCCTCGAGGATCCCGGCCCGGGTACGGGCCGCCGCCTGGCACAGCATGTCCGCTTCACGCTTCAAGACCTCGTCCGAAGCCTCCATGACCACCTGTTCGCCTAGATTCGCGGCGTCGTCGACCGCCCCCTCCTCCAGAAGGGCCCAGCCCCGCGCGAGGGCATCCCGCAGGTTGCTCGCCGGCAGGGTCTGTAGCAGATCGATTTCTTCGCGCATGACGCGCGCTCGCCGGCCTAGCTCCTCGGCCCGGGCGACGTCAGCCTCGACGGCCTGGAACACCTCGACGGCCTGATCGTAGCGGCCCTCGGCCAGGTGCCACAGGCCCAGCCGGAACCGCAGTTCGGCCCGGGGGCTGGTGTCCGATTCGACGGCCTCCAGTTCGGCGAGCACGGCCTCCGCCGCGAAGATGGCCTCGCCGAACCTCTGGTCTCGGGCCGCGTCCTCGACGGTGCTGGTGAAATCCTCGAACTCCACGGTGACGTCCAGAGGCGGCGCCGCCCCCACATCACCGGGCAACGTTCGCGAGGTGCGCACCACCTTGCGCAGGTAGTCCCCGAATGCCTGGGCCTCCCGGCTGCGGCCCACCTGAACGGCGAGGTTTTCATCGCCGGCCAGCACCTCCAGGGATTCCCACAACTCCACGGCCGCCCGCGCCAGCCGCTGCTGGGCCCCTTCGGCGGCCTCCGCATCCCGCCGGGCCCGGTCCAGGTGTTGCTGGATCTCGGAATCGGCGAACATGGGTTCGTACTGACCCGCCGTCGTTGTGACCGGCTGCCGGATGGGGCACCCGGCCAACAGAACACACCCGCACAAGATCAGGATCGGGGATCGATTCACTCTCCACTCCACGGCTGGAAGGGCAGGAATCGGCCTTCGCGCCCCTCGTCACAGTAGAGGATAACCCGTTCGTCGGACGTCTGTTCGGGCAGGCCGCTGGCGGCATCCACCTCCACCGGCGTCATCCCCTCCTGGGTGGCCATATCGGCATTCGTCGGATGGTCGCGGCCGTAGCTACTCCGGATGCCCTCGGCGGCACCCAGCCAGGCCGGCAGACTGCCCGTGGCGCCGGCGATCCGGATCGAGCCACGGGACATCTTGCGGTTGTCGTCGAAGCCGACGTAGCTGGCGACGACCATACCCTCGTCCGGCGACCAGCCGGCCAGCGTCGGACCGGGCACGATGCCGGCGAAAGCGGCGTTGCGGTAACTGTTGGTGGTCCCCGTCTTGCCTGCCAGAGGAATGCCCGGCATGCCCGAAGCTGCTCGCCGCCCCGTGCCGTGGAGGACCACGTTGCGCAGGATCTGGAAGACCTCGGGCTGTACCGGCTTATCGGTCAGGGCACGGTGCTGGGGTTCGGCCTGGTACAGCACGGTACCGTCGCGCAACCTCAGCTCGGCGATGATGGCCGTCGACCGTCCCCCGGGTCCTGGTTCGTCGTCATAGTGCGTCACCTGGCCTTGCTGCAGCGCCTGGTAGATCAGCGCAAGCTCGAGCAGGGAAATGTCGCTGCTGCCCAGCGGCAAGCTCAGCCCGGTCGCCAGCTCGCTGCGGACGCCCATCTCCCGCGCGAGTGCGATGACGTACCGCATCGACACGAGGGTGCGGAAGTCCCGCAGCAGGGCCAGAGTGGCCAGCGAATAGGGATCCCCGGCCAGCACCTCGGGTAGGAGCTGCTCCACGTCACCACGAATGGTAGCCAGCGTGGCCAGCGAAACCTGCCCGTTCACGAGGACCCGATCATCCGACAGGACCGGCTCCGCGCTGTCGCCGCCATCGGCCCAGCGCTCCAGTGTCTCCCGGTCCAGGGCGACCCAGCCGTCCCCGGGATCCCCACAGGAGATGGCCCGTTCGCCGTCGAATTCGCCGGTGTAGAGCCCCGTGAGCTTGCCCAGCCGGCCACCCTCTGCGGCCCAATCGCGCGCCGGTTTGATCTGCTCCTTGCAGTCGTGGGCGCGCTCCTCGAGGCGCAGGAACGAGCGGCCGAGGATGGCCCGCTTGGAGGCGTCGTTCTGCCGGGCGCGCTCTGCCGTGAACCCCAGGCCGTAATGCAGGCGGCGCAGGGCCTCGGCCTCCTCCCGGCGGCCATCGAACATCAGGTCCACCTCCGCGTCGTCGCGCGCGGTGGCGAACAATCCCTCGCGGATACGCTCCTCCGTGGGCAGGATGCCCTCCCGGTCCCGGATGCGCTCGATGTACTGGTCCCGGCTCTCGCCGGCCTGTTTCGTCAGGCCGGCCAGGGCGACCACCTGCTCGAACTGAGCCTCGTTGAGGTGATCGGTCAGGTGGTACAGCAGCCACACGCTGGCCAGGTTCTCGGAGTGCACGCCGGCCCAGGCCAGCCCCACCTGTTCGGGGGCGCCCTTGTGGTCCGGCCGCGGGTAGTAGTAGCTGCCTTCAAAGGGGAAGACATCGCGGCGGTTGTCCAGCGCGTCGGTCAGGGACCAGCCCAGCTGCAACGCCGCGTAATAGACCAGCGGCTTGAAGGTGGAGCCAAACTGGCGCCGAGCCTGCGTGGCGCGGTTGAAATCCCGGTTGGTGTTGCCGCCAATCATGGCCCGGATGGCGCCGTCCTCCAGCACGACCACCGCCCCCTGCAGTTCGGACAGGACCTCGACGTCCAAGACCAGTTCGTCGGAGCCAATCTCACGGATCGAGACCGTCAGCCCCTGGCCCGGTTTCAGCTTGCCCAATACGGCGCGGGTTTCCTTGCGATTGGCCTCGGCCCACCGATTCTTCTGCTCCGCCCGCTCCAGCAGCGTGGCCAGGCGGGTGGTGCCCTCCGCGTCCACCACCCCCTCGACGCCCCCCAGGTCCACGCGCAGGGTGCGCGCTTCGGTATCGATGGAGACGATACGACCCCGGTGGAAGGTGTGGCGGCGCTTGTCCGACTGGGCGAGCCGGGGCAACTTCTCGATGTTGTAGGTGACGCCGTCGAGGGTGGTCCCCTCCAGGGGGATGCCGACCTCGGTGAGGTGATGCCGGAGCCCGTAGAGGGCCTCGTCCTGGATCTGCGCATCGATGGTGGTGACGATCTCGATGCCCGCGGTGGACGGGTTGTCGATGCCGTGTTCTTCCAGGATGGCCAGGAAGATCTCGTCCCCCAGCTCCCGCGCCACCGAGTCCAGCACCACACCGTAGGGATAGCGGAATCGCCCCCGATCGAAGGGGATCTCCTGCTGCTTGAGCTGTTCGGCGGCCTCGGCGTCCAGGTAGCCGTCCTCCACCATCCGGGTCAGCACGTAACCGGCCCGCTCACGGGATCGCTGCCGGGCCGACTGGCGCTTCTCCTCCGTACTGCCGATGAACGGATCGAACCGGCTGGGGCCCTGGACGACACCCGCCAGGAACGCGCACTCCAGGGTATCCAGCTCGGATACGTCCTTGTCGAAGAAGTACCGAGCCGCGATCCCCAGGCCACGCCCGTTTCCGTTGACATAGAACTGGTTGGCGTAGAACTCGAAGATGTCCTCTTTGGTGTAGTGGTGCTCCAGGCGCAGGGCATCGACGGCCTCGTGGGCCTTGTCCTTGAAGGTGAACGCGCGCTGCGCGAAGAACAGGTTCTCCGCGGTCTGCTGGGTGAGCGTCGATCCCCCTTCGACCACCCGCCCGGCCTGGATGTTGTGCACCATCGCCCGGGTGAGTCCCACCCAGTCGAAGCCGCTGTGATTCCAGAAACGGTGGTCTTCGGAAGACACCAGCGCCTGCACGAAGTCGGGGGGCATCTCCTCGAAGGGGACGTACTGGCGGTGCTCCTCGTCGAAGAACACTCCCAGGGTGGTCTCCCCGTCGCGGTAGTAGACCGCCGTCTCCTGGGAGATGACCGCCAGGATGCGGTCACGCTCCAGGTGGGCGCCCGGGTGCACGATCACATGGTGGCGATAGAGGAGTGCGGCCGCGACCAGCAGCAACAACAGCAGCAGCAGCATGAAGACGAAGCGCCGCCCCCAGCGCCGGAAGAAACCGCGCTGGTTCTTGGGCTTACGCCGGCTACGGCTGGCCGGTTTGCGGCGTTTGGTGGCCCCCGCCTTGGGCTTCGCGGCAGCCTTCGCCTTCGCCGGGGCCTTCGCCCTGGCGCGGGGCTTGGCGCCACCCTTGCCCTTGGTTTTAGACGCGGCCTTGGTGCCCGTGGCCGGCTTCTTTCTTGTGGCGTTCACCGTCCGTCTCCGCCCCGCGCGTCGAGGATCTCCGCGTAGATCGCCTCGACCCGCGCGTAGTTATCCTGGTCTCGATTCTCCAGCGCCACCTCGCGGGCCGCCTTGCGCAACGCCTCCGGCTCAGGATGCTCCAAAAACTCCCGAATGTGGGCGGCCATTCCCTCCACGTCTTCGGCATCCTCGACGATGCGAACGGCGGGGCTGTCCCCCAGCACCTCCGCGGCACCGTTGCTCCGGGTGGTGACCACGGGGACCTCGCTAGCCAGGGCTTCCAGCGTGACATTGGCAAAGGGATCGTACCGCGTGGGCAGCAGCATCACGTCCGCGGCGGGGTAGATGCGCTCCATGCGCTCCACCGCCCCGTTGAAGTGCACCTGTTCCAGCACACCCAGCTCCCGGGCCAGGCCCATATACTCGTCGAACCGCCGGTCGGCGCCGGTGACCAGGAGCTTGAGATCCGGGATATCGCGAAGGGCGACGAGGACCCGCATCGCCGAGTCGAGCCCCTTGCGCTCCCAGTCTCCGCCGACGAACAGGATGACCGTGTCCTCCGGAACCAGGTGAACCTCCCGGCGAGCCTCGGCGAAGAACAGGGGGCGGTTCTTGGGGTGGAATCGCTGGACGTCCACGCCGTTGTGGAGCACCTCGATGAGCTCTTCCCGCACCGGGTAGTGTTCGTTCAGCTCCCGCCGGCCCTGCTCACTCACGGCGATGAACCGGGCGGTATGGTCACCGGTGAGTTGCCGGCGCTCGACCCACAGGTTGAACCGGTGACGCAGATCGATGGCCAGGAGGACTCGCTGCAGGCCCTCCTTGGCGCGTCGTTTCACGATCTCCAGATACGTGCGATGACAGCCGCCGCCAGCCCGCACGACGTCGTGGTCGGTGGTGCGGCCGAAGCCGTGCACGATGTCGTAGTCGCCGGGCCGCACCTTGAGGCGGACCATCAGCCAGAACATCAGCGCCTTGAGGAAACCCCCCATACCGAAGGTGGGTATCTTGTGCAGGTTGAGGCCCCGGATCCCCGCCAGCACCGGATCCACATGGGAGCAGAAGACATGGACCTCGTGCTCCCGCTCCGCCAGGTAGCAGGCGAGCCCGACCAGATACCGCTCCGTGCCGCCTTGCAACGTGAACTGCTTGTGAACGAGAGCGATCTTCATGGCGCCTCGATAGTCGGCATTGGGGGACCGGAAGTCAACCTGAGAGGCCCCCGAAATCAAGGCTCGGGAAGCTCGGCGTGGCGCTCACCGAGCAGCCGGTACTTCTCCCGCACGTGGTAGGCACCCATGGCACAGATCAGCGCCCCCCGATATCCCTCCAGGATCCCCAGCCGCAGGAGGTAGTTCTTCAGGAAGTGCCCTGCCGGCCGCAAGGTGCGGTCCCAGGGCCGGCTCCGCCGCCCGGCGGCATACATGCTGTCCGCGGCAGCGGAGGCCAACCGCTGGATGGAGCGGCGATGATCGGCGACGCTGCGGTACGAATCGTGGAGCAGATCGCCGGAGAGCCGGCCAATGGGCCCGGATGTCTCCACTCGATCATGGGGATCGGGGCCTACCCAGCGCCCAGCGCTCCGGTGGAATAGCCGGACCCGGCTGTCCGGGTACCAGCCGCACCAACGGACGGGGTGACCCAGGTAGTGATTGCGGCGGTTCAGCTGGAAAGCGCGGTGGGCCCCCGGTGCCGCCAGCGCCGACCGGATCGAGGAGGCCAGCTCGTCACTGACCACTTCGTCGGCATCGAGCCCCAGGATCCAGTCGTTGCGGGCATGTTCGACGGCGTAGTTCTTCTGGTCCGTGTACCCCTCCCAGGGGTGTTCGATGACACGCGCACCCAGCTCGCGAGCCACCTCCACGGTTCCGTCACGGCTGCCGCCATCGACGACCAGCACATCCGCGGCCCAGGAGACCGAGCGGAGCGCTGAGCCGATCCTGTCCGCTTCATCCTGCGCGACGATCGTGACGCTGAGGGCATGCATGACGGAGACCAGCGTAACACTCTTGACACCCGGTTCCGATATCGCCATTCTCCCGTTCCGGACGGCGTCGTCGCCAAGTGGTAAGGCAGAGGCCTGCAAAGCCTCCATCACCGGTTCGAATCCGGTCGACGCCTCCAACCAAACCCTCGCCTTCCCCTTTGCCTGACCTCACCGTTCTCATGAGTGACGAATGTTTCTCGGACTTGCGCGTCTGAGCGGATAGCTGCTACGCATACAGCCTAGGGGGAGAGCTGAAGGATGGGGGGGAATGGAAACATTGAGACAGGTAGCGGGTTCGAGCACGCAAGCTCCCTGGAGGTTGGATGAGTTCCCAAGCTGAACATCTGTTGATGCAGTTTTTCCTGGCGGTCGGGGCCAAGTGGGTCTTGTGGATGTTGATCGTCCTTTCGGTTTTGCTGGCTGCCATCGTCATCGAGCGCATCGTCTTCTTCGCGCGCAACCGCGCGGACTTCTTGAAGCTATCGCAGAAGATCAACGCGCTGATGGCCTCGGGCGATCTCAACCAGTTCCAGCAAGATATTGAGAAGATGAAAGGGGTAGAGGCTCTGGTCATACGCCGCTCATTGCAGTCCATCGAACGGGGCGCCGCATCCGTTGAGGAGGTGATGGACGGCGTCCTGGCCATGGAAAAGGGGCGCATGGAGCGCGGGCTCACCTTCCTGGGGACTGTGGGGGCCAACGCGCCCTTCATCGGCCTGCTGGGAACCGTTCTTGGGATCATCCGCGCGTTCCGTGATCTCGCCGGCTCCATCGGTGAGAGCAACGGGGCCTCCGTCGTGATGGCCGGCCTCTCCGAGGCGCTGGTGGCGACGGCCGCGGGGCTCTTCGTCGCCATCCCCGCCGTGGTGGCCTACAACTACTTCCAAAAACACATCAAGAAGGTGATCAGCAACGCCAACGCTATGAACCGCTTCGTCCTGTCCCAGATCCACGGCCCCAGGAGCTGACGATGGCTGCCAAGACCGACGGTTCCGACGACGGCATCAATGACATCAACGTGACGCCGTTGGTGGACATCATGCTGGTGCTGCTGATCATATTCATGGTCACCACCACGGTCATCGTCGCCCCGTCCATCAAGATCGAGCTCCCCGAGGCCTCCACCGGCGGCCCGACGGAGACCTCGATGCTGGGCCTGATGCTGGGCAAGGATGGCACCCTGCTGCTCAATGGCGAGGTCACCACGGAGGACGCGGTGCGGGAATTCATCCGCTCGGACGCCTCGGGGGACCCGGCCGAGATCCAGGCCATCGTCGCCGCGGACCGTGACTGTCTGCACGGTGACGTCGTTCATCTGATCGACCTCATCAAGCAGGAGGGCGTGATCCAGTTCGCCATCAACATCGACATGCCCAAGATCCCCACGGAGGGGGATGAGGCGGAGAAGACGGAAGAGGGATGAAATCCAGCGCCGAGCTCAAGGTCGTGGACGGGGGGCGGTTTGAAAACCGCGACCCGGACCGCAAGCCGGCGCCCGGCTTCGCTCCTTCCGCTCCCATCCCGGTCATCTCGCCCCCGAGCTATTCGTTCATCTGGATCATCGTCGCCGCCGTGCTGTCCTTGCTGGCCCACGGTGGGCTGGTGCTGGTGGCCATGCACGCCCCCCAATTGCTCAAGGAGCGGGACGAGAACATCGTCAAGATGTTCGTGGTCCAGAACGAGCCGGAACCGGAACCGGAGCCGGAGCCGGAGCCCGAACCGGAGCCGGAGCCCGAGTCGGAGCCCGAGCCGGAGCCAGAGGTCATCGATTATCAGGACGCCATCGTTACCGAGGAACCCGTCAAGGAGGTGGCCCAAGAGACTGCACCACCGGTCTTCGGCGTGAGTATGTCGTCGACGGTTTCCGGGGGCTCCAACTGGAATTTCTCGGTGGGGAACACCGTGGCCATCAAGCCCGAGGACTCTGCGGATCCAGAGGAGCTCGAGGACGGACCGCCAACGGTCTCCTACCAGCAGATCGAACGGGATCCGAGCATTATCAAAAAATTCCAGCCACCCTACCCAGAAGGCCCCAAAGAGGCGGGCGTCGAGGGAAGCGTACTGCTCTACCTGACCATCGACTACCAGGGAAACGTCACCGAGGCACACGTTGTCCGCGGCCCCCACCCCGAACTCAACGAAGCCGCACGCCAGGCCATGTTCAAGCACCGCTTCCGTCCGGCGACCAAGGGCGGCAAGCCGGTCACCGTCACCAAATTCCCTTGGGAGTTCCTGTGGATCATCGAGGAGTAATCCTCAGAACGCTCGCTCCGGGGGGAGTCGGTGGCGCACACCACGTTCCTGATCCAGAATAGGACCGACCATCCAGCAAGGATCTGGCATTTGCGCGTACCCGTGATCCCGATAGTGGCCTGCCTGGCGTTCGTCCTCCCCTGCTGGGCGCAGGATGACGGGCCGCCGTCTGGGGAGACACCACCCACCGAGGAGGCTCCGCCGGCCGACGAGACGCCGGTTCCCGAGGAGACACCGCCCGCCGAGGCCCCCGACGAGCTGCTCACGGTCCTTCCCCCGGTGATCACCGGCTATCCGCCCCCCGTCTTCCCCCAGTCCGCCCTCGATGCCGGGGTGGAAGGCACGGCCGTGGTGCGGCTCAGCGTGTCCGCCGAGGGCACCGTGACCGACGTATTCCTGGTGCGTGATCCGGGCCAGGGATTGGGTTCCTCCGCCGTCGAGGCCATCGCGCAGGCCGTATTCGAGCCGGCAACCTCAGCCGGCCAACCCGTGCCGTACGAGGACCTCTACTTCCGCGTCCCGGTCCTCCACCCGGACATCAAGCCGCCGCCCATGCCCGAAGGGGAGATGGCCGCCGAGCTGACCCGGATGCCCCAGCTGGTGTCGTCCGTGGACGCCGTCTATCCGGAGGCCCAGAAGGAGGCAGGCGAGGAGTCCCTCGTCCAGCTGGAGATCCACATCGACGCCTACGGCGAGGTGACCCGGGTGCGGGTAGCCCACTCCGGTGGGGCCGCCTTCGACCGCGCCGCCCTCGAAGCCGTCTGGCAGTTCCGTTTCGAGCCGGGCTACGCCGGCCTCATCCCCGTGCCGGTGGCCATCACCTATGACTACGTCTTCGCCCTCGAAGAGAAGGTCGTGGAGACGGTGGCCGAGACCGGCTACGAGGACGTGGACCCCGAGGGCCCCCCGAACTACGGCGGCATCGTGCGGGAGCGCGGCACCCGCAACCCCATGCCCAACATCGAGGTCTACATCGAGGAGTTCGAGCTCTCCAGAACGACGGACGCCAAGGGTAAGTTCGATTTCAACGGCATCCCCGTGGGCACCTGGCACGTGCTGATCCTGGCGCCGGGCTTCGAGGCCTTCTCCACGGAGGAGGACATCGTCCAGGGGGAGCGCACCGACGTCGTGTACTTCGTCCGCCCCTCCCCCATCGGCACCAACCGCACCACCGTGCGCATCAAGAAGGAGCGCAAGGAGGTCAGCCAGACCACCCTCACCATCGAGGAGATCCAGCAGGTGGCCGGCACCTTCGGCGACCCGGTCAAGGTGGTGCAGAACCTGCCCGGCGTGGCCCGCTCGCCCTTTGATTTCGGGCTGCTCATCGTGCGCGGCTCCGGGCCGGAGGACACGGGCGAGTACGTGGACGGGATCCGTGTGCCGCTGCTGTACCACTTCGGCGGCTTCCGCTCGGTGATCAGCCCCATCATGATCGACTCCATCGATTTCTTCCCCGGCGGCTACGGCGTGCGCTGGGGCCGGACGATGGGCGGCGTGATGAACATCGCCACCCGCAAACAATGGCCGGATCAGATCCACGGCCTGGCCCGCGTAGATCTCATCGATTCGGAAGCCGCCCTCATCGGCCCCATCAAGAAGGACGGGCAGAAGATCGGCGGTTTCGGAGCAGCCGGGCGGCGCAGCTACATCGACCTGGTGTTGCCGGTGATGGTGCCGCCGACGGTGGACCTCAGCCGGACCGTGCTGCCCCAGTGGTGGGACGTGCAGGCCAAGCTGGCGCTGCAGCCATCGTCCAAGGCGGACATCTGGGCCTTCGTCTACGCCAGTGATGACCAGACCTCCCAGGTCACCGAGGAGGGGGAAGGCGCCGGCCAGTCCGACACCGCCGGCGTAGCCGGATTCCGCACGAGCTTTTTTCGCGCGACGGCCGGCGGTACCCTGCGCCCCCACAGCAAGCTCTACTTCGACTGGAGCTTCGGCTACAGCTACGACGCCATCAAGATGAGCCTGGGCTCGGCCTTCGGCGGTGCGTCCGCATCGGATTTCATCAACGGCCGCGGCGAGTGGACCTGGTAGCCGGGCCCCCACGCCCGCGTCCACCTGGGCTTCGACTACGCCGGCGGGAAGGACCGCTTCGAGATCTACAC
>CAZDDH010000020.1:0-61825 GCA_964504165.1 uncultured Rickettsiales bacterium | reverse complement strand
CGTGCAGCACGCCCGACTTCTCGTAGCGGTAGTCGGCGCCCAGCTCGGCCCAGCGGAGCGGCAGCTCCCGGTAGCTGCGGCGGCGGTCCTTGTAGATCAGGATGTGGAACGGGCAGTTCATCGGCTTGAGCTGGTACTCCTGCCCGTCGATGTCCATCGTGTCGAACATGGACTCGGCGTAGAAGCCGGTGTGACCGCTGGTCTCCCACAGGTCTTTCTTGGCGATGTGGGGGGTGTAGACCAGGTCGTAGCCGTTGGCCAGGTGCTGGTCCTGCCAGAAGTCCTCGATGTGCTTGCGGATCAGGCCGCCCTTGGGGTGCCACAGGACCAGGCCCGGGCCCACGTCCCCCATGGTGGAAAACAGCTCCAGCTCCTTGCCCAGCTTGCGGTGATCCCGGCGCTCGAGCTCCTCGAGCTTCTTCTCGTGGGCCTTGAGCGCCTTGGCGTCGGCGAAGGCCGTGCCGTAGATGCGCTGCAGCATCTTGTTGTTCTCGTCGCCCCGCCAGTAGGCACCGGCGGCGCTGAGCACCTTGAAGGCGCCGATCTTGGCAGTGCGCGCCATGTGAGGGCCGCGGCACAGATCCACCCAGTCCCCCATCTGGTAGAGGCTGACCGTCTCCACACCCTCGTCCCGCACCAGATCCTCGATGAGCTCGACCTTGTAGGCCTCACCCATGCTGCCGAACAGCTCGATGGCCTCGATCACCGGCACATCCCGGCGCTCCACCGGGTGGTTGGCCTTGGCCCAGCGCTGCATCTCCTTCTCGATGGCGGCGAACTCCTCGGGTGCAAACGGCTTGTCCCGGTCGAAGTCGTAGTAAAAGCCGTCCTTGATGGTCGGGCCGATGGTGACCTGTGTACCGGGGTACAGCTTCTGGACCGCGGCGGCCATCACGTGAGCCGCGGTATGCCGCAGCAGCTCCAGGGCCTCCGGATCGGATTTGAGGATCACCCGCACGGCCCCGTCGTCATGCAGCGGCGTCATCAGGTCCAGCAGCTCGCCGTCCAGGGTCAATGCGACGGCTTTCTTGCGCACCTTGGAGGGCAGCCCCTTGACGATCACGGCGCCGGTCACGCCGTCGTCGAAGGAACGTTCGGCGCCATCGGGAAAGGTCAACAGGATCGAGTCACTCATCGTTGTCTCCGCTTTCTGAAATCGCGCAGAAGTGTCGCAGATCCGACGGCGTTGTCCAGTGGTGTTCGCCAGTCCCGCCTTTGTTGGGCCACCTGACGCGCCGTGGAGAGCGCCCGGCTCCGTCTGCGACGCAAACCACCGGATCAGGGGTCGTAGACGTCCAGAGCGGCGAGAGTGGGGCCCATGAAGCCCTCGATATCGTCGGCGAACTCGAAGGTGAGGCCGACGAGCATCATCAGGAGCAGGCGCTCGTCCTTGCGGCCGATGAAGGTATGCCCGATCACCACACCGTCCACCTCGAAGTCCGTCCACACGGACATATCGCCCCAGGCGAACTGGTCGTTGCGCGTGGTCAGCGCCGCGCCCTCTCCGCCCATCAACGGGACCAGCATGTCCACGGTACCCCGCAGCAGCTTGTAGCCGATCTCGGCGTCCTCCACGGAGATCTCCACCGAGCTGGAGCAGGACAGATAGAAGGGTTCGGCCTCTACGGGGTGTTCGTACTCGTAATCGACCTCGATGCTGCCATCGAAATGCTGGATCTTGCGCAGGACCTCCGCGTCCGGCTGGAACGCGAATCCCACGCTCCACAGCTCCACGTCGTCGATGTCGATGACGACGTCGCGCTCCGCTTGCCCGGTGGGCAGATCCTTCTCCATGGCGCCGGTCATGATGGCCAACAGCAGGCCCCCGCCACCGCAACAGACCACGGCCACGGGGATCAACAGCAAACCCGCGACGATCAGGTAGGACTTGCGCTTGCTGCGGGTGGGCGGAGGCACGACCCGCGCCGAACTGGCCGACAACGACGAGAACTGTTCATACCGGGGGGATTGGTCGTTCATGGGGGCAGTCTACATCAGGGCGGGGTCGGGCGGCTCAGAGCAACAGGGGCGATCCGTGCAGAGACGGGCTCAGGGGCGGGCACTCACCCCGGACGGCGGCAAGCTTCGGTGGCCGTGGAGCTTTTCCGAGGCCTCGAGGGCAGCCTTCGCATCCACCATCCCGCCCTTGGCGATGGCCTCGGCCACCGCGTCCACGTCCTCGCTGTCCACGCCGGCCTCGGCGGCCACGTTCTTGGCGTGCAGGCGCATGTGGCCGCTCTGGATCCCCTCGTCGGAGAGGGCCCGCAGGGCTCCGAGGTTCTGGGCCAGACCCACGGAGGCAATGAGCACGGCCAGGTCGGCGGCGCTCTCGATACCGGCGACTCGGACGGCGGCGCGCACGGTGGGGTGCACGCGCACTATACCGCCGACGATACCGACGGCCATGGGCACCTCCAGGCGCCCTTCGAGGAAATCACCGCGCAGGCGCCAGGTGGCCATGGCCGTGTAGCGGCCGTTGCGGGCGGCGTAGGCGTGGGCCCCGGCTTCCACCGCACGCCAGTCCTGGCCGAAGGCCAGCAACACGGCGTCGATGCCGTTCATGATGCCCTTGTTGTGGGTGGCGGCCCGGTAGGGGTCGCGTTCGGCGAACACGGACGCCTCTTCGATGCCGCGGGCCACGGACAGGCAGTCCGGCCCGGTGCGCGGCTTGAGTTCGGAGACGGGGACGCGAGCGGTCACCGTGACCGTGCGGCGGTCCGCCAGGTTGGACAGGATGCGCAGGCGGGGCCGTCCGCCCGTCAGGGCAGCCAGTTCCGGCGCCAGGCGCTCGCACATGGTGTTGATGGCGTTGGCCCCCATGGCGTCGCGCACGTCCACGATCAGGTGCACGACGAGCATCGGCCCCAGCGGGTCGTTGTCGTTCATCGGGGGCAGATGGCGCACCTCGATGCCCCGGGCCCCGCCGCCCACGGCCAGCAGCTTGGGGTCACAGGCGTTGGCGGTGGCCAGCAGCTGATCGGCGTTTTCGAGGATGGTGGCCTCGGCAGCGTCGGCATCGGGGATGTCCAGCAGCTGGATCTGGCCGATCATCTCGGATGAGGAGACGGACGCTTCGATGCCCCCGCCCTTGCGGATCATCTTGGCCGCATGGCTGGCAGCAGCCACCACAGAGGGTTCCTCGATGACCATCGGGATCAGCCGGTCGCGGCCGTTGATGACCATGTTGACACATACGCCCAGCGGCAACTCGTAGACGCCCAGAGCGTTCTCGACCATGCGGTTGGCGCCCTCGGCCCCCAGGACCTGCTCGCCGCCCAGGCAGCGGGCCTCTTCCTCGTTGAGCCCGGCGCGCTCGGCTACCAGCGACTTACGCTCTTCGATCGAAAGCTTGTAAAAACCTGGGAGTTTGCTGTCCATCGTCTTTCCCTCGACCCTCATCCTGCTCCGGCTGTTCCAACTCTCACAAGTTTCAGAAATCCGTGAAAGTAGCTTCTGGTTGCAGTATAGGTGCTTTTGGCGACGAATCAAGTGATGAATGTTCGCTGCCCCTCATAGCCAGCCGGGAGAAAGCCCCGCCAGGCAGGGTTCATCGATCCCGCAGCGGGCTCCCAGTCCGTCCAGGCCGGCGATGGTGCGGCGGGTAGGAGCGTTGCCCGGAGCCCCGGTGACGCATCCCCCGGTGGCCCCCAGCGAGGTATCGAAGTGGCGGACACCCGCGCAGTAGGCGGCCTGGATCCGCGCCACAGCCTGCTCCGGATCGACGTGGTGGGGGTGGTAGCCCAACCGCGGGGCGTAGCGCCCTCCGTCCAGGCCCAGTACCAGGTCCCAGATCCGCGCCGTCTCGTTCGCGTCGGCCAGTCCCTGTAGGTCGGAGAGGGTCACCTGCCGCGCGCCCAGATCGAACAGCCGTCGGACCTGATCGGTCAGCACGGCGTCGGGGACCGCGATCAGTCGGGAGCCCTCCCGGTAGCCAAAAGCCGCCGAGAGGTACGCCGAGGCCGGATTGGCATCCCGCCGGCACTCACCGAACACCCGACGCAGGACGGCGAGCGTATCCCCGATGCTCTGGCCCAGGTTGGCCCTGTTGTGCTCCTCGACCGCGGAATGGAAGAGGCCGACGGTGTGCCCCAGCCCCTCCCCTCCAAGACCCAGCTCCACAAAGGACCGGTAGCCTCGCAGGTTGGGGACCAGGGTCACCACCTCCACACCGTCCAGCTCGCCCATCGCATCGCGCACCGCTTCGATCAAGGTCCGCGCCATCGCTGGCGCTACGCGCGGATGCACGCACGAGAAGACCTCCAGGCGCCGGATGCCGGCCCGCTGCAGGCCCCGGGCCACGGAGGCCCGCGACGCCGCCGTGAACGCCGGCAGCTCGTCCTCGCGCACGTTCTGGCCGTGCTCGCGCAGGGTGACGTCGGTGATGGTCACATCGACCGGCGGGCGGGCTGGTCCGGTGGGGGTCATGATCCGCTGGAGCCGGATCCTACTTGAACAGGTGGTCGAGGTAAGGAGAGGGCGGCGGACCGGCGACGATGCTCTCCGAGCGGGCGTAGCCGAAGCGACGACGCTGCAGGAAGCCCACCAGCGACTGCAGGGAGGTGTTGAGGTTGCGCTTCACCTTGTCCGGCTTCTCCTCGTCGGGCTTGATGGCGAAGGCGGCGGCCTCTTCCATCATCTGCTCCAGCTCGCTCTGGTCGTCTCCCAGGCGGGCGAGCCGCTCCTTGGCGATGCCGGTCATCTCGTGGAGGTTGTTGATCAGCACGGCCTTCTGGTCCGGGGTGATGTCCAGGAAGTTCTTGACGAAGCCGCGGCCGATGTCGAGCACCTTGGGGATGTCGATCCCGGTCTGGATCCCCATCGCCTCGCACATCACCACGAAGTCCTCGGTGGAGACCAGCCCGCTCAGCAGGTGTTCCTCGTGGTAGTAGCCGCCGGTGCCGCCGATGAACACGCAGTCCATCATGTTGGCCGGCTGGCCGCCCTGGGAGCTGACCGTGGTCTCGAAGTAGGTGACGCCGGCCTGCAGGGCGGCGAGGTAGTTGGCCAGGCCCATGCCGCGGGAGGTGTGGAAGTGGGCCAGGTGGTACTTGGGATCGCACCACTTACCCATGATCTCCGGGTCGAGGATCATGGAGAAGTACTCGTGGACCCGCTGGGGATCGGCCGAGCCGTCGTGGTCCGCCTGCTCGATGTAGTCCACACCGAGCTCCAGGTAGTTCTTGCTGAACTCCACGGCGGTCGTCAGGTCGGTGGCGCGGGAGCCCCGCATGGGGGAGCCCCAGATGGTGGAGACGGTGCCGCACATCTTCATGCCGGCCTCGTGGGCCTTGGCGGTGCACCGTTCGGACATTTTGAAGTAGTCGTCCAGCGACATGCCCGAGTTGACCCGGTGGTGGTGCTCGTCGGTGGAGACCATCTGCAGCAGGAAGTCGGGGCCGACGCCGCCGTTCTTCTCCTTGTAGGCGATGGCGCGATCCACCGAGCGCTCGTTGATGGTGATGACATGGAGTTCCACGTCGCCGCCGTTCTGCTTGAGCATCGATCCGACCCGTTCGCTGTTGAACAGACGGTCCAGGACCTCTTCGACGTCCTTGAACTGGGGCAGGAACTTGGGATGGCCGAAGTTGGTGACCTCGAGGTCCTTGAATCCGGCCAGGATCAGGTCCTCGGCCAGCTTCACCTTCAGCTCGGCGGGGTAATAGTGTTCCAGGGACTGCAATCCATCGCGGACCGTGATGTCGCCCAGGTGGATGCGCTCAGGAAGCTTCAGTTTCTTGCCTTGCACGTTATGTACCTCGCTAGTTTGGTTAGACGGTTGTTTCGTTTGCCAGTTACCTAATGTGTCTTCAGCCCCGGATCGAACGCGGCAGCAGCATCTGGTGCTGGGGGCACACGCTCTTGGGGTTCTGGAATGCGCTGCGGGCGAAGGCCACGACGTAGGGCCGCATGGCCGTCATGTCCACCACCTCGTCCACCAGACCGTGCTTCGCGCAGTAGGCCGGCCGCGACTGGTCGTGGTACTGCTGGGCCAGCTTGTTCATCTTGTCCAGCACGGGGTCCAGATCCCGGTCCGCCTTGCTCTCCTTGGCCAGCCGGCGGGCGTAGGCGGCCACCGCTGCGGTCTCGCCGTGCATGACGTAGATCTCGGTAGTGGCCACGCCCAGGGTGAAGGCGTTGTTGCGGTTGGCCTGGGGGCCGCCCATCACGTAGTGGGCGGCGGCGCTGCCCTTGCGCAGCACGATGCACATCATCGGCACAGCCGAGTGCTCGATGGAGTAGATCAGCGACTGGCCCAGGCCCAGCAGCTCAGCCTTCTCGGCGATGTCGCCCACGTCGATGCCCGAGGTGTCCTGGATCCACAGCACGGGCACCTTGTCCCGGCCGCAGGCCGAGACGAACTCGTTCATCTTGATCAGCCCCTCGCGGTAGAGCTTGGCACCCACACCGAAGTACTTGCCGTCGGCGTACTTGGGGTAGCCCTGGCCCAGGAAGCCCTGGCGGTTGGTGATGACACCCACCGGGTACCCGTCCACGCGGCACAGGCCGGTGTAGATCTCCGGGCCGTATTCCGGCCTGTACTCCAGGTGCTCGGAAGCATCCACCACGCGGCTCACCACCTGCTCGATGGGATAGACCCGCTTCTGGTTCATCGGCACCAGGCGGTACAGATCCTCCGCGGGGTGGGCCGGCTCGGCGGGCTCGGCCACGCGGAACACGTCGCGGCCGTAGGCAGGCTGCTCGGCCACGTACGCCTTGAGCTTGTCCAGCAACTCCTGCTCGGTCTCGTGGACCGACGAGAAGAACCCGGTGCTGTCATGGTGCACGCCCACGCCGCCGGGGGGGGTGGATTTGAACTTGAGGGTGGCCTCGATCAGGGATGCGGCGGCCTCGGCGTCAAAGTGGCCCTTGGGGCTCATTCCGCTGACGATGCCGGCGCCGCCCACCGCCATGTTGGCGTCCTTGTGGGCGAACATCCGGGTGGGGCTGATGCCGTGGTAGCCGCCGCCGGCGGGGTTGGTGCCGAACACCGCTGCCAGGACAGGCACGCCCTTGAGGTTGAGTTCGGCGTGGCGGAAGAAGGCCTTGCCGCCCGAACGCCGCCCGGCATAGACGTCCTCTTGCTGAGTGAGCTTGACCCCCGAGCAGTTGAGGACCCACACCAGCGGGATGTTGAGCCGCTCGGCCATGTCCTGAGCGCGGAAGATCTTCTCCCCCTGGCCCGGGATCCAGGCGCCGGCCAGCACCTTGTTGTCCGATGCAACGACGATCACCGAACGGCCGCCGATCTCGGCAAAGCCCGACACGATGCCCACGCTGTTCTCACGGTTCTCGTGGGGATCGAAGAGGCTGTTGAGGGGCAGGAAGGTGCCCTCGTCCACCAGGTGGTGCAGCCGCTCCATGGCGGTCAGCTGGCCGCGAGCGTGGATCTTCTCGGCGGGGATTCCCGCGTCCACGACCCCCTGGATCAACTCGTGGATGTTGCCCTCGACCTCGCGAATGGCGCCCTCGTTGTCCTCGTCACAGAGGGGGCGAGCCTTGGCCAGCTCGGTGCCGATGGGATTCATCTTGTCAAAATACTGATGCATTCAGGGCCTCCGAAAATCCGCCACCCGCTGTTCCAGCGTGGCGACGATGCCCGCCCGGAAGCGGGGGTCACGATAGAGGGCGGCGTCGGCGTCCTTCTCCGCGAGGATGAACGCCTCTTCGTCCCAGGTAGGTTCGGCCTCGAACCGGCTGAATAGCTCGTCGAGGGCCTCGATGGACTGGGGCGCCAGCGGCTTGCCCAGCTCCTTGATGCGGTCCTTCACCTCGCGCAGAGGCGTACCCCAGATGCCCTCGAAGGTGTCCGGGTTGGCCCGGCGGTCGATCTCGCCGCGATCCAGCGAGGTATCGTGGATGGTGGCGTTGCGGCGGGGCTTCTCCAACCCGGCCTGCAGCGCGGCCTTCAGCAGGAGGGGAGCGGTCCGGGCCTGATTGTCGGCCATCGCGTGCTTGAAACGGGCCTTGTCCGCGTCCTTGTCCCCGGTACGCTCCATGCGTGGCAGGGGCCAGCCGATCTCCACGATCTGATCGTAGATACCCATCGACAGCAGAGCCCCGGCCCGGGTGATGCCCGCCGAATAGGTGGCGGACCGGGCGTTGGCGAAGCCGGACTTGGTCACGGCACGGCCCACGCCTCCCCAGCCGGGGATCAGCCCGATCTGGGCCTCGGAGAAGCTCATCCCCGAGCGGGAATCTCCGATGAGCACGTCGGCCAGTAAGCAGATCTCCGCGGAACCGCCGAAGCGGGTGCCGCCGCCGCAGACGGCCACGGTGGTCATCTGCTCGGAGAGGCCGCGCATCGCCTTGTAGAGGGCAAATCCCTTGTCCAGGCGCGCGTCACCCCAGCTGTAGAGGTCCCAGATCTGTTCGGCGGTGCCCCCGGCCGCGGCCAACTCCTCGCGGCGGGCGAGGGTGTCGTCCAGCCGGGTCAGGCTCTCGCGGATGTCGCCGCCGGCGTGGGCTGGATCACAGGTCCCCGTGAGGATCAGGAACGTCAGCTCGTCGCCGATCTCGGCCACCTTGCCCAGGGCCGTCAGGTATGCATCCAGGCCCGGGTTCCCCACCTGGTGTACCGGTGGATTGGTGTAGGCGAGTATGACGCCGGGTTTCCCCTGGTAGGTGACCCGGTCGGCCACCAGCCCCGCGCGCCCATCGATCCACTCGAAAAGACCCTCGCCGCGTTCCATACCTTCGACCTGTCCTGCACGCAGGATCGTCGCCGGTTCGCTCATGGATATCCCCATCGTTCGAAAAGATTGACGGCCCAGTATACCGACGACCCGGTTGGGGACAAGGATCATGCGGATGCAGGGATCCGGCTCGCCACAAATGGTACAAGGGACGCACATCGCAAAGTGGAGGGAAACATGAGGACGCCACGCAAACTTGTCGTGATTGGGGACAGCCTCTCCCAGGGCTTCATGAGCGGAGCCATCTACCGTACCGACATCTCCTATCCCATGATGCTCGCCGACGTGCTGGGCTGCCGCGAATCCATGTCGGTGCCCGATTTCTGGGGCAAGGGCGGACTGCCGATCAACCTGGAGCGGATCCTCCACAAACTGGGGGAGCGGCACGGCAATGTCCTCGATTGGTGGGAGCTGGCCCCCGCGCTGGCGCGGTGCAGGAACCTGCTGGACGAGGTGGAGGACTACTGGGAACGGCTGGCAGGCTCCCGGCCGGTTCTCCATGGGGGTGAACACGACAACCTCTCCGTTTGGGGTTTCGAGGTGTCCGACGCCCTCGAGGTTACCGAGGAGGCCTGCCGCCGCGCCCTACCGGACCAGGTGGACAACCTGCTGAGCCAGATCCCCGAGATGTCCATGTTCCGAACGGCACGCCGGGTCCTCAATCCCCGCTTCGATCCCCGACGGGCAGACCGGTCCCAGGTCGAGGCGGCCACCGAGCTGGCACAGCAGGACGGCATCGAGAACCTGATCATGTACCTGGGAGCCAACAACGCACTGAGCGCCGTGGCCACCCTCGAGATCGAACTGTCCGAAGACGAGGATCTGTGGCGAGCCCGGCAGGATCGGACCTGCAATCTCTACCGGCCCGAACACTTCGAACGGCTCTACCATCAGCTGGCCGATCGTGTGGATGACATCGGGGCACAGCGGGTCTTCACAGCGACCATCCCCCACGTGACGATCCCGCCGGTCACCCGCGGTGTCTCCCCCGGCGGCACGATCCGCGGTGGAGGTTCCCCCGGCCGGCGCTACTACGAGTACTACACGCGCCCTTGGATCTGGGACCGTGATTTCAATCCCCACCGTCACACCCGCCTCCGCCGGGAGGACGCCCAGCGGATCGACCTGTCCATCGACCGCTACAACGACGTCGTACGGGATGAAGCCCGGGCACGGGGCTGGCACTGCACCGACCTGTGCGCCGTGCTGGATGGGCTGGCCTTCCGCTCCACGGGGGGGCACCCCCCGACGCCGCTCCCCGACGGGCTGCTGGAAGCGCTGGCCCGGCGCCCCACCCTGGCCTATCTGCTGGACCGGGACTCTCCGGCCCTCGATACCCGCTTCCTGACGCTGGACGACGAGGGGCGGATCACCAAAGGAGGGCTGTTCAGCCTGGATGGCATTCACCCCACGACCATCGGCTACGGGCTGCTCGCCAGCGCGTTCCTGGAGACCATGCAAAAGGAGGCCCCCGAGCTGGGTGTGGCCGATGCGCAGCTGGACTGGGACGCCATCGTGGCAGCGGACACCCTGATCAATCAGCCGCCGCAGCTGCTCGCCAACCTGGAACCGTGCCTCGGTTTCCTGGACCGGGGTGGCTTGCTGTCCTCGGTGTTGAGGCTATTCGGCCGCCCCAAGTTCTGACCCGGCTTTCCCATCGGACTCTAGTGCCCCGGAACCGAAATTCATTCACACTAGTCCGGGCGCATCACCGGGCCCATTGGCGGTATTCTTGTCGGGGTCGCGTCACCCAGGGAAGGGATGTGACGAACTGATCGAAATCTCACGAGCGGCACGGGTCCCCGTCCTGGCCATCACCTGCGGCGGCCTGTTCGCCCTGGCCATCGCGCTGCGTTTCATCTGGGGGTCAGAGCTGGCCTATCTGGGCGTTTCGTGGCTCCCGGACGATGCGTACTACTACCTGCAGACGGCCTGGCAGGGCCGCACCGCCCCGGGGTTCACCTTCGACGGCCAGACGACGACCTACGGCTTTCAACCGCTGTGGATGCTCTTGGTGACCACCCTGGCGTCGCTGACCGGGGACAAGGAACTCCTGCTGAGGTTGACGCTGACCACCGCCGCGTTCCTCCATGTGGCCGTGGGGTGCCTCCTGTGGGCCTGGCTCCGCCGCGGCGGTCAGGAGTGGCGGGGGCTCGCCGCCGCCGCGCTGTGGTGGTTCAATCCGCCCCTGTTCCACCTGGACGTGTCCGGCATGGAGGCGCCCCTGTACGCCCTGCTGCTCGTCCTATTGCTGGGGTTCGTCCATCCGGGCGCTCGCGGTCCCTGTTCGGGGCGTTCCCTGCTCCTCTACGGCGCCCTGTGCGGCCTGATGGTGCTGTGCCGCACGGAGGCGTGTGTCCTGGTGGCCGGCCTGGTGGCGCTTCGGGTGTTCCGCTCCTCGGCTCCCGCCCGTCAGCGCGCAGCTCAGGCTGGCCTGATACTGGCTGGGCTACTGCTGGTTGCCGCCCCGTGGGGGGTGTACGCCGCGTTCAAACTGGGCTCGGTGGCGCCCACCAGCGGCCAGGTCAAGTTCACGGGGGCGCCGGCGCGGATGGCGCGCTCCATCGCCGATATCCTGCCCTTCACCGCCCGCCCTTTGCGAGCTGCGCTGCCGGCTGCAGAGAGGCCCATCTTCGATGCCCCTGACCTGCAGACCCCGACCCCCGGTTTCGTGGCGGAGGTGGGCGTCCTGGGCGCGGTGAGCTGGGCCATCGGCTTCTGGCTGCCCTCCAACCTCGTGCGGGGCGAGCACTCCCTGCGGGACTGGTTCTTGCTGCCGCTGCTGGCGGTCTTTTTGGCCCTGATCGCCCGGGGGTTGGTGCGCAGGGGGGATCGGGATCCCATCCCGTGGGCGCCGGGCGCGGGGCTGGTCGCCGCCTGGGCCCTGGCCAACCTGTTGCTCAACGGTCTTGTCTTGATGCCTTACGCCAAGCAGCAATTCTGGCACCGCGTGCCCGAGTCGCTGTTCCTGATCATCGTGGTGGCCCACGGGCTGCCCTACCTGCGCGCGGCGCTGGCCGGCCTCCCCCGCCTGGCCCGCGGTTTTGCCGCCTACGCCGCTGTGGTCGGGATCATCTCGGCGTGGGTCTTCGCCGGCATCCTGACGCCCCGCTCCCTGGACCACGAGCAGGCGACCAACCGGGCGGCCTGGGACGTGGTGAATTGGATGAACGGGCACCTGCCCGCGGGCACGCGCGTTGGATCCTGGCATTCGGGCCTGTTCGGTTATTTTGCCGATGGGCCGGTGGTGGTCAACCTGGATGGGCTGGCCAACAGCCCGGCCTTCGTCGCCCAGGTGGTGCCCGGCGAACTGGCCTACCGCCTGGGGCAGTCCCCGGACAATCCCACGCTGGACTACCTGCGGGCCGAAGGCATCCACTGGCTGGTCGATACGGAGCATCCGTCCCATCTGGGCAGCCAGCCGTTCCAGCAGGTCGTTCCTCCGGGGTCGTACGACGTCGCCTACGTGGGGGAAGAACCAGTGTCGTGGGACCTGGACACACCGACCCATGTGCTGGCGGTAGTGCGGATGGAGTAGAGTACACGGGGTGAACACGGTGAATACGACCACCAGCGAGGGCCACACAAACCGCGGCGACGGGCAGCGCTGGAGCGCCATGGCCCCCATCGCCGTGGCCCTGGCCGTGGCGGCTGCGGTGATGGCGTGGCATTACGCGCGCATCTTGCTCCAGTGCGAAGGGCAGTTCGTCTACGGCCTGGACGACGCCTACATCCACATGAGCCTTGCCCGCACGCTCCTCGAGGAGGGCACCTGGGGCATCAACCCCGGCGAATTCGTCGGGGTGAGCTCCTCGCTGCTGTGGCCCCTGCTGCTGGCAGCCGTGGGCGCTATCGCCGGCACCCACGACGTCACACCGATGGTAATCAACGGGGTGCTGGTGGTGCTGATCCTGTTGCGGGTCGATCGGCTGCTCGCGGCGCGCCGGGACCTGCCCGCCACCGCGCGGGCGCTGCTGCTGGTGGCTCTTTTCCTGTGCACGCCCTTGTCTTCGCTGGTGTTCAACGGCATGGAGCACCTGCTGCACATCCTGCTCACCGTCGAGCTGCTGTTCCGGGCGGGGCGGATGCTTGCCGGCACCCGGGACGCCGCATCGCCCGCGACACGGGATGTGCTCTTGTTGGCGGTGGTGGCCATGCTGAGCACGGCCGTGCGGTACGAGGCCCTGTTCCAGGTGGGGGTGCTGGCCGTCCTGCTTCTGGCCCATCGCTCCTGGCGGGCGGCGGGCGCCGTCGCCCTCGCCGGGCTGGCCCCCGTGCTGCTCTACGGGGGCTGGTTGTCGGCCCACGGCTGGCCGTTCCTGCCCACCGGGCTGATGCTCAAGACGGTGGCCATCGAGTCCTCCACCGTGGAGGCGTTGCGCCGAACATTCAACGAGTTCTCCGGCAAGGTGCCCGGCGCGATGGTCATCGTGCTGTTCATCAGCTACGCGCTGCTGCGCTTCTCCTTGCGCAAGCCGTCCGCGCCACGCTCGGTGCGGGCGGACGAGTACGCCGCGCTGGTGTTCGCCCTGTCGGCGTTGATCCACCTGGTGCTGGCCCATCTGGGCAATCTGTTCCGCTACGAGGCGTACCTGTACGCCGGGGGGGCCTTCGCCCTGGCGGCGCTCGCCTATCAGACCCTGATCGCGGGATGGCGGCGCTGGCGGGAGGGAAGCGGATCCCAGCTGCGCCTGGCCCTGGCGGCCGTCGCCCTCGGGCTGGCCCTGTTCCCCTTCGCCCAGCGAGGGCTCTCCTCCCTGCTGGCGGTTCCCCTGGCCAGCAGGGACATCTACAACCAGCAGGTCCAGATGGCCCGCTTCCTCCAGGAGCATTACCCCGGGGGCACCGTCGCCATCAACGATATCGGCGCCATCTCCTACTACACGGATCTGAAGATCGTGGATATCTGGGGCCTGGCCACCCGCGAAGTGGCCCAGCTCAAGCGAGTCACCCACTTCCCCGGCGAAGACCTGGACCCGGTGGTCCAGGAGCTGGGCGCTCAAATCGCCCTGGTGTACGACCCCTGGGTCGGCGAGGTCCCCGAGGCGTGGACCAAGGTCGGAGAGTGGGCCGTCGAGGAGAAGATCGTGCTGGGGTGGTACGCGGTCTCGTTCTACGCACTGCAGCCCGGAGCCGTGGCACCGTTGGCCCATGCTTTCGACGACTACGAAGGGCAGTTACCCGAGGGCGTGGAATCCAAGACGGCGGCAGAGCTGGATTGAGGGCAGCAGGTCAGGAGGAGGTCAAGCGCCGGCCGAATCGTCGTCGCCGCTGCCGGCATCGTCGTCGTCGCCGCTGGCCGAGTCGTCGTCATCGTCTCCCGGATCCCCGTGGAATTGGTCGAACAAGATCAGCTCGCCGGTGACGTGAACGATGCTGGTGACATTGACGGGGTTGTCCTGGCCCAGGCCGTAGACCTCGTCGGCGATCTCCCCGTCCTCGACGGCATCGGCAAACGCCCACAGGCTATAGGTGCCCGTCCCGTCCAGGGGCACGGTGAAGACCATCGGCCAGGTGCTCCCCGCTGGCGCGGAGGTGGCTCCGCTGTAGTCGCCGGCTGCGATGGGGAAGTTGGCGCCAGCGTCCCAGAGATCCGGAGCGTACGCCCGCACCTCGAGCAACGTGCCCTCTTCGATGCCGTAGGGGGAGTCCACGGGCACGAGCATCGTGCCGCTGATGGAAGCCGGCGCGTCGACGTCGTCGTCGCCATCCGAGTTGCTGAAATCGTCATCGTCACCGGGGTCACATCCCCATCCTGTGATGGCGAATCCGAGGATGACGAGGAGGGGGAAGAGGAAGGAGGGTCGCGGCAAGTTACTTCTCCAGCAGGACCGCCTTGGGAGAGTCCAGGAAGGCCTGGGGAACCTCGGCGTCCACGTTGTCTCCCAGCCGCAACATGGTCATACCGTTGATCTGGATCCGCTCCTCCGGGTCGTGCCCGACGGATTCGTGCAGCTGGTAGGCGACACGATACCACGCGTCGAGAGCCTGGGGGCTGTCGAACTGGTACAGCTCGGCGGTGCCGTTCCCGTCGATCTGGATGCGGGTCAACTCCACGGCCTGGCTGGGCCCAACGGTGTCGAACTGCTTGGTGCGCACCAGGCGCCCCCGGTTTTCCAGCTGCTGGACAAAGCTGCCCGTCTCGATGCGGAACGAGCGGTCCTGCTGGAGCTTGGGAACCGTCGACTGCACCTTGTTGGGGAACCACTCCATGTTGTTGGCCGGGTTGCGATCCCGCTCCTGGGTGGCCGAGTGCGAATAGGTCGACCCGCCGTTGATGGACACGGGGATCACGCCCACCTCATGCTGCTCGGGCAGGGTCATTTCCGGGGCGTCGCCGATGGGCTCGAGCTTCCCGTTCTTCTTCACATACTGGTGGATCGTCTCGTTGCCGTGGCCGTCCATCACGTTGAAGGCGACCACCTCTCCATCCTGCGCCAGGTCGGTGGCCGAGGTGAGTTCCACCCCAGCGTTCAACCCCTCGCCGACGGAGGTCGTCTCCGCCGACCGATCGCACCCCATCAGGGAGCCGACCAGAATCACTCCGACTATCCAGGCCAGGGTCGTGTTGCGTCTCATCGTTGCTCTCCTATCATCCCGGCCCACCTCCGCAGATGGGGCCGTTTTGGGGTCATTGATCATCAGTTCGGCGAACCCACGAAGGCCGTGCTGGGCGGCTCGTACAGCGTGGGTGAGCCCGGGTCCTCCGACATCCAGGTCCAGTTGTCCAGGATGACCGATGTGTCGAAGATGCCGTCCGACTTGTCGTAGATGGAGAAGCGGACGTGCATGGTCGTGCCCCCGGTGACGCCGAAGGCATTGGTCAGCCACTGGGTGCCGCCGGAGTCCTCACCGGCGCCGCCGCCGCACAGACCCCAGTGGGAGAAGGAGTAGCCAAACGAGGGGCAGGTCCAGGGGTAGGAACTGGCCCACCACGACGGCACGTCACACACCCGCTCGAAGTCCTCGGACTGGTAGGTGCAACAGGGCACCGTGGCCGAGTAGGTCCAGTCCACGTCGGTGACGGTGGCCTCCCAGATGTGCCCGTTGTGGTCCAGCACGTTGTTGAAATCGGTGCAGTCCATGGAGGTGAGGAAGTGGTTGTTCACCCGCAGCGGGGTACCGGCCGCGTCGAAAGCCACGTTGGCCTCAGAGACCCCGTCCCCGTCCCTGTCACAGATGTAGCCGGGGAAGTCGGGATCTGACTCCCAGGTGGCCACCTTGGGGTCTTCGAAGACCGCCTCGAAGCCGTCGTTGTAGTAGGTGCCGGCCCACTCCGGGTACTCCTGGGTGAAGAAGGCGACGTCGTAGGAGACCCCTTCGGCGTCCGCCGGCACGATGATGTCGAACTCGATCATCGTGTGGTCGTAACGGTAGTCGGTCTGGGGGCAGCACATGGCGTCGGCGCACAGCTGCTTGTAGGTGGGCAGCGCGTAGTCGATGTGGCCCGTGCCCGAACTCCAGCTCCACCACTGGGAGTTGAACCCCGAGTCGCTCACGGCGTTCCCGCCGACGTCGCCGGAGCTCATCACCATCAGCCGGTCGCCGTTGCGCGGCATCATGTAGGTGCCGTAATTGGAGCGCACGCCGATGCTACCGCCGTCGGTGACGCCGTTGACGTAGTCCATGCCGTCGGGGAAGCCGAAGTGCTGGATGCTCATGTTGGTGATGGTCTCGTCGCAGATGTCCATCGCGTTGAGGAAAGCGATCCCCGTGGAGTAGTCAGCGGCATCATCAAAATTGGTGATGTCGATGTCGCACTCGCTGGGCGGGAATTCCTCCGGGTCGGTGTGGTGCCAGCGCCGGTCGATGTCGCAGGCGCACTCGTTGTCTTCCTCGTTGGACAGCACGATGTAGTTCTGCTCGGGAATGGCCGAGCCGGGTGTCCACAGGATGTTGAAGTCGTTCAGCGGGCTGCCGTCGCCGGGGTCGGCCTCGCCATCCCAGGCGATGTCCGAGTCGATGCCGTCGTACACCAGATAATAGGCCCGCACCGTGTAAGCGCTGTTGCCCTGGTAGACCAGCACATCCTTCCAGCAGGTGTCCCCGTTGTCCTGGATGCAGAAGTAGCCGTCCTCGATGATCCCGAAGGAGTCTTGCCAGTCCCCCAGGATCCCTGCATAGGGCCAGAAGTAGAGGTGGCCGATGTTGGCCACGCCCGGCGTCCCTTCCATGCTGGTGTCGGTGACGTGGATGACCGGCAGCCCGGTGAGGGTGTCGTACCAGTACAGGGTCTCCTCCTGGGCTCCTGAACCGGACTCCTGGTAGCCCCACGACGATCCGTCCCAGCGCAGGCCCCAGGTCAACGGCAGGTAGGTGACGTCGTCCCAGAGGCTGCCGTCCACGTCGAATACGAATTCGAGGGACCCGGTGTGGCAGTAGTTCCCGGCGGTGTCATCCCCGGTGGCAGGGTTGACGAAGCCTGGATAGGGGTAGTCCTTGTTGAAGTACGACCCGTTCCACGAATCCTCGGTCAAGATGGGATCATCGCAGTAGCTCAGCGCCGCGGCGAACCAGGTCTGCAGGATGAACATCGCCTCGTCCGAGGCGTGCATCCGGTAGGTGCTGGGCCCCACCATGGCGTCGCCACCGGTCCAACCCGTGTCGTACCCCGGATACATCCATTCGTGGTCCTCCAGGGCCGAGGCCGGCCCCGAGAACAAGCCAAGCGAGAGCACGGCGATCACGGTGAAGGACAAGAATCCATACCGGAAGAAGCTCTTGTGTTCCATCATTCAATCCTTCCATGACCGTTGCGCCGCCTGGCGGCCAGTCCAATGACCGCCACGAGGAATGCCAGGCCCACCGGTGCCTGTTCCCTCGCCGCGATCCCATCACTTTGTTTGCAACAACACCCGTCACAATCGTCGTCATCGTCCCCCGCGCCGCAGCCCGGGTCGGCCAGGTCCACCAGGCCGTCGCAGTCGTTGTCGACGCCGTCGGTGCAGTTCTCGCTGTCCGCGCCATCCACGCCGTCGCAGTTCTGGTCGATGCTGTCGCAGGTGCTGTCATCGGCGTCCGGGTGGATGTCGGGGTCGCCGTCGTAGCAGTCGGTGCAGACATCGTGGCCGTCACCGTCCTCGTCCGGGAAATCGTGATCCTCGCAGTCGCTGTCCTCGCAGTCTTCGTAGCCGTCGCCGTCCTGATCGCCGTCCTCGTTGCAGTTCTCCTCGTCGAAGATGCACGTCACGGTGATGTCGAACTCGGCCACGTTGCCGTCGCTCTCGATGATGGCGTAGAGGGTGCTGCCACCGGAGGGTTCGTACACCAGGGTTTCCCCCGCCTCCGCGTAAGCCGAGCAAGCTAGATCCCGGTTGCAGACCCCGGAATTCTCGTCCTCGATGAGGGCCACCACATCCAGCCCGCCGGTGTTCGCCACCACCTCCACCTCGAGGTGGGGCGCGTAGGGCAGGGCGAAGCTGGTCTCCGGGTTGAAGGTATCCTCGTCGTAGCCGCACTCCTCGTAGCCCTGGAAGATGTCGGTGTGGCCATCCCCCACGCTGGTGTGGCTGAAGGTCTCGCCGCAGGTCAGCTCGGCGATGATCTCGCAGTCGCCGTCGCAGTAGGGGTCATCGATGCAGTCCGGGTCGTCGCAGTCCGTCACCCCGTCCATGTCGTTGTCCTGGAAATCGTCGCAGTCGGTCTCGGGGTCTTCCCCGCAGCCGGGGAAGTCCTCGCACTCCGGGTCGTCGCAGTCCTCGAAGCCGTCCCCCTCGTCGTCGATGCCGTTGTCACAGATCTCGCCGACGCAGGGTTCCTGGAAGTAGCACTCGCAGTCATTGCAGTCCACGGCGCCGTCGTAGTCGTCGTCCGTGCCGTCCGAGCAGTCCTCGCCACCCCAGCAGGGGGGCTCGCAGTAGCAGCTGATGTCGTCGCAGTCGGTCCAGCCGTCCAGGTTGTCGTCCACACCGTTGGAGCAGTCCTCGGGGGGGCAGGGGTAGTTGGGGCAGTCGCTGTCCTGGCAATCCATCAGCCCGTCGCCGTCGTTGTCCGTCAGGTCGTTGCACTCGGTCTCGGGGCACAGGCCCTGGAAGACGCACCATGGGTCGTCGCAGTCCACCAGCCCGTTGCCGTTGTCGTCGATGCCGTTGAAGCAGTCGCTCTCCGGGTTGCAGCCGCCGAAGTTGGCGCAGTCCGGATCGTCGCAATCCACCAGCCCGTCGCCGTCGTCGTCGATGGTGTTGGTGCAGTTCTCCTGGACCGTACAGCCGACGTAGTGGATGCAGTTGGGATCGTCGCATTCCTCGAGGCCATCGCCGTCCTCGTCGCCGGCCATGTAGCAATTCTCGTACGCCGTCAGGTCGCACATGAACGATACGGAGACCCACGAGCCGTAGGGGATGCCTACCTGCGCATCGACGGACAGCCAGTAGGTGGTGTTCGGGGTGAGGCCGCTGGTGATGTTGCCGTTGCCGCTGGTGCTGTACCAGCCGGTGTTGTCCGCATCACAGGACGTGTGCATCAGGAACACCGCATTGGCCGCAAGGCTGGCGTGCACCACGTCCAGCCGGCTGATGCTGTTGGGCGAGGTCCACTCCAAGACGTACTCGCCGGAGTCATAGCCGGTGACGTAGTTGTTGTTGTAGAAGTAGTCCTCCATCACCTGCGTCGCCGACGGCATCTCCACCGAGATGGTATCGCCACAGGTGATCATGTAGTCCACATGGTCACAGGGGACGCCAAGAGCGGTGGTGGCGGGGATCAGGCACAGCACGGTCAAGAGGGCGGCGAAGGGTCCGATCGGGGTCTTCGAGCGCAGCGGCATGCGACATCTACTCCTGGAACTCTACTTTTATTTGCAATAAACATACCGGTATTGGCGTCATTGCCATCGCCGGCTGCAAACAGAGAAACGCGCCCGTGGGCGCATGCGCGACGCGCGCGCTGTGAAAAACCTGCGCGCGGCTATGAAAAAAGTTGCGGCTACCCGCGATGGGGGAATGAACGTGAATCAGTCACTCCCGTCGCAGTCGGAGTCGATGCCATCGTTGGGGGTGTCGATGGCACCCGGGTAGATGGACGGGTCGTTGTCGTCGCAGTCCCCGTTGCAGGTGGTAGCCAGGTCCCCGTCGGCGTCGGCGTTGTTCATCGCGGCGTCGTTGTCGTCGCAATCCTGGCAGGCCAGATCGCCATCGCCATCGGCGTCGGTGGTCTCGTCCGCTGGCACCACGCCGTCGCAATCGTCATCCACGCCGTTGCACCCCTCCTGGGCCCCTGGCCGGACGGAGGAGTCGTTGTCGTCGCAGTCGCCGTCACAGGTGCTCCACGCATCCCAGTCGTTGTCCTGCAGGTTCAGCGCCGCGTCGTTGTCGTCACAGTCCTCGCAAGCCAGGGCGCCGTCCCCATCCACGTCGGTGGTCTCGTCCGCCGGCACGATGCCGTCGCAGCTGTCATCGGTGCCGTTGCACAACTCGGGAGCCCCCAGCCAGACGTCGGCGTTGTAGTCGTCGCAATCCCCCTCGTTCTCGGACTGGCCGTCCCCGTCGTTGTCGATGGCGTCGGGGTCCATCTGGCCGGTCCCGGACAGCAGCACGGTGAGCAAGGACGGGTTGGCATCCGAGTAGACGATGACCTCGGCGTAGTGGGTCGTGGCGTCCGTCGGGACATAGGTCACCGTAACCTCGATGCTCTCGCCCAGGGGGAGGACCGTGCCTTCCAGGTCATCGACGAGGAAGGCGCCGGCGCCCGCGCCGGCGCCCCCCCCCCCGGGGGGGGTGCCCCCCCCCCCCCCGGCCTCGATGAGCGTGAAGCTCGGGGGGGGGGGGGGGCGCTGCCTCGGCCGGCCGGCGGCGGGGGCGGGCGCCGGCCCCGGAGACCACCGAGCCGGTGATGTTGACCTCCGCCACGCCGGCCTCGATGAGCGTGAAGCTCGATTCGTGCATGCCGTACACATCGACGAGGCCGAAGGCCACCTCGGTAGGATCGGCGGACAGATTGACCGGTACAGACGTGTCGTCGTCATCGTCCGCGGAATCATCGTCGTCGACGGTGTCATCGTCGTCGTCGTCGCCGGTATCGTCGTCGTCATCATCGACGACGCTATGCATGTCGTCGTCGTCCTGGGAGCACCCCGGCAACCAGGCCAGCAAGAGCAGGGACGCCAGCAACCCCATCAGCATGTGTAAACGCAACAAGAAGACCTCCCGCCCGAGCGGTGGCGAGGCACCGCGCGGATCAGTCCTGTTTTCCCATTTCCTATGGTGGCTGGATTTTACCAGACCACCGGGAGCAGGCCAAGGGAGGAGAAATGCCGGGAACCATAATAGTCACGGAGATTTAGCGGCCCCGGCCCGGCCCATCACGGGGCGCGTTCGAGGGGGGTCAAGATCAGCTCGCCCCGAGCATCCCGGTACAGCTTGTACGGAACCCGCTGCGGATGCTTGCGGCGGGCGAACGATCGGTTCTCCTGCGGATTGGACGAGGTGACGTACAGCACGTCGTCCCGCAGGTCCGGCCAGGGCGGCGGATGCCCCAGCACCCAGCTGTGTTGGACCTCGGGGAATTCGAGGAAGTGGCAGAACACGAGGACCGGCTCGACGACGCCGTCCTCCGCGAGCCGTTGCTCCACCAGATCCGGTACCCGCGATGCCTGCTCTGCCACCTCTCCTAGGGAACGGAGCTGGATGCGATGGAACGTCACCGCCGAGAGGAGGGTGGCCGCCACGAACAGGCCCACGACAAAACGCCGGCGGGCCAGGGAACCGGTACCGAAAGCGGCGCCGCAGAGAATCAGCCAGCCGGCGAGGCTCTCGGTGTAGAGCACGGGTCCCACGTCGGCCACCCCTGGCCAGAAAAAGAAGAAATACAGCACCAACGGCAGGCAGGCAGCGACCAGCAGGACCACCGCCGGGCGCCGCCTGTGCCGGCAGCTCAGCACCGCCCACAGGGGCAGCATCAACGACAAGGGCCACCCCAGCAGCCAGGCGTTGAGCCGGACAGCGTTGTGCAGCTGATTACCCCAGGCGATGGCCGGGGTGTGCACGATGTCGAGGATGAACTCTCCGAAGCCGAAGGGATTCCGCCACTGACCGTGCTCCAGCCAGTAGTTGAAGTAGGCCGCGCGGAACGGGTCGCCGTTGCAGTACTGGTTGAGCGCCAGCTGGAGACTCAGCATCACGCCACCCACCCCCACGAAGAGCAACGCCAGCAGGCGCCGGCGCTCGAGCGGACGGGCGCGCCACAGGGGGATTAGCCACAGCGGGGCGCCGACCATCACCGAGGAGACCGGCCGGGTGATCACCGCGCAGCCGAAGGCGACTGCGGCCAGCACCATCCAGCCGGGCCGGCCGGGGAGGCGGGTGGCCCGCAGGGCGGCGTAGAGGAACAGCGCCAGCCAGAACAGACAGGTGACATGGGCCAGCAGGGTTCCCGAGCTGGCCACCAGGAAGGGTGAGGCCGCGCAACACAGGGCGGTGCCGGATCCGCAGCCTGGGCCGAACAATTCCCTCGACGACAGCCCCAGTAGCAGCGTGACGAGGCCGCACAGCAGGGCCGGCACGAGCCAGGGATCCCCCAGCAACACGCCCGCGGCGAGCATCACAGGGTGCCCCACCGGGTACTGGGAAATCATCTTGCCGTCGTTGATGATGAACACGGCGTTGTAGAAGAACCGGTCCGGCTCCCGTTCACTGGGGTGGGCCAGCTCCCCGCCGGCGACGACCCGGGCGTGGAACAGGTAAGCCCCCTCGTCGTCGGTGATCGGCGTGCGGTCCAGCGTCAGGTGGCTCATCGCCAGCGCGAGCAACATGGCCAGCCCCGCGGCCCCCACCATGATTGCGTTTTCCCGGCGGCGCAGCAGGGCCAGGACACGGGTCGTGACGCGGCTCGTCGAGGCCCACACCCCCGTCGCCAGCGCCACGGGCAGCAGCACCAGCATGCTCAGGTAGAGCCGTCCCTCGTCCGGTGGCAGCAGCTGGGCCCAATTCCGGCCATCGGGTGTAAATCCGTACTGGTGGAGCTGGGCGAATCCATCGGTCCGCCCCTCCTGCTCGAAGAAAAACCACACCAGCGGAAGCAGCCCCACGAAGAGCAGCGGGCCGAGCCAGCGTTCGCCTGTCGACCGGCTCACTCCGCCTCCCCATCGCTGGTGCGGGCCCGGGACTGGACGACCAGGTAGCCCCACAGGAGCAGCACGGCATAGAGTTTGATGGAGATGAGCAGGATCCAGCCGCCGTGCTGCAGCCGTTCAGACCAGATGGGGAGCCGGCACGCCAGCAAGAACAAAGAGACGCCCACGACCGCGATGGGAACGGCGGAACGAGGGCGCTGCAAGACGAGCCGGAGAGCCACCAGCGCCGAGGGCAACACGAAGACCAGGTGATGCTCCCACGAAAGGGGGGAGACCAGCACCATCGCTGCCAGGAAGGTAGCCCACTCCACGTGCCGGCGGGTGTCCGGATCTTGGCCGAGACGGCTGAACAGGGTTGCGGCGGCGGTGATCCCCACGACGAACACGGCCGCCAACGCCGGCAACGCGCGGGCCGCGTGGGGCACGTGGATGATCGCCTGGTTGAACTCGTTATCGAGGAACATGCGGGCGAAGAACCCGTTGATGGACTGGTTCCATGGTGCCGCCGGTGAGATGGAGTGCCAGGGGGTCTGGCCGTACCCGCCAGTGACGGCCACCTCGGACAGCCAATCCGGCCAGACCCCCGCGGGGAGCAACACGAATGACAGCCCGACGTAGGCCGCGTACAACCCGCCGGCCCAGAGAGACGTCTTCCAGTCACGCCGCAACAGCAGGTACAGCAGCAGCAACAACGGATACGTCTTGATCAGGATCGCCAGCGACAGCGGCAGGGCCACGGCCGCCGAATGCCAGCGTTGCTTGTGCCCCCACCAGGCCAGGCAGAGGCACAGCAGCACCACCATGTTCACCTGGCCCAGCTCCACGACCGCCCGGAAGGGGTGGAACACCAGCACGTACGCCACCGCCACGATGGACAGGGTGGACCCGAAGCGGAATCCAAGGATGCGAAACAGCAGCAGGAATCCCACGATCAACAACGCCAGGTGGCTCACGGCGACGAACGCCACCCGGGCCGCGTCATAGGACAGCCAACTCAGCGGATAAAACGCCAGTAGCGCCGGGGGCGGGTAGAGGAACGGGAAGACCCGTTGGTCCACATGGCCTTCGGCGTGTTCGAGGAACTCGGGCTGGTAGACGGACTCGCCGTCGCCGAAGGTGGTGGTGGCCGCAAAGTAAAATGACGGCAGGTCGCAGACTTCGACGAAGGGCCAGATCTGCTGCCATCCGTACGTCCGCAGCAGCGGCAGGTAGAGCAGCACGAACACCAGCAGCAGGAGTTTGGGGCCACGGCCCTTCAGGGAAGCACGGAGATGGTCGGACGGGGAACTGGCGTTGGATTCCGAGGTGACATCGCCCCGGGGATCGCGTGATTCCTCGCCGCTGCGCTCCCGAACCATGGGTGATTCCCTCCCGGGTTGGGCCCGGATTCTCGGTCGGGATGATCTTACCCGGGAGGGGTTCGGGCCGGCTAGGCCAGGTATCGACCACGTCGGAGGAACGTCATCGCTGCGAGCATCCACACGAGCAACGGTGCGAGGTTACCGTCGGATTGACTTGATATGGAGCAACCCTGCGCCTCTTCTGGTGGCGCGGTAAGAACCCTCTCTACGGTCATATCCCAGCTGCCTTCGTCCTCGACGTCATCGGGAAGTATGATTTTCTTCGTCACTCCAGGTGCGCTGACCGTCAGGGTCGCGCTCTCCACCGCGTCTTCCAGATCGACATAGAAACCTCTGGAGGACTGGTCAAACTCCTCGTCCAGATTCGGTCTGGAAGTGATCTCGTAGCTGGGATCGAGGATCAGCTCCTGCTCCTCGGTGGCCAAGGCCAGCCAAACGTAGAACCGGCGACCGTCCCCGTCCACCTGCACAGCAGCCAGTTCGATGAATGTGGCCCTTCGGACCGGTCTTACATCCAGCCATCTGGCCGCTTCGCCTACAAAAACGGTCACGCGGTGCAGCTCACCCTTGCCCACCGCACTGATCATGACCCGCTCCCCATCGCCCCACACGACGAGGTCATCGCCACCTTCCGCAACAGCCCTTAATCCTTCGTGGCCGAGCCAGCGGCCATCTTCGTTGTAGAGCCTGCCGTCGATCGTCGCAGTGTCCCCCTTGATCACACCAAACGGGAAGTCCACGGGCGTCCCATGGTATTCCAGATCTATGTGATATGGGCGCTGAATGGACAGGCCGATCTCATCCACCAGATCTCCATCTGCCGTCGTCAGCTGAAGAATAGCTTGGCCCTCGCCCACCGCTTTAGCCTGAGCCCACACATGGACTTCACAGCCAATGGCCCACTCCGATTCATCGAGAATATCTTGCTCCACACCTAGGATCGATATGACCGACGTATCGCTGGAGATGATCGTGAGATCGTGCGGTGGGAGTAGAGGTTGGTCAGCCGAATCGTCGTCATCCCCGTGCCACGATGTCTGATTGTCGGAGCACGCGGCGTCTACTTCGGCCGTGACCCAGAAGGAGCTACCAAGCGCTACAGGAGGCCAATCGTTGCCGCCAACCAGATCCGTCGAAAACCATCCTTGTTCGTGCGAACCGGCCCTACCAGATGGGCCGGGCACACCACAGGCAACGAACAAGGAGGCCGCCAGCAAGAAGACCCATTTCGACTTCTCAATTTCGATTAAGCTACGGGCCATTGGGACCATCCCCTTCTTGCATTCCCATACCCAAATACCATGCAACAAATATTCCGGCCGATGGGGTTGTTTCGGGCCCACGGCACGGTTCGAGGGAAAGGACGAAAAGCGGAATACTTGGCCTTCCCGGGAGGATGGCTCCCACAGATCCGCTCGACCAAGCGTTGGATCAACGGGTTTTGACCGGTACGAGCAAGAGGAATACAGCGCGGCAACCACGTTCGAGGAGAATTCCGTGGTTTCCTCGTATAGGCAGTCACCAAACAAAAAGGCCCGGGTCAAACCCGGGCTTTTTGGTTCAAGGTGGTAGGCGCGACTGGATTTGAACCAGCGACCCCTACCGTGTCAGGGTAGTGCTCTCCCACTGAGCTACGCGCCTAGAATCAACCACCTTGCAACGAACCGGGAACCAAATAATCCTCCAGGCTCCCCTCTGTCAAGCTCCAACCGCCACAATCCGCCCTGTGGTAGCGTGCACGACGATGACCTCCGCCGCCCTACAAGGCCTGTTGCGCGCCTTACAAACGGCCGAAGAACTGCGCCAGCAACGCAACTCTCCGGCCCTCGTCGCGCTGGGAGTGGCGTGCCTGGGCACCCTGGCCATCGTCAGCCAGCAGCCGCTGTTGGTCCCGCTGCTGCTCACCGCGGCCGTCTTCCCCTTCCTGCTGCTCGATCTGCGGGCCGGCGATCTGCGCCGCGCCGCCCTTCACCTGGCCGTCTTCGTGGCGGCCACGCTGGGCCTGGGCCTGCTGTGGTCCCTGTGCGCCCCGGGCTGGCTCGTCACCGCCGTCCCCGAAGCCGGGTTCCACCACTGGGAGACGGCCCGCCTCATCGGCACCGGCACGGGCCACGCCGCCCGCCCCGAGGATTTCATCACCGACCGCGCCCTGGACTACGTGTACGTCAGCGCCGGCTCCGTCTTTGGCGCTGGCCTGGCGCCGCTGCTGATGGGCTCGACTGCCCTGCTGGTGGACGCCCACCTGTGGGCCCGGCTGGTCAGCGACTCGCCGTCTGCCGCTGCGATCGCCTTGGGCTTCCCGCCCTGGCAGCTGCTGGGCTACGCGGGCTACTTGCTGCTGGTGCTGGGCTGGGGCGAGGTCACCGGCGCCACCGTGGGGGCGCGGCCCATCCAATGGCGGCGCACCGCGAAGCTGGTGGCGGCGGCCACGGTGCTGCTGGCCCTGCAGGTCGTGGTTCAACTGCTGATGGTGGACCTGTGGAAATCCTGGCTCGGTGGTACGGTTTGACCCAAGAAAAGAGGACATCGATGAAGTGGCACGCGATATGGATCTTGCTGGTCAACCTGCTCCTCGTCGGCGGGTGCGCCGGTAACGGTTGCGGCGGTTGCCCGGTGGCCGACGATGACGATGACGACACCGCGGGCGACGACGACGACTGTCACGCCACCGGCTGCACCGTCCCCAACTGTCAGCTGACCAATCAGGACGGCAACACGGGAGCCATCCACGATAGCGCCGGTGACGTGATCCTGCTGGTCATCAGCGCCGGATGGTGCGTGCCCTGTGCGGAGGCGGCCGATGAAGCACAGGCCCTCTCGGACGAACTTGACGCGGAGTTCGGCTTCACGCTGTACGAGACCCTGATCCAGGACGAGTCCTTCAGCGAAGACGTCTCTCAGGACACCCTGCAGGACTGGAAGGATGAACACGGCCTGACCTACCTGGACGTGTGGACCGATGGGACCGCCGACTGTCTCGATCCCTTCGGCGCGGTCGAGCTCCCCACCTTCGTGCTCATCGATCGGGATCTGGAGATCCGGGACATCATCACCAACTACAATCCCACCATCGAACAGCAGATCAAGGACACGCTGCGCAGTTATTGAGCAGCTCGCAGTCCGGGTCGCGCTTCCCGAAAATTGATCCAGCCATTTTCCGTCCCCGGATCCACTGTTCAGACACGCAGTCGTCGTGTGGGAGTGCGTACGGTTCAACAGGTGCTCCGACCAGGAAGATACGACGGCCTCCCGAGCCCCATGGGCAAAGCATCAACGCGGGCGCTATAGTGACGCCCACTTGGAGGAATTCACGATGAAATGGAACCTGCTGTGGATCGCGTTGGCCACCGTGGCCTTGCTAACGAGCCTGACGCTGACCGTCGGCTGCGACGATGACGACGACGACGACGACATGGCCCCGGGCGAAGGCTACGAGATCGGGGACACCGTCCCAAACTGCGACCTGACCAACCAGGACGGTGGCACCGCCGCCATTCACGACGCCGCCGGCGACGTGATCCTGCTGGTCATCAGCGCTGGCTGGTGCGTGCCCTGCGCGGAAGCCGCCGGCGAGGCCGAGGCTCTCTATGACGAGCTTAGTTCCGAATTCGATTTCACGCTGTACGAGACCCTGATCCAGGACGAGGCCTACAGCGAGGACGTGTCGGCCAGCGCCCTTCAGGACTGGAAGGACGAGCACGGGCTGGATGACCTGGACGTGTGGACCGACGGCACGGAGAGCTGCCTCGATCCCTTCGGCGCCGTGGAGCTGCCCACCTTCGTGCTCATCGACGGTGACCTGGTAGTCCAGGATATCGTCACCAACTACAACGCCACCATCGAAGAGCAGATCAAGGACACGCTGCGGACGCTCTAGTCTCGTAGTCTCCCTCGTTTCCCGTCTTCCCTTGCCCTTGCCCCTGCCCTTGCCCTTGCCCTTGCCCTTGCCCTTGCCCTTGCTCCCTATCGTCTCCTCCTCTCCCCATTCCTGCTTTCCTCCATTCCTGCATTCCTCAGATGAATCTCTTTGATTGTCTCTCGAGAGGAAAACTGATTAGGAAAGCAGGAATGGAGGAAAGCAGGAAAAGAAGGGGAAGGGAGAGGGCAAGGGCAAGGGATTGGGCAAGGGATTGGGCAAGGGATTGGGAATCTCTACTCCACCGGCACCTCTTCCAGATCCGCCCAGATGGCCGCGTGGTCCTCTTCCGAACCGACTGTGCCCCCCTCCAGCGGGATCATCTCCACCCCCTCGATGAGCTGGGTCAGGCCGGTGGTGAGATCGCCGACGAACATGCCGATGGCCAGCTGCAGCAACGCCGCCAACCCCTCCCCTTCCGTGGGATCACACTCGATCTCGCAGGAGAGCAAGGTGGCGACCATGTCGTCGCCGTAGACCGTCAGCTGCTGTTCCTCCGTGTCCACGCCGATGCGGATGACGCCGTCGACGACCACGCTGTAGATGGGCTCGGGAGATCCGCTGCCGCTGAGGTCGCCGCCGATGTCCACCATGAACCCCGGCAGGTGCAGGTCGACGGCGGATTCCGGCCCCTCCGCGGGGGTCCCCACTAGCGGGACGGTAGGCACGGTGGCCAGGGACATCAGCGCCGTGCTGTCCACCTCCCCCTCCAGGGACGGGAAGATGCCGATGAGCATGTCGGCCGTCAGCGGGATGGGGGGATCGGTGGGCAGGCCCCCCTCCATGGACTGCTCCAGCTCGCCGCTGGCCAGCAGCCCGATGCCGATGGCGTTGAGGGCGTCGTCATCCAGCACGATCTGCGCGCCGTAGGGCTGGCCACCGGGGGTGGTGCTGCCGGACAGGACAGGTAGCTCCCCCTCCGTGGCGACCCGTTGCGGCGGCAGCCCCGCCGCCCCACCCGTGTCCACGGACAGGTCCAGCACCACGTTCACACCGGCGTCGTCGTGTTGCACGTCATCGAAGGCCAGGCCGATGGTCACCGGCCCCAGGGCGAAGCCCTCGTCCAGCGCCCCCAGCGCCTCCTCGACGGCGCCGGGCAGATCCTCGGTGATCATGTCCTCGATCATGCCCTCGATGAACAGGGGCACGATCCAGGCCAGGCCCGTGTCCAGCCAGTCCCACAGGTCCTCGAAATCCATGGTCAGGTTGACCAGGTCGATGACCACGTCCTGCACCGTCACCGTCAGCACGCCGCCGGCCGCTCCCAGCACCATCAACGCGGTCATGTCCACGGACTCCACGTGGATCGTGCCCGGGTAGTCCCCGGCCCAGCCGGCGTCGACGGTGACGTCCAGGGTCACGTCCGTCAGGCTGCCGGTGAGAAGGATCCCCGTTGCGGTGGCGTCCAGCTCGGCCTCCAGGCCACCCACGGAGGCGCCATCGGCCGTGATGACGATCTCGGCCACCACCAGATCCCCCTCGTACAGGGGATTGGTGTCCATGATCATCTGCTCCACCGCCTCCGGCTCGAAGGCCGATAGCAGGAAGGTGCCCAGGCCGGCAAGGCCCCGGTCGGTGATACGCAGGGCCATGCCCCGGTCCACCGGAGCGTCCGACGCCACGGCGTCCCCGTAGAGGAACGTGCGCCGGTCCCGCGCCCAGTCGTAGTCGGTGGCCGCCTCCGCCAGCAGCGGCGTATAAGGCAGCCCTTCGACGACCGGGACCTCGGCGCTGAACGAGTCGCCGTCCAGCGTGGCTTCCGTGCCGCTGACGGTCACGGTGGGTTCCTCCCCGGTGAAGGTGCCCTCGACGGTCACCTGGGCCCATTTGCCGATGGTGCCCTCCTCCGGGCTCTCGATGGCAATGCTGACGTCCTCAGGCGGGGCGTCGTCGTCGTCACCCGGATCCGGCTTATCCTTGCAACCGCAGGCCAGAACAGCGGGTACGAGTAGCCCCAACAGGGCTCGTCTGAGCGATCGATGCATGGCATTCCCTCCGGCGCCTATGCCACCTCTCGCGCCGTCCCCTGTCAAGTGCAGAAGGGTGGGCCGATTGACCAACCACCGGCCCGTTGATAGCTTGCGCCAGCCAGCCCATTGGTCGGCTCACCGTACCCGCTAGCGAGACGAGGACCACCGCATGATCAACTTCAGCAAGCGCCAACTGAAGATTCCCCGCTTCAGCCGTGACGTCTACCTGGTCACCGGGGGCAACAGCGAATTCCGCCGGGCCTTCCCCGAAAAACGCACCGAGGAGTTGTGCATCGACGCCCTACAGGAGGCCGCCGAATACATCGGCATGACGCCGGCCCAGCTCAAGAAGTACATCCACTCGTGCTACTACGGCCACTTCGCGGATCACTTCGGCGACCAGCTGCTGGGGGAATCGGTCATCCACGACCGGCTGGGCCTCGATCCCCTGGGCAACGTGGGCATCAAGACGGGTGGCGCCACCGGCGGCTCCACGCTTTGGGAGGCGGCCAAGGCCGTGGCCAGCGGCTACTCGGACGCCGTGTTGGCCATGGGCTGGGAACGCATGGACGAGGTGCCCACGGACGAGGGCAACCACTACATCGCCTCCGCAGCGGACAAGGACTGGGAGACCCCCCTGGGGCACATCTACACCGGCTACTACGCCGTGATGGCCCAGAAGTACTGGCAGGTCTTCGGTAAGCAGGAGGAGAGCTTCCGGCGCACGATGGCCGAGATCGCCGTGAAGAACCGCAACTACGCCGTACACAACCCCTTCGCCCAGGGGCCGATGCGCATCACCATCGACGACGTGCTCCAGTCCCCGATGGTGGCCGAGCCGCTGCGGGCCCTGGACTGCTGCCTGATGAGCGTGGGCGCCGCCTGCGCCGTACTGGCCGACCGCGAGACCGCCTACGCCATGACCGACAACCCCCTGTTGGTCTACAGCGCCGCTGGTTCCCACACGCTGCGGGTCGCGGACCGCCGCCCGATGGACATCCCGCTGCTACCCCACGAGACCCCGGAGACCTACGCGGATCTGGGCGAGCGCTTCCCCGGCGGGGACCGCTACCCCGGGTTCACCGGCTTCCTGGCAGCCCGCATGGCCTGCTACTACGGTTACCGCATGGCCGGCATCCAGGATCCCAGCGACGACCTGGACCTCGTCGAGCTGCACGACGCCTTCACCATCAGCGACATCCAGAGCTACGAGGACGTGGGCATCCGCCCCTACGGCGAGGGCCGCACCTACGTGGAGTCCGGCGACTGCTACCACACCAACCCGCACACGGGGGAGCCGGGCAAGCTGCCCGCCAACCTCTCCGGCGGGCTCATCGGCTGCATGCACTCGGTGGGGGCCACCGGCATCATGCAAGCGGTGGAGGGCATGTACCACATCCACGGCCGCCACGCGGAGATCCACGGCGACGAGGCGCGCTGGCAGCGTTTCGGCAAGGAGAAGCCCGCCGACTGGACCAATCTGCAGGTGGAAGGCGCCCGCCGCATGCTGGCCATCAGCCACGCCGGCGTGGGCAGCCACGTTACCGCCACCATCCTCGTTGACCCGGCCCACCGCCTCGATCCGCTGGACTGAAAGGAGCCCCGCCATGACGTACGAGATCAAGGTCGAAGACGGCAAGTACCGCCAGGCCGGCGCATTCCACACCGCGGAGCCCGGCGCCGCCATCCGCAACGACGCCGGCGAGCTGTGCGGCATCACCAACCCGCGCCGCGTGGTGCACATCCACTCCTACGGCGGCGAGGCACCGTTCTTCCAGGGCCTGGCGAACGGCAAGCTGCTGGGGACCCGCTGTGATCACGAAGCCTGCGAAGGCCAGGGCAGCGTCTACCTCCCCTACCGCATCCACTGCCCGGACTGCCTGCAGCCCATGGCGCCCGTGGACCTCACCGGCATCGCCCGGGAGGCATCGACGGTCCACAGCTTCATGACCACTGAGCGCACCGGCGCCTTCAATTCACTGGACAAGCCGATCCGCTTCATCAACGTGGAATTCCCCGGCGTGAGCACGATCCTGATGAGCTACCTGCTGGGGGGAACGCCCACCACCGGCGACCGGGTGGTACCCATCTTCCGCACGGACAATCCCAGCTACACCATCACCGACCTGGCCTTCGTCCCCGCCGGCTTCGACGGCGAGCTTCCGGCAGGTTTCTCCCGCTAGAGCGCTTCAGGATTCATTCACCGCTCCCACGCGCCCTGGCGTGATCTCCGCCGATGGGTCAGAACCACCCGCCCGAGCCTCGAGAGCTGGACTCTTCGCAAATATTAAACCTTAACAACCGGCACCTTCTTCACCTTCTTCACCGCGGCGGCATATTCAGATGCGGCCCAGACCGGCACAGCTTCCCCAGCCATGGTTCGAGCTGCTCCCGCCGGAACTCCCCATCTTTCATCCCCAGGTACTCGGCCGACTCGATCAGGCAGACCGTCGCATGGGATCCGTACAAGCTGGAGAGCTGCTCGGCCAGGCGGCGGGCCGCCTTCGGGTCGTCGAGGCGGATGACCATCTTGGCCGGCGGGGGGAAGCCCCCGTCCATGGCGACCAGGTGCACCCCCTGGATCTGGGGGGACGCCAGCGCCGCCCCCGCATAGCTAGTGGCCGGTTCCCGCCCAGTGCCGTCCGACCAGCCCAGCGTCTGAGCCAGCGAAACCGCCTGTGCCGGCTGGGCCGTGTACACCAGGTACAGCGCCCCTTCCATGGTCACCGCCTCCGGCGGCACTCCCGAGAGCCTCTGCTCTAGATACAACGCCGTGGCATACCCCCAAGGATTGTCGAGCCCCAGGGACGCCAACACGACCCAACGCCCCGCACCCCCCGCCTCCTCGCTCACCACCCCGGACAGCCAGCGCAACGCCGCCAGGTCGCCACCGATGGACAGCCGGGCGCCATAGGCACCGAGCGTGCTGGAGGCCGGGACCAGCATCAGCACCGCCGCCAGCAAGGCCCCCACGGGAGCAACGAGCCGCCTAGGCAGGCGCGGAGACAGCCACGAGCCAACCACGACGCACCCGCCAAACACCAGTAGCCCCAGCACGATGGCCTGGGCCGGCAACAGCAAGCGCCAGTGGTACGGCTGCAGATATCCCAGCGCCAGGCCCGCCAGCACCAGCGTCACCTGGGCTGCCAGGGTCGTCCCGGCGAACCACGCCAGGACCCCCAAGAACGGTCGCGCCGCGGCCAGCGCCGGCCAGCGCCGCCCCGCCCCCAGCGCCGCTACGGCAATCCCCGTCGCCAACGCCGGCGACAGCAGCATCAACAGCCCGAACGGGATCAACTCCTGGTGCAGCACACCCCCCACCGAGTCCATCACCACCCGCTCCACGAGCATGGACGACGACGTCTCACCGCCGGGGACCATCTCCCGCAACCCCGGGCCGCCGCGAAGCTGATCCATCGATCGCCACAGCTGCCGCGCCATCGGTACAAACAGCGCTGCGCCCAAGGCCATCGCCCCCACCGCCACCCGCCACCCGCCTCGGCGCCACACCAGCACAGCGGCCACCAGCAAGCCCGGAGCCAGGCAGATCGTGAACGGGTGCACCATGCCCAGCAGGGCCAACAGGGCAAAGGCCAGCAACAGCCACCGGGACCGCCCGCGGAGGACGGCCAGCAACCCCAGCCCCAGTACCGCGGTCATCTCCGGCGCCATGTACAGCTCGTGGAAACACCGCAGCGACGACAGCATGCCCGGCGAGAAAGAGACGCAGACCGCGGCGGTGAGGGCGGCAAAACGCGCACACCAGCGCCGGCTCGCCGCGCCCCCACCCCCCAGCATGCCCCGTAGCACCACGTAGATCAGCGGCCCCACCAGCGCCTGCACCACCAGCCTGCGGAGATATAGCGAGGACACGGAAGACGCGCCGGCCACCACCGGCACGTGGAGCCAGGTCAGCGCCGGGCCGAAGTGGAGGTAGTCCCGGGGTACCGAATCGCCGCCGTGGAGCAGCTGGAACGCCTCCAGGCAAGGCCACAGATCGTCCCCGGAGACGACAGCCCCCTCCAGAACCCCCAGGCGGACCACCACGGAGAAGGCCAGCAAGCAGGACGCAAGGATGGCGTCCACGATCCAGGTTCTGGGGTCTATCCGCGGAGATTCCACAGACGATGTCCTACCACGCGGAGGACGCGGGTTTCAGGACAAATGTGGGCAGAGGGGGTCTCTGCGCTACGTCAGCAGGTCGACGATGACCGTCTCGGCGATGGCCTGCATGGCCTCCCGCTGGGAGTTCGGGCCGTACACCAGCACCATGCCCGCGCCCTTGGGAGCGTCGATCATGCTCATCACGAAGGCCACCGAGGTGCCGTCGGCCGTGCCGAAGCCCCGGAAGATCATCGCCCCGTCGCCCTCGGCCTCGGGGTCCTTGACCACCTTGGGTTCGAACAGCTTGGCCAGGATCGGCTTGACCGAATCGGAGGTGTAGGCACCCTCTTGCACCGAGGTCGCAGACAGGCCATCGACGACGATGGTGATGCCCTCACCGTTGGTGAGCTTCACCAGCCCGCCGGAGGCGTTCTTCTGCGCATACCCCTCGGGCATGCTGATGGTGCCCACCAACGTATCGACGTCGGTGGACTCCTCCAGCTTGGGACGCAGCCCGGTCAGGAAGACAAAAGCGCATACCAGGCACGGAACAACTAGGATTTTGGAGTTCTTCATTTCTCTAACCCTCCCTCACATTGCCACCCGCGGCCAACTAAGCACCTGGATCGGGCTTGCGCAAGGAAAAAGTCAATAACATTCAACGTTTTGCGACTTTTCGGGCCCCTGGACGGTTCAACCCTCTGTGCGGGACCGATCCAGTCGCTCCAGCAGGAGCCGGGCGACCTCCGGCGCAGCGTCCTCCGGGCTCGGGGCCCCGCCCAGCAAGGCTTTGACCGAGGAGACCGTGCCATCTTGCGGACGGATCCCGCAGGGCAAGATCCAGCGGTAGGAGCTGGGATCGATGGTCAGATTGAAGGCGAACCCGTGGATGGAGACGTCCCGGTGCAAATGCAGGCCTATGGCACCGATCTTGGTCCGGCCAACCCACACCCCCGGGAACTGTTTGCGGCGGTTGGCCGCCAATCCGAGGCTCCCGGCATAGGTGATCAGTGTATCTTCCAGCAACGCCACGTACGCCGGTACGGTGAGCTGGTGGTCGGGGAGGGAGAGGATCGGATACCCCACCAGCTGGCCAGGCCCGTGGTAGGTCGCCAGCCCTCCCCGCTCGATGGCCTCGACGGCTACCCCACGGGACAGCAGGTGATCGCGGGGAGCGTTCAGCGCCTCGTCCCCGGCCCGGCGCCCCAGCGTCACGACCGGTTCGTGCTCCACCAGCAGGAGGGCGGGCTGGCCCTCCCCCGCGATGAGGCGGCGGCGGATCTCCAGCTGCCGGCGGTGAACCGGCCGGTACGGCTGCCGGCCGAGCCATTCCCAGTCCATGCTAGCGGAACCGCAGCACCGGGCCGTCGAAGAGCTCGTTGACCCCCTCGCGAAGGTCGTCACTGGCGGACACCTTGAACGACGGTGGCAGGCGCACGTCCACCTCGGTCTCCCCAGGCGTGGTCAGCCTCAGATAGGCCGAGCAGGCCCCCTCGTTGCCCTCCAACAGGGCCGCCAGCGTCTTGAGCCGCTGAGCATCCAGGGCCTCCATCGGCACATCGATCCACACCTGCTTGGTCTTGGCGCTGCGCACATCCTCCAGCTTGCGGGCCGTGTCCCCCAGCAGCTCCACCGAACCATCGGTCTGTAGCTGGACCCTGGCCTCGACCAGCAGCGGCAGATCCTCCACCAGCACGTCCTGGAATTCGTCGTACTTCTTGGCGAAGAACTTCACCACCGCGCCGCCACGCAGGTCTTCGAGCCGGGCCACGCCCCACGGCTGGTTGCGCTTGTTGATCTTGCGCTGGACCCCCGTGAGGATGCCCGCCATGGCCACCGTGTCACCGTCGGAGGCCCGCTTGAGCGTCTCCGTGTTGTGGCTGGCGAACCGCTTGACCTCTTCGCGATAGCCGTCCATCGGGTGGCCGGTGATGTAGAACCCCAGCGCCCCCTTCTCGTGGGCCAGCATCTCCTTTTGTGGCCAGGGCGGCACGTCCGGGATGCGGGACTGGGTGGCAGCCTCCTGGGCGCCGAACAGGCTGGCCTGGCCGATGGCCTTGTCGCGGGCCACCCGGATCGCCGACTCCATCAGCTGGTCCAGGCCCGCCATCAACGCCGCCCGCGTGTGCCCCAGGGAGTCGAAGGCGCCGCACTTGATCAGGCTCTCCATCACCCGCTTGTTGACCTTTGTCAGGTCCACCGCCACCAGGAAGTCGTCGATGTTGTCGAACCGGCCGCCCTTCTCCTTGCGGGCCTCGAGGATCGACTGGATGGCCATCTCGCCGACCCCCTTGACCGCCGTCAGGCCGAAGCGCACCCCCTCGTCCACCACCGTGAACCGCCAGCGGCTCTCGTTGACGTCCGGAGGCAGGACCCGGATGCCGCGCTGACGGCAGTCGTCGATGTACAGCAGCACCTTGTCGGTGTTGGAGGATTCGATGGTGAGCAGGGAGGCAAAGAACTCCTCGGGGAAGTGAGCCTTGAGGTAGGCCGTCTGATAGGCGACGAGGGCGTAGGCGGCGCTGTGGCTCTTGTTGAACCCGTAGCTCGCGAAGTTGAAGACCAGGTCGTAGACCTCCTGAGCCGTCTCCTCCGGGATATCCTTCGCCTTCGCTCCCGCGACGAAGTCCACCCGATGTTCCTCCATCTCCGCCATGATCTTCTTACCCATGGCCCGGCGGAGGCGGTCGGCGCGGCCCAGGGAGAAATCGGCCATCACCTGGACGATCTGCATCACCTGCTCCTGGTACACGATGATGCCGTAGGTGTTCTTGAGGATCGGTTCCAGCGACGGATGGGGGTAGCTGACCTTGGCCCGGCCGTGCTTGCGCTCCACGTACTCCGTGTGCATGCCGGCGCCCATGGGGCCCGGGCGATAGAGGGCCACGGCGGCGATGATGTCCTCGAAGCGGTTGGGCTTCATGGTGCTGATCAGCTGGCGCATGCCCGACGATTCCAGCTGGAACACACCCAGGGTGTCGCCGGCGGTGAGCAGCTTGTAGGCCGCCTGGTCTCCCAGGGTGATCTCGTTGAAATCCAGGAAGGTCAGATCGGTCTTGCCGCGGGCGCGGGCGATGCTCAGCGCCTCGTTGATCTGGGTGAGGGTCTTGAGCCCCAGGAAGTCGAACTTCACCAGCCCGATCTGCTCGGCGTACTTCATGTCGTACTGGGTGGTTACCGTGTCGGAGACCACCGCCAGCGGCAGGTAGTCCACCAGCGGCCGGTCCGAGATGACCAACCCGGCGGCGTGGACGCCGGCCTGACGGCAGTTGCCCTCCAGCCGCTCGGCGATCTTCAGCAGCTTGTCCACCTGGGGATCGGCTTCTTGCATCTCCCGCAGCTTGGGCTCCAGCTGGACCGCCTTCTCCAGCGTGATGCCGATCTGGTTGGGGATCGCCTTGCCGATCTTCAGCCGATCGGCAAACTCCATCCCCATCACCCGGCCCACGTCCTGGACCACCGCTTTGGCCAGCATCTTGCCGTAGGTGATGATCTGGCACACCCGCTCGCGACCGCCGTACGTCTCGTTGACGTATTTGATCACCAGCTCCCGCTTGTCCTGGCAGAAATCGATGTCCACATCCGGCATGCTGATGCGTTCCGGGTTGAGGAAGCGCTCGAACAGCAGATCGAAGCGCAGGGGATCGATCTCGGTGATGCGCAGGGAGTACAGCACCAGCGACCCGGCACCGGACCCGCGGCCCGGGCCCACCGGGACGTCGTTCTCCTTGGACCAGCGTACGAAGTCGTGGACGATGAGGAAGTAGGTGGGGAACCCCATCTCCTCGATGATCCCCAGCTCCTCGGTCAACCGGTCGCGGTACACCGGCTCCATCTCGGCGAACTTCTCTTCCCCGAGGCGTTCCTTGATCTTGACGAAGCGCTGCTCCAGCCCCTCCCACGACACCTTGGCCAGCGCCTCCACCGGATCCTGGTCCTCCAGGTCCGGGTGGGTCGGGAAGTGGTAGGTGGTCTCGTCGGGGAAGGCGAACTCACACCGATCGGCGATGGCCACGGTGTTGCGCAGCGCCTCCTCGTCGTCGGGGAACAGGGCCCACATCTGTTCGGGGCTCTTGAGATAGAACTGGTCCGAAGGGAAGCGGAAACGCCCCACGTCACTGAGGATGCGTTTGCTGCCGAGGCACATCAGCACCTCGTGGGGGTAAGCGTCCTCCTGGTTCAGGTAGTGGACGTGATTGGTCACGACCGTGGGCAGACCCACCTCGGCGGCGATGGCCCGCATCTGGGCGTTGGCCTGCTCCTGGCCGTCCCAGCCCAGATCCTGCAGTTCCAGGTAGACGTTGTTCTCACCGTAGGTGGAGGCGAGGAAACGGGCCGCCTCCAGGGCCTGGGGTTGCTGCCCGCGGGCCTGCAGCGTCGCCACCTCGCCCCGCATGCTGGCGGAGATGGCGATGAGGCCCTCGGCGTGCTGGGCGAGCATCTCGTGGTCGACCCGCGGGGTGTAATAGAAGCCGTCGAAGTACCCCCTGGTCAGCAGCTGACAAAGGTTGTGGTAGCCCTTGTCGTTGATCACCAGCAACAGCAGGTGGGTGTTGTCCCGCACCTTGCCCGTCTTCTCCGTGGCCGGCCCCGGGGTCACGTTGACCTCGGCCCCCAGCAACGGCTTGACCCCGGCCTTGCCGGCGATGCCCTGGAACTGGACGGCGCCGAACATGCACCCCTGATCCGTGATGGCCACGGCCTCCATCCCCAGCTCGGAGACCTTGCTGGCGAGGGGAGGGAACTTGACCAGGGATTTGAGGAACGAATACTGCGTGTGGAGATGGAGGTGAACGAACGGTTTTTCAGACATGGAGTCCCGGACCTCAGGAGGAGGGTTCAACCTTCGTTTCTGACAGCTGGTTCGTGTGCTGTCAACAGGGTCGTGGAGCCCTCGTGAATCGCGCCGATTGACCTCGCCCGGGAAAGGCGATAGATGAATTCATCATGCGTACTAGACTGCTGGCTCTATCGATCCTGATCCCCCTCGCGCTCCTCTCCGTTGGAACGGCCGATGCCAAGGACCTGCGCGGTCGCCTGGCCTTCGGTTTCAACAACCAGCTGAGCCCGGTGACGTCGGCGTCCATCAAGTTCACCTTGCCGGCCAAGCAGGCGACGGTGAACATCCAGCTCCAGGCCATCGCCGGGCTCGCCATCTACAACGCGCGCAACATCAACGATCAGTTTTTTGCCGGCTTCCGCATGCTGTTCCCCATCATCGCCGAGGACAACCTCAACGTGTATGTGGGGGGTGGGGGGGGCTACGCCGGATTCCAGGACGCCTCCCGCGCCATCCGTCTGCAGCCGGTGGCCGGCATCGAGTTCTTCTTCTTTGGCCTCGAGAACGTGGGGTTCTCCACCGAGTTCGGCGTCAACGTCGATATCGGCCTGTCCCCGACCGTGGCCGTAGACGTCTCCACGTCGGCGGGCTCCTTTGCCGCGGTCGGCATCCACTATTACTTCTGAGCCCGGCCCCGTGACCTCCCCCTCGCCTCTTCGGATCCTCGCCCTGGACGTGGGGAAACGCCGCATCGGCCTGGCGGCGACGGACGCCACAGGGACTCTGGTGCTGCCATTGCAGGTCCTCCGGCGCACCAACCTCACCGCCGACCTGGACCTCCTCCTGGCCGTCATCGATGAACGGCGCGTAAAGCTACTGTTGCTGGGCATGCCGCGCCGGGAAGATGGGTCCGATGGGCCCATGGGGCGAGAGGGTCGATTCCTGGCCCGCAAGCTGATGGCGGCCCGGCCGAGCCTGCGACTGGCTACCCACGACGAGGCGTACTCCACGGTGGAGGCGGAGCAGCGCCTCCGGGAGCGCGGCATGAACGCTCGGGACCAGCGTCGTGTCATCGACGCCATGGCCGCCGTGGTCATCCTGGAGGACTGGTTGGCTGCCGGTGGCCCCGAAAAACTCCCGTGACCCCTGGGTGGACCCGCAAGGGTGGGGTACGATGGCCGGACCCGTGAAGTTCCGACCTGCGATTCCGATGCTCCTGCTGGCCTTGGTAGCTGCCGCCGCCTTGCCTGCGTCGGCCTATGATCCCAAGCTTCGCTGGCAGACCATCGAGACGGAACACTTCAGGATTCACTACCACCAAGGGGAATCCCAGCTCGCCTACAAGGGGGCACGGGTCTTCGAGGAGATCCACGATATCCTGGTGCCTGAACTGGGCAACGCCCTCAAGCGGCCCCTGGACGTGACCATCGTCGACCCCACCGATGACGCCAACGGCTTCGCTTCGTCCTCCCCCTACCCGTCCGTCACGCTGTACGCCACGGCTCCCATGGCCCGGGCCTCGCTGGAGGGGTACGACGATTTCCTGTGGGCCATCTTCGTACACGAGTACACCCACATCCTCCACATCGACACCACCGAAGGCATCAACCTGGTGTGGAAGTTCCTGTTCGGCGGGAACATCAAGCCCAACCGGCACCTGCCCGGATGGATGATCGAAGGTTTCGCTGTCTACAACGAGACCTACTACACCGGTGGCGGCCGCAACCGCTCCGCCTGGGCCGACATGCTCGTGCGTATGTCGGTGCTGGAAAATCGCTTCCCCGCGCTGGGCCAGGCCGACGGCTACAACGATGCCTGGCCGGGGGGCTACTACCGCTACATCTGGGGTGGACGCTTCCACCAGTACGTCGCCGAGCAATACGGCCACGGCATCTGGACCGAGATGAGCCACCGCCACGCGGCCCAGCTGATCCCGTTCGTCCTCCCCGCGCAGAAGGTCTTCGACAAGCCGCTGACCCGCCTGTGGAAGGAATGGGAGGCCGACCTACAGGGCCGCTACCGTGCGTTGCAGATAGAGCTCATGGAGGAGGGGCTGACCAACGAGGAGTTGATCACCGACACCCCCAACATGGCCACCCGGCCCACCATCTCCGCCGACGGCGAGTGGGTCTACCACAACTACCGGTATCATCGCGGGCCTGGGACCATCCGCCGCATGCGCGTGGACGGGACCCAGCCCCAGCACCTGGCCCGCTACTGGTCCACCCAGGGCATGGCCCTCAGCGACGACGGCGAGACGCTGTACTTCGCGGCCATGCGCCCCTACGCCATCGACTACGATTTCTTCGATCTGTACCGCTTCGAGGTCAACGGCAAGCGGCCCTGGCGTAGGGAGCGTTTGACCCGGGGCGCGCGGGCCACGGATCCGGATCTGCACCCGGACCAGCAGCGCATCGTCTGCGTCGTCAACGGGCTGGGTCACGGCGACCTGGCCATCTGGACCGAGGCGGACGGTGTCCGCCGCATCACCGCGACCCAGGACCACACCCAGTACTCGGATCCGGAGTGGTCCCCGGACGGCGAATCCATCGCTGTCAGCGTCTGGCTCCCCGGGGGATACCGGGACATCCTGCTGATGGACGATCAGGGGAACGTCAAACGCCGCCTGACCCATGACAAGGCCATCGACGTGGAGCCGACCTGGAGCCCGTGCGGCCGATACGTCCTCTTCTCCAGCGACCGCACCGGGATTTACAACATCTTTGCTTACCGGCTGGAAGATGGTGCCCTGCTGAAGGTGACGAACGTGCTCTCCGGAGCCTTCCACCCGGCAGTCACCCCGGATCAGCAATGGCTGGTCTATCAGGGGTACAGCAGCCAGGCGCGAGAGCTGCGGCGGGCGCTGTACGCCCCGGACCGCTGGGCCGAGTACACGGACGAGCCCAGCCCCCCCGTCGAGAGCACCTTGCCCTTGCCTCCCCGGACCGAGGAGGCGCTGCCCGCCCACAAGTACAACCCATTGCCCTCCCTGTTCCCGCCCCGCTACTGGCTGCCCAACATAGAGAATCACGACAGCTGGACCGACTGGACCTTCGGCGGCCAGACCGGGGGCCGGGACGCGGTCCGCCTCCACTACTGGGGGGCTTCGCTCAACTACCGCACCGGCCATCAGTACCTCGGCTTCAGCGGTTACTACGAGCTCACGGCGCTGCGGCCCAACATCCGCGTCGGATACTACAACTACAGCCTCTCCCGCGGCCGCATCTGGTTGGATCATCAGTCGCAGCAGACCAACATCGGCAACGAGGTGGACGGCGTCACCCTGGGCGAAGACGTCTATCTGGAGCGCCGGGACCGGGCCTATGTGACCGTCTCGCTGCCGCTGCACGCCCGGCACAAGATCTCGGTCAACTACCAGTTCGACTACCACCAGCCGCTGCGGGACACGGTCCCGGACGACGCCTACCTGGCCTTGCTGCCGGGGAAAGGCACCTTCAACGAGCTGGGCGTCTCCTACACCTTCGCCCAAACCCGCTCCTTCCGGTACTCCATCAGCCCGGAGGCGGGATTCCAGGGGGCGGTGTCGGCGGATCTGGTCCAGCCGTGGCTGGGCGCCGTGGCCCGGGACTGGGAAGACGAACCCATCACCCAGTCCCGCACCATCGTCGCGGCGGAGGCCCGCGGTTACCTCTCCATGCCCTGGCACCGCAACCACGTGTTGGCGTTGCGCGGCGCCGCCGGGACGACCTTTGGCGTCCCCGAGTCCTCCGGCACCTTCCGCCTCGGAGGCAGCTTCGGCCAGGGGTCCTACATCGGATCCCCCAGCCACGGGTATCCGCTCCACGGCTACAGCTCGGGCGCCATGACCGGCGACCGGCTCGTCGTGTTCAACTGTGAATACCGATTCCCCTTGTTCTTCATCGAACGGGGCATCGGCGCGCTGCCCATCTACTTCCGCGGCCTTCACGCGGCGGTGATCTTCGACGTGGGCCAGGTCTGGAGCGCCTACGACTACCCGACGCACGACCAGCTGATGGACGGGGATGTGGCCTTCGGCGAGCTGGTGGGGGCATGGTTCCAGGGTTTCCGCAGCGGTACTGCGGTGGAGGTTTCAGCGGACCTGGTGCCGCTGTGGCAGGGCATGCTGCGGGCCAAGCTGGGCTACCAGATGGGCTTCGCATCCAACGGGATGAAGTTCGGTCCCGAGTCCTTCTATTTCCAGATGGGGACCTCATTTTAAGGCCTCCCGTGCATTTCTAGCCCGTTGACCTGGTACGGCACTTGCTATAATCCCCCTCCAATGACGTCGAATCGACCCTCGTTGCTGATCCTCCTGACCGCCCTCGCGGTGGGGATGGCGTATGGCTGTTCCGACCAGGCCTTGAACGACAACCCTTACTCAGAGCCGGCCGGCACGTTCCCCGACGAGGACCAGGAGGGCATCGTCTTCGTGGGCACGGTGGCCGATTTCACGGGCAACGTGTACGTGGTCAACGGCGCCGACACCGACACCGAGCTGATCAACCTCACACCGCGGCCGGAGTCGGCCATCGACGATGATGAACTGTACCTGCCCGGAACCATGCTCTCTGCCTCGGCGCCCTTTGGCGTCCCCGGCCCGCAGGGCAACCAGGTGGCCTTCGTCACCGTGCCCGAGCAGGGCAACGGCAGGACGATGGGGCGGGTGTCGCTGGCCCGGGAGAACTACTCCCTCAACACCAGCCCCTCCATCGAGGGGCTGCAGCGGGTGAGCTTCGATCCCTACGGCGTCTACCTGTTGCTCACCCTCGTGGACGACGAGTCCGGTGACGTCACCTTGCAGGTGATGACCTCGCACGACGAGGAGCTCTTGATCCTCAACGAGGACCTGGGGCCCGCTGCCGTCACCGACCTGCAGTTCGAGGGGCCTGGCGCCGCGACGGATACCATGCTCGTCAGCGGAAGCCAGGGCGAGGATGGGCGCACGGGTATCTGGGAGGTTCCGCTGCCCGACGGGCCGGTGGAGTTGCTCACCTCCGAGCTGACACTGGACGCCCTGAACCCGGCCATCTCCCCGGACAGCGCCTACATGGCCGCCGAGCTGTACGACCACGAGAGCACCCGCAGCGACATCGCCATCTACAGCTTCGCGGAGGCAGGCTGGACCGTCATCACCGAAGGCGAACCGATGGCCGATTTCCGTTCCCCGCAATGGGAACCCTCGGCCAACGGCGGCAACCGCATCGCCTTCCTGCGCTACGAGGCCGATTCGGACGAGGATCGCACCTTCCTGTACGTGGCGCCCGAGGACAGCGAATGGGGGCTGGTTTCCCACGACCTGGACGACATGCTGCAGGGCAACCGTAGGCTGAGCAATCTGCGCTGGAGCCCCAGCGGCGGTGAGATCCTTCTGGACTACCGGGCGACCAACAACGCATCGGGCCTCAACGAGACCGAATTGGTGCTCTTCGACGTGGACCGGGACATGGGCACGAGCAACCCATACCGCCTGGGCACGGACGGCGAACCGGAGCTGGCCCACTGGGGTTATCTGGGCCGTACGATCCTGCTGTGGGACCGCTCCGTGACGACGCAGAACAACGACGGCGAGCGTACCCCCATCCGGATTTACGAGGTGGACGCGGAACACACACGCAACGTCAGCATCGAATCGTCAGAGGACGACCCGCTGCTGTACATCGATTACCCGCTGTTCCTGTCGCGCAATACGCTGTGGTACCCGTAGCCGGGTAGAGTGGCCACCCGTCAACCCTCCATCAAGACCTCGGACAGCTCGACGAGGGAGGCCAGCTCTTCCGCGCCTCGGGGTAGCTCGGGCAGCGCCACGGCGATGGCATCCTCCCCCGCATCCTGCCTCAGCTCGTCCAGCAGCGCCCCGTCCCGCCGCATCTCCGCCAGCTCCAACTCTGCGAGCCCCTGGAGCTTGTGCAGGGCCGATCGCTGCATGTCGGTGGGGGGATGGCCTAGCAGGTCCTCGTCGGGCAGCTGACGGCCGTCCTCGTACGCCCTGGAGCGATTGAGCACGAACGCACGGAACGGCAGCTGGAGTTCGTCGGTCTTGCGGCGGAAGAAGTGAGCGTCCTCGATGGCGTCCGGGGCCGACGAGGTGACCAGCAAGAACGCCACCTGATCCGGATCCTGCATGACCTTGCGCATGCGCACCGCGTTGGCCGATAGCAGGACGAACAGCTCCTTGAAGGAGACAAAGAACTCCTGCATCTCACGGTAGTTGTCGTCGCCGAAGGCGCCGCCCATCACGCGGCCGATCAACAGGGACGCCGCCCGGCGGATCAGGGAGGCCTCCTCCCGCGGCATGAACAGCTTGAAGATGCGGCCGTCGAAGAAACGCTGCAGGCGGCGGGGGCCGTCCAGGAAGGCCAGCGCGTTGCGTGACGGGGGTGTATCGAGCACCACCAGATCGTACCGCCCCTCCTGGATGAAGCCATGGAGAGCTTCCATGGCCGTGTACTCTTGCATCCCCGATACCATGCGCGAGATGTGCCGGTAGAAGCGGTTCTTCATCAGGCGCTCGGCCAGTTCCTCGTCGCGAGCAAAGCGCCGCACCACCCGATCAGAGACACGCTGGGGGTCCAGCATCCAGGTCTGCAGCTCCCCTGGGGGCTCGATGCCCGCGGCCTCGAGCCGGGACGGGGGCAAGGTCACGGGAGCCGGCAGGTTGGACTCGACACCCAGCGTCTCGGCCAGCCTGCGGGAAGGGTCCACCGTCAGCGCCAGCACCTTGCGGCCGTTGCGGGCCGCAGCGAGGGCCAGCCCGGCGGCTGTGGTGGTCTTCCCCACGCCACCCGCGCCGCAGCAGACCAGGACCTGGCGATCCTGGATCAATTCCGCCAGGGAGCAGCTCATGCGGCCTCGGCGCGGGTCAGGGCAGCGGACAGGCGGCGGATGAGGTCCGCCCCGGCGAACGGGAACTCGGGGAGGGTGCTTACCGGGACGCGGGCATGGCGGCGCAGTCGCTCCAGCGAGCGCTCCGTCTGGGCCGCGGAGTGGAAACGCGCAGCCCCGATCGTGGGCCGGCTGGCCAGGATCGGTCCCAGCCACGCGCGCTCCTCGTCGGTGAACGGATCGTTCACCACCCGGTTGACCAGGACCATCCCCACAGGCATGCGGGTCGCCCGCAAGCCATCCAGCAGCTCGAGGCACTCGGAGACGGGGAGCGTCTCCGGCAATGTCACCACGCAGGCCGCTCCGGTGGCCGGATTGTTGAGCATGGCCTGGCCCTCCCGCAGCAGGTCTGCGATGGGGCCGGTGGGCAGGATTTTAAGCAGGATGGCCGGCAAGCCGGTCAGCGCCAGGGTATGGCCCGTCGCCGGCATGTCCAGTAGCACGGTTTCGTGCTCGTATTCCCCATCGGCCCGCCGCTGCTTCAGCAGCGTAAGCAGGTGGTAGAACACGCCCATCTCGTGGAATGAAGGCGCCGCGTCCAGGAGCCTGCCCAGCGCCTTCGAGCGCATGCCCGCCTTCACCAGCGCGGGAACCGGCAGCACCTTCTCGAGAAAGCGCGTGTGGCCCACCCGCGACCACAGCAACGAACCGGAGACCCCGGGCTCCAGCTGCTGGGGCGCCGCGGGCAGCGTATCGCGACCAAAGAGCCGCGCCAGGGGGGAATAGTCGCCCCCCGGTTCACCGATCTCCGTCACCAGGACACGGCGGCCGTTGTCAGCGGCTACTCGAGCCAGGGCCGCGGTGATCGATGTCCGCCCCACCCCGCCCTTGCCGGTCACCAGGACGATCCGCTTGTCGAGCAGTCGGGCGTAGGCATCGACGGACGATGGGCCGGTGGGGAGGGTCACGATCGGGTTTCTTCCGGGTAAAAAGGTGGCGAATTATAGCAGCGGGCCCGTCGTCGTCCAGCGTCCGTGCAAGGCACACGGCTCGTCAAAAAAACCTCAGTTCGAAGGGCAGTCGCGCCAGCAGACCACCCTGGCGGAGTTCGGGCGACAGCACGAACGCCAGCTGGGGGAAACGCTCGGTCAACCACCCGCTGAACCAGCTTCGGGCCTGGCCGCCCAGCATCCCGGGCCACCACATGGGGCGATAGGGGGGCAGCACCATCGCCCCGGGCAGGGGCCTTTCGTGGCCGGCCAAGGATGACGCCAGTTCCACGGCCTCCCGCAGCCCACCCAGCTCATCAACCAGCTGCCGTTCCACCGCCTGACGGCCGGTCCAGACCCGGCCGCGGGCGTGCTGCTCCAGCTCCTCTGCGTCCACCTCCCGGCCCATGGCCGCCTTGTCCACGAAGGCCCGGTAGAACTCCTCCATACGCCCACGCAGGCGCTCCCGCTCTTCGCCGTTGAAATCACGGGTGACGCTGGTGAAGCCGCTATTGGCACCCACCGAGAGGGTCTCCTGGTGTACTCCCAGCCGATCCAGCAGGCCGCCGAAATTGATCTTGCCTGCAACCACACCGATGGAGCCGGTCAACGTGCCCGGCTGCGCCAGGATGCGGGTAGCACCCATGGCGATGTAGTACCCACCACTGGCCGCCACATCGCCCATCGAGGCCACCACAGGCTTCTTCTCTTCCAGCCGGCACACCTCGCGCCAGATCAGGTCGCTGGCCTCGGCCGAGCCTCCGGGGCTGTCGATGCGGAGCACTACAGCCTCCACGTCTGGCGCCTTCCGGGCTTCGTTCAGCTGCCGGCACAGCGGCCCTGACGCGATGACCGCCGAGGGGCCGGAACCGCCCTTGCCCGGGACGACCTGGCCGGTGGCCGGGATCACGGCGATGACCGGCGATGGATACGCCCGCTGCCGCCAGACCCTGACCCGCCGTAACCGGCTGTGGTACCGGATCCCTTTGACCGTCTTGTGCTTGCCGACCTGTTCCTTGAGCCATGGCCGCACCTCGTCGGGATAGGCTGCGCCGTCCACCAGCCCCACCTCAATGGCCTCCTCCACGCCGTATGGGCCGCTGCCGAGCAAGTGGGCCGCCTGCTCCTCGTCCAAGCCGCGAGCGGCCGCAACCCCGCTGACAGCCTGCTCCCAGGCATCGAACAGGATCTCCTCGCTGTTGCGACGTGCCGCGCGGGTGGCTCCGGACCGCACGAACCGTTCGGCAAACGCCTTGTAGTCGCCGACAGCCTCGAAATCCGCATGCACGCCGGCTGCGGCGGCCACCCCCCCCAGATAGGTCACGTCGCTACGCATACCGGTTAGTTCGAGGCTGGCCAGCGGCGGCATGGTGATGGTATCCGCGGCACAGGCCAGCAGGTATTCGCGCAGGCCTCCCCCCTCTAGCTGGACGTGGACGACCTTGCCCGCTGCCCGTACAGCCAGGATGGCCCGGCGCAACTCCTGGACCCGGGCAAGGCCCAGCTGCAGTCGGCCGATATCCAGACGCAGACCGCTGATTTGCGGTTCCTGCTCCACCGCCCGCAGCAGGGCGGTGACCTCTCCCAGCAAGAGCGGCGCAGGGGTCATCACCGGCATCAGCGGCGGCATCCGGGGCACGCTCTCGGCCAGCTTCCCGGCCAGCCGGAGGCGCAGCACCACGTTCTTTTTGCGGGGCAACGGCCTCCAGAGGAAAGAAATCAGCGCCGCCGCGGGTTTGAAAATCAGTGAGCGTCCCAGCCAGGAAATCATGAGTTCAAGCCGTCTTCTTGCGTTCGTTCGCCAGTTGTCGTACCACAACGGAGTCGCCGCGAGCATCGATCCGGATACCGCGGCACCGGAGCTACCCGTTCAACGTGGACACGAAATCACAAGACCGCAAGTCATCACCCGCCGTTCAGGTCCTGGATCAGGTCTGGAAAGCGACGTGCATTCCGATGCTCCCGGTGGGGCTGCTGCTGTGGATCGGGGGGATCGTGCTGAACGCCTACTGGGTGATCATCGCGGGGACCCTGACGATCGCACTGGGCGCCTACAAGGCCTCGGACCGATGAGTGAGCCCGCCTACAAGGCTCCCATCACGCCCGAAGAGCTGGAGCTGCTCCTGCGTGTGACGGCCATCGAGGAGGCGGAGGTGGCCAGCTTCTGTATCGAGCTGGATCTCTTCCCCGAAGACCCCTTCGTCATCGACGACTACATCGATGCCATCTTCGAACGGCTCGTGGAGCGGGCGACCACCGAGGGCCTGCCCATCTCCAAGTATGACGCCGACGATCTCTCCCAGTTCGATGCGCGGGAGCTCGCTGCCTTCGCCAGCGCACTGGGAGTCCGGGTCAACCCCAACCACGACGCCAAGGCCGTCATCGGCACCCTCGTCAGCAAGATGAAGCGCGCCCGCAAGAAACTCCCGTCCAGGAGCGTCATTCCGCTGATGTTGACGTACTTCCTGCCCGCCCTCGTCCGCCACTTCTCACGCGGCTGATTTACACCCCGCACGGAGGTCTCCATCCGGCGGGTCGTTGTGGTTGTTTCTGTGCAGCGGGGAGTGATCGGTGAGACGGAGAGGGATTACTCTGATTCGGCCGGGGTCATCCACAGCTTGAGCGTGTAGGGCTCTCCGGCCGGGCCTTCGTAGCCGGCGGCCCAGGCGTAACATTCCGTACCCACGGGGATCACGATCCAGTCGTAGCTCGCCCCGACCTCCGGCTTGGTCGTATCCGCCGTGTCGAGCATGAACGAGTACCAGCCATACGGGTTGTATTCGTCACCGAAGTAGCAGTAGACCTGCAGGTCCATGTCGGCGCCCTCGGTCTCCCAGTCGAGCTCCGCATTCATTCGCCCGGCCTCGTTGACGACGATGTAATACGTGTCGTTGTCCCCTGCAGGTGGCCAGGCCGCCTCGATCGTCTCGAACGTCCCGTTGATGCGATCCACGGCACCACCCGCGGAAATGCAGCCATCGAGGACCTGGGCACATTCGTCCCAGGTTCCCGGATTCCCGGAGAGGTCGCAGTCGTTGGGCTCCTCGTCGGTGAAGCTGATTCCGAAGAGCGGGGGCTTCATGATGTCGATATTGACCTCGATCATGCCGTCGGGCACCAGCGTGCCACCGTTTGCCAGCCAGTCCTCGTCCATGTCCCAGCTGGTGTTCTCCGGCATGTCCGAGAGATCCACGGCCATGGGCTCGGACATGGCGAAGTCCCCGGAGCCCGTGACGGTGTTGTTCAGGCTAGAGAACGTGCCGCCGAAGATGTAGACCAAGTCGATGTCACTGTTGATGTCGTAGTAGGTCTCCAACTCGTAGTTGCCGGGGAAAACGAAGTCGTTGTCGTCGTTGCAGTCCCCCTTGTCGATGCTGAATCCGTCACCATCGTGGTCCTCGGTATAGTGGTCGTCGAACACCATACGGTCGATTTCCAGGGGCGAGGAGTCGCCGGACTCACACACGAGCTCGAAGTTCTCGTCCATCTTGAAGTTGGTCATGTCGCCGGTGAGGATATCGCAGTCGTTGTCCTTGGCGTCGCGGTAGTCGTAGCACTTCTCCTCTTCGTCGCACGGATGGATCGTCGGGTCGGCGTCGTTGCAGTCCCCGTCGTCGATGGTCCATCCGTCCTCGTCGTTGTCGTACGGCGAGTCATCCTGGTCGGCGATGTCGCTGTCCACGGTGCCGTCGCAGTTGTTGTCCTTGCCGTCGGCGTCCACGCCCTCCATGCCGGGCTCCTCGGCCATCTCCGCCTCGGTCTGAAGCGTTCCGTAGATCAACGGGTCGGCATCATTACAGTCGCCGTCGAAAGCGGTCATGCCGTCGCCATCCTGGTCCGAACCGTCGGGGCCATTGTCGGCCCATCCATCACAGTCGCCGTCGATGTAGTCACCGAAGTCGTCGGGGCGGTTGGGCCGCACGGTGGGATCGGTGTCATCGCAGTCACCGTTGAGGATGCTCACGCCGTCCTCGTCCGCATCCACATCCGTGTCCCCGCGGTCGGTGGTGCCGTCGCAGTTGTTGTCCAGGCCATCTTCCAGGGAGGAATCGATGAAGACGTTCTCCACCGCTTGCACCTGCTGCACGATGTACATGTCGAAAGTGGCCCAGTAGCGGTAGTTCACTTCGTCGAGGGACCACTCCTGGATGGAGGTCCCACTCACGGGGTCACCGAGGTTGCTGGCGTCCGAGTTCGGGTACGCGCCCAGCAGCATCTCGCCCGCATCGATGGGAGCCAGGCCGGTAACCACGAGCCGGTAGGCACCATCCGCGCCATCTTCCTGGTCCCTTCCGACCACGGAAATGTAGATCTCCTCTTCCTCTTCCACCGTGATGTCGATGTGCTCGAAACCACCCGAGGCGTTGGCGGACTGGACGGCCTCACCGAGGATGTCCAGTTGGAACATGTCGTAGTTACGATTCCCTTCCCAGCTGAGATCGACGGAGATGTCACCCTCCACACCTGAGATGAACTTGTAGGTGTCGAAGTCACCCTCGTAGGAACCGCCACCCATGATGACGTATTCGACCGAACTCAGGACACCGTCGACGACGGTCATGCGGTATCCAATGTCCTGGCAATCCTCGGCGGTCTCGACCGTGTCGTTGGACGACTCGTCCCCCGTCTCGATCTCGACGATTTCCAGGGGCGGTATGAGCGCCAGGCCGAGGATGTGGCGGTTGTCGATGCCCGATTCCTGCTTGAGGCAACCGGCCAGTAGCCCCAGCGTGAGCAGGGAGACGAGAGCGGGAACCCGATGGCTGTATAGCGTTGTCATATCCTTGCCCTCCTCCTAGAAGTGGACCCGCAGGCCGAAGCGAATGCGCCTTGGGAACTGCCGCATCACCGGGCTGCCAAATACTGCGTCACCGTTATCGTCCGTGTAGACGTCGCCGTTCTCGTCGTCCGCCACGTTCCAGACGCCGGTGATTTCCCGGCTGCCCAGCACGTTCTCTGCGTTGACCACCAGATCGATCTGGGTGGCCATGATGGTCAGCTTGATGGTGCCCCTGAGGTCCAGCCACGCGGTCGCCGGCAAGCGGTACTGGGAGCCACGCCGCTCGTGCATGTCCGACCAACCCTCGTAGTACTTGTTCCAGTAAATCTTGCTGTAGGGGTAGCCCGACTCGAAGCTGAAGATGAATCCGAAGCCGTAGCCCAGGGAGGTCTTCTCGGTGATCTTGAAGCGGCCCGGGTTGTCGTAGGTGCCCTGCATCTTCACCGAGTGCGGCCGGTCCCAATAGATGATGCCGTCCTCGTAGTACCGCTGCATCGGGTTGTCCAGGTCGCCGGAGAAATCGCCCTGCGTGTTACCCGCGGTGCGCTGGAACGTGTAGCTAGCCAGGAACTGCAGGTTGTCGCTGAGGTTCTTGGAGAGCACGAACTCCAGGGCGTTGTACTTGCGGAAGGCGTCGGCGGGTGTGCGCATGCGGTACAGGAACGTGTCCTGGCCGGTGCGGAAGCCGATGGCGTCGGAGCCGTCCCCGTTCCAGATGATGTTGATCTCATCGTCCTCGAAGGGGTTGTAGTAGCTGCGGTGGATGTAGCGCAGCTCACCGGAGAGGTCCTTCTGGATTTCCCGCTCGAAGGCCACCACGTACTCGTCCACGTTCGGCGGCGCCATGTCCTGGTGCATCAAGTCCCACGTGGGGGTCGAGGCACGCCCGCCGTCCGTGTTCCAGCGGTTATCCGTGTCGTCCCACGTCTGGGTCTCGGCGTTGAAGTTGGTGCGGTTCATGAACCCGGAGATGGCCAGGTACCCGCTGTCGATGTACTTGTTGTACCCCGCGCTGATGCGGGTCTTGCGGTCGTTGGCCGGGTCCCATGAGAAGTTGAGGCGCGGCGAGAAGGCGGCGAAGCCCAGGATCGTCTGGCCCAGGTTGTTCTTCATGGAGCCGTAGTCGAAGCGGACACCGGGGCGCAACGTGAGGTTGTCCCAGGGCTTCCACACATCCTGGACGTACGCGCCAAAGTCGCGGCCGTTCTGGCGGTAGGGATCCAGGTTGATGACCACGTAGCGCTGTACGGGCTGATAGCTCTCGATGGCGTTGAGCTCGGCCTCGGAGTAGACCCCGTCCGCATCCGTGTCTTCGGGAGACTTGAGGACGACCTCGCTGGTGTTGTACGCGAAGGTGTAGTCGGTCCAGGCCCAGGTCATACCGGCGCCGACGCTGAAGTTGTGCGTACCGAGCAGGTCGAAGTAGGCGTCGAAGTCGACCCCGACCGTCACGTTGTTGCGGCGGTCGTTGTAGAAGCGGCCCCAGGAGCCGTGGTCGAAGCCGTATTCGTAGCCCCATACCGGCGTGATGTTCTTTTCCGAGTCGGTACAGGCCTGGGAATCCGGATCCCATTCCGTGCAATCCCGCCACTGGACCGGTGTGATCTTGATGAAGCTGTTCTGATAGTAGGCCTGGGCCCGCACCAGCGTGTAGGCCGACGGCGTCCAGTCCCAGCTGGCGTTGCCGTACCAACCGCCCTGGTTCCAGTCGTACTCAGCGTCGGGAAGCGTGTACGCGTCCTGAAGCTGGTTCTTGATCATGGTGGGGTTGCCCTGCGCGGAGATCATCAGCTTGTTCACGTAGCTGATCTGCCAGGTGAGCTTGGCGAACAGGTAGTGGCTGCGCCACATGCGCGGCAGCATGGGGTACTTGGCCAGGTCGCGCCCCGTATCCATGGCCGGCAGGTTCAGCGAGTTCTGCCAGGACATCTGGTACGCGACGACGAACCAGAGGTGGTCCTTGACGATGGGACCGGAGATGGTGGCCGACAGCTCGAAGGCCTCGACCTGCTGGATATCCTCGGCGATGTACCGATCGCTGCTCTGCAGAGCAGACGTCGTGTACTCACCGTAGAAATCCCCTTCGAAGCGGTTACCACCCGACTTGGTGGTGACACTGATGACACCACCGAGGGCCTGGCCGTACTTCGCGTCGAAGGCGCCGGTGACAACCTGGATGTCCTGGATGGCATCGAAGTTGAAGTTCATCGAGAAGGTGTTGGTCACGACATCTGTCGTGTTCACCCCATCGACGTAGTACTGGTTGGACGTGTCGGTCGCGCCGTGCACGTTCGGATTGGCTCCTCCGGTCACACCCGGGAGGAACTGGATGACCTCCTGGTAGCTGCGGCCGGTGGGGAGCTCGCCGAGGAACTCACTGGAGATGGTCTCACCGACATCGGTCTGCTCGGTGTCCACCGTGGGCCGGCGGTCGATGATCTCGACCGTCTCACCCATCTCCGGGAGGTCCTGCACAAGCTTGAGGTTGACGGTACGACCCGTTGCCACTTGAAGGTTGCGGCGGATGAGGGTCTTGTACCCCTCTTTCTCACTGGTCAACGTGTAGTCGCCGGGCGGTAGGTTGGGGAACCGGAACCGACCTCCCTCGTCCGTCGTCGCCTGTCGAATGCCCATTAGATTTGGGGATTCGATGCGAACCAAAGCACCCACAATGGGAACGTCGTCAGTGGTGACGACTTCTCCTTTGATGGTACCCGCAGTCGCCTGTGACCAGGCGGTCGTTGGTGGAAGCAGGATGAGCACTGCGAGCGCTCCCCCTAGGACCCCGGAAAATAGTTGCCGCATCAACTTGCCCTCGAGTCTTGAACCTTCGATTCCGTGTAGAGAACAGGGGCACACGAGTACCCGGCAAAGTTAATCAGCTTTCCTACCAGTCGTCACAAGGGGTGTCAAGATGCGCGGGGGATTGTAAAAGGGATGCAAAAGACCGGGGGCGTGGCGGGATATTCCAATGATCTCAAATAGTTCCGCCTTGACAAGGTGAAAAGGGGGCGCTTACTTTCATCATTCGGGAGTCCCGACTAAACGACTTCCGGCCGGACCGCACCGAACGCGGTCGCCGGGGAGACAAAAATGGCCAGTAAGATGGAATGCCCCCATTGCGGGGAAGAGATTCTGGCGACAGCCACCAAGTGCAAGAGCTGTTTCGCCGACCTCAGCCCAGAAGATGCGACGAAGAATCGCAGCACGATCATCGGTCTGCTCGTCTTCCTCGTCATCATCGTCGTGGTGGGTATCGGCGGACTGCAATACGTCTACGGTCAGGCCACGCTTTCGAGCGTGACCATCGACGAAGGCACCGATTCGATCATCATGATCTGGTCGCAGTTCAACAAGGAGCCGACCACCCGGCGTGTGCCCTTCGGCGACATCGCCAAGGTGGAATTCGTGACCGGCTCGACCGTCCTCGGGGGCACGTTCTGGTCCGTCTTCATCATCCTGCAGGACGAAGAGAAGATCCGGATCAACCACTCGGCCGATGACAACCTCAAGGGGTACGCCGAGACGGTTTCGGCCAAGACAGGTGCGCCTTTCGTCCCCATAAACAAGGTACGCAGCGGCCGCGGATTCCTCGGCCCCGGGACCTGATCCTTCCCACCTCGACCACGCCTCCGCATCCCTCGACGGGAAAAAGCGCACAATTTGGCGCAGGACGGTTTACCTGCACCTTCGGCCCTCGCTAGAATTCGCCTATCGTCAACGCATCTTTGCCGAAGGTTAGGCCCCGATGGTCCTCGACTGGTTCCTCGGTTTTTTTTCCTCTGATCTGGCCATTGACCTCGGTACCGCCAACACCCTCGTGTACGTGAAGGGCAAGGGAATCGTCCTTAACGAGCCCTCGGTCGTGGCGGTCCAGAAGGAAGGGCGCGGGCAGACCCGTGTCCTCGCCGTGGGTCAGGAAGCCAAGGGCATGCTGGGTCGAACGCCCGGCAACATCAACGCCATCCGGCCGATGAAAGACGGCGTCATCGCCGACTTCGACGTCACCGAGGCGATGCTCAAGTACTTCATCCGCAAGGCCCACAACCGCCGCACGCTGGTCCACCCACGCATCGTCATCTGCATCCCGTTCGGGATCACAGAGGTGGAAAAACGGGCGGTCAAGGAGTCGGCACAGGCTGCGGGCGCTCGTGACGTGTTCCTGATCCAGGAACCGATGGCCGCTGCCATCGGCGCAGGCCTTCCCGTCACCGAACCCCAGGGCAACCTGATCGTGGACATCGGCGGTGGTACCACCGAGGTGGGGGTCATCTCCTTGGGTGGGATCGTGTTCAGCAAGTCCATCCGCGTGGCCGGGGACAAGATGGACGAGGCGATCATCGCCTACATCCGCCGCAAGCATAATCTGCTCATCGGCGAACGCACGGCCGAGCTGATCAAGATCAACCTGGGCTGCGCTTTCCCCCTGGACGAATCCCGCTCGATGGACGTCAAGGGGCGGGACCTGATCCACGGCATTCCAAAGACCATCACCATCACCTCCGAGGAGACGATGGAGTCGCTGGCCGAGCCGGTGGCGGCCATCGTCGAGACGGTCAAGGTGACCCTGGAAAAGACCCCCCCCGAGCTGGCCGCCGACATCATCGACAAGGGCATCATCCTCGCCGGTGGCGGGGCCATGCTGACCAATCTGGACATCTTGCTGCGTGAGGAGACGGGCCTCCCCGTCATCGTGGCGCCCGATCCCCTCTACTGCGTGGCGCTGGGGTCGGGCCAGGTGCTGGATTCGCTGGATCTGCTCAAGCGCATTACCTTCACCTGAGGGAATAGGCACCGGTTTTGGGCCACGGCCCTACCCCACCTCCCCTTCCCAGACAATTTTTTCCTCGCTGATCAGTCGTAATTTCCGATCCACCAACAAGGCATGCTGTCGCCGTTCGTCGAACGCCCCACATTGGACGACCCAACCGTCCCCAATCCGCTCGGCGATCAGCTTGTGGCTGTGCCCCAGCACCACCACATCGACCCCACCCAGCGTCAACCGGCGCACGTACCGCTTCTTGTGCGGGCGCCAGTCCCGGCTGCGCCCCATCTCCAGCTCCCGGCTGGCGTCCGCTGACCGCTCCCCCCACCGCTTCAAACGCCGCGGCCCCACCCGCTCCGCCAGCCTCCCGAAGGCCCGCGTACGCACCGCCCGGCGCAGCACCGCATATCCGGGATCCCATGGGTGGACCTGATCCCCGTGAGCCAGGTGGACCCGCAGGGGCCCCAGCTGGACCTCACCGGGCCCTTTCCAGACGTCTACAGCGGGGGAAAGCAGGGGCGCCATGTTGAAATCATGGTTCCCCTCGAGGTAGGTCACCGACGTGCCGCCGGCGGCGAGGGTGTCCAGTGCGTCCAGGACCGGAGCGGCCCCATCCCGCAGCTGTGGGTGGCCATAGAGGAACTCGAACAGATCCCCCATCGCGAACAGGTGGTCCACCTCCAACTGCTCGAGGAATCCCACCAGCTGCCGGTGCCGAACACCGACGGTCGAACCCAGGTGGGCGTCCCCCACGAACGCTGTGCGTTGAGTCACACGCCGAGCCAGAGATACCAGGCCACCGCCAGCTTGTTCCCCAGGACCTGGAGCGGCACGAACCAGGTGAACAACCAGGCCACCACAACCACGGTGGTCAACGCCGTCGACGTGATCCGCAGAGCCCGCCCACCGTTGTTCAGCCAGGCCAGGCCACATGCGGCCACGGCCGGTAACAGTGCCCCGTGGGACAGCAGGGCAAACGGAAATACCAGCCAGTTGTCCAGCCGTTCCACCAGCGCCCACTGGAGCCAGCCGATGCTGATCAGCGAGACGGCGACCAGTGCCCAGCCCAGGGCCATGATGCGGCGCGACGTCATGGCGTCTCCTCCAGCAGATCTAGCAGCCCCAGCAGCCCGCTGAGGTTGTGCTGCACGCCGTCGATACGGACCTCGGGTTTGATGGGTGAGTCGCGGAATCCGCCCAGCGACGTCTCCGGCCGGGCGAGGCCGAACAGGATCGGCTCGGTGTACTGGTTGCGCAGAGCGTAATGGCTGTTGAGGCGTAGCCGCTCCAGGTAGAAGTTCTCCCCCGGACGAACCCGCCGCTCCAGCTTGGCGGCGGCGGACATGCCCTCCCCCCTCGAACCGGTGGACACCACATGGGGCAGGGAGCCGGAGACGCGCCCGCCCAGCAGATCGGCCGGGACACGGTCCGAGACCAGCTGTGGCCCGGTGAGCTTCCGGCCGATGCGGAACGCGTACTCCGCGTATGCCGGGTCCGGCACCTGCCGGTGCAGCACCTCCAGCGACTGGATCAGCCAGCAGTCCGGCGGCACCTGGAGCTCCAGGCCCAGGGCGTGCCAGCGCTCGTGGACCAGGAAATCCGTCCCCCGCACAGCGCACTCCTGCCACCGCGGGTCCGGATCGATCTCGTATAGCCGGACCAGGCCCAGCAGCGCCTCGCCGGGGTAGTAGATGGACCGATGGTCGCTCCACTTGTAGATATCACCGTCGGTGAAGAACGAGGCCATATAGCCCTGCTCGTCCGTCTCGGCGACGATGTGATTGGCCAGGCAGTGCATCCACTCCCAGTCCGCCTCGTCCGGCTTGGCCTTGGCCTGCTCCACCAGGGCCAGCAGGGTCAGCCCCGCACCTCCGAGCTTGACCTTCTCACCCCGGACCTCGAAGCAACGGGTGGGATCGTCGTGCCCGAAGCGACGCTGGCGCTTGAGCCACTTGAGCGCCTTCTGGCCGGCTTCGTAATGGTTCTCCTGCCCCGTATGGTTGTACAGCTGGAACAGGCTGTAGGTCGTCCCGGCGTGACGCAGCAGGTTGTACCCCTTGCCCTTGGAGCCGGTGCGGGCCCTCCAGGCGTAGTCGTACTTGTCCCGCCGCCCGACGTGTGCGGCCAGGTAGTCGCCGCCCAGGTCACAGCGCTGGCGCAGGAGCTTCGGTGTGATCTCCCCGGGATCGATGGAATGCCGGACCATGCGCTGGGCGCCCGACCCGTCGTGAATCCAGGCCACCGTTCGCAGCGGCCCGCCCGGGTGTTCCTCGATGTAGTTCTTCAGCTCCCTGCGGCTCTTGCCTTCCAGGACGAACTCGACGGGGAGATGGACCTTGCCGTCCTCCTCGATCCAGCCGTCGTATCCCACGTCCAGCCCCAGCCCGCCGAGCCAGAGACGCGCCGCGGGGGCCGGCAGGAAGGCCCGGTCCACCTGCAGCCGGCCGGGCCATCCCTTCCGCAATGCGCTGGCCCAGGAATCCAGCTCGCCGTCTTCGGCCTGCACCGTGACGGGATACCGCTTGCCGTTCTTGTAGGCCGACACGTACCAGGTGTCCCCGGCCAGATCCGGGAGCGGGCCGGGCTCCTCGCCGTCGAGGTAGCGGGCCACGGCCTCCAGCAACGACTGGGCCACCGCATGGTGCGCTGCCTCCGGTTCGCGGAGTTCGGGCTGTGAGCCGCGAATCCAGGTCAGCACGAGGATGACGAGGACCAGCACGATCCCCACCGATAGAGCGGTTCGACGACCGTTCATGAGTCCCCCTCCAGGGGCTGTTGTTCGATGAGCAGGCAGAGGCAGGGTTCCTGGCCCAGCTCGGCACGGCGGCCGGCCTGTAAGGACAGGGCCAGATCACCGAAGCGGCGGGGCAGGTAGCCCTCCTTGTAGATGCCATTGAGTAGGTCCTGTGCGTCCTGCGGTGGCAATCCCAGCACCTCGTGTGCCAGCAGCAGTAGCATGGCCCAGCTGTAGCTCAGGCGGATCGTCTTGTCCTCGCCGGCGCGGACCTCGAACCGGTAGCAGTCGTCCTCGTAGTCCTTGTCCGGTGGGACCAGCGACGCCATCAACACCCTCACCCGCCGCCGGTCGTCCACCTGCACCCAGTAGTCCGTATGGTCTCCGATGTACAGGCGCTCCGGCCCCACCATGCGCCGCATCCGTACCTGGCCGGCGACGAACAGGTGGGAGTCCTCCAACTCGTCGATGGGCGCTCCCAGCAGGCACCGCGCCGCTCGCTCTGTTGCGTATGGGCCGAAGGAATGGCCAGCATCTCCAGGCAATGGAACCTCCGTAGCTGGATGAACGGAGACGACAGTGTAAGACAAGCGCCGGCGATATCAACGAGTCAGGGTCAGGGGCAGGCGATTCCCATCAAGGTCTCCCAGTTGTTGTCCTCGTCACACTCGGCGTGGAAGCCCTCGGGCAGGTTCTGCACGTAGTCCGCACCGACGCGCACCTCCCCGCCAGCGACCGTGGCCGGATCGACGTGGATGGCCAGCGGCGGCGAAAAGGCCCCCGAGGGCAACGCGTCCGGGAGGTAGGCTGTGCCTAGCAGCTCTGGGGGGCCTTCACCAAACAGGAGCGCCCCCACGGGCAGGCCGGCGGTGACCTCCGTCAGCCCTGCATTGGCGACCTCCACCAGCAAAACCAGCTCGGCCGGGCACAGCTCGGTGCACACGCTCACACTGTGCACCTGCAGGTCTGGTGCATGGAGTACGGTCTCGTCGGACAGGGTGTTGCGCCGGAAGCTGTTGTAGGAGCCCCAGGGGGGCTCGGGATCGGCGGGGATCGAACCGTCATCCTCGATGTTCGTGATGCTGTAAGCGTGCTGGTTCCAGATTCCGCGCGCGGGGAACCACGACTGTTCGATGGCGCCCAAGACGGTGATCCCGGTCCAGCCCTCCCACCACATGTTGTTGGAGGCCACTACGATCTCGCCGGAGTTGTCGTGGTCGATGTCCACCACCAGCGGCATCTCCCACAACGTGCCGGAGGCGTGGTCGATGGCCTCGAACAGGATGGTCCCGGTGGGGCCCTCGTAGACGTAGAGCGTGTGTTCGTCCGCGTAGACCACCTCGGCCACGCCGTCCCCGTTGAAATCAAACACGGAGGATCCGGTCATCGAGCTGGAGTCGTCTTCGGTGAGGTTACTCCACATCAGCGATCCATCCGTGTCCAGGGCGGTGTAGTACCCCAGGCCGGCGACGCCGACCTCCGGGTAGCCGTCCCCGTCATAGTCGGCCACCGTGGGGGGGCCGCCGCGCCCGGCCGAGTCCACGGTCACCGGGCCCCAGACCGTGGCTCCGGTCTGGGCGTCGTAGACGTAGACATCCCCCGCGGCCACGACCACCGTCTCCGGATTGCCGTCCAGGTCGAAATCGGCGATGGCCGGGAATCCCGCCGGACCGCCGTTGGACCACAGGGCGCTCCCGTCGGCCCGGTAGACGGCGTTGTCGGCGATGATCTCCTGGATGCCGTCGTCGTTCACGTCAGCGGCGAAGGTCATCGGTCCCCAGCCCATGTCCGCGGAACCGAACCCACCCTCCGCCACGAATCCCCCGGTGGAATCCACGATCACCCGGCCGAGGATGATCTCGGCATCGCCATCGGCCAGCAGATCGGCGATGGCCGGGTGGGTGCCGTTGCCAAAGGCATACCCCAGGGCCGAGACCCACGCCACGGTGCCGTCGTGCTCGACGAGCATCACCTCGCCGTCGTCGGTGATGGCGACGATCTCCACGATCCCGTCGCCGTCCAGATCCCCCGCCGCCAGGCCGGCGCCGGGATGGGTCGCGTAGTTGGCGTCGGAGATGGTCCACAGATCGGTGCCGTCGGCTCCGCTGATGGCGCGGGTGCGGCCATCGACGGTGTAGTTGCCCCCCGTGTAGGTGGTGAACACAACGTCGGGAATGTCCGCATCGTCGATGAGCGAATCGCCGTTGTCATCGGTGAGGCTGACGACGATGGGGGTCATCATCACCTGATCGTATTCGGGGTCGACCGGCGACGAACTCCATTGCCACTCGATGAGTTCATCCGGGTCGAACTGGGCATAGGGCATGACGGAGTGGCACTCGCCGTCCACCGTGACCGGCCCACCCGATCCGTCCGGGCCGCACGGCTCCGCGTCGGCACTGTCGTCGTCCCCCGCTGTTGTGTCGTCGTCCGGAATGTCGAGCTCACCCGGATCGGGACAACCCACCCAGATCCATCCGCTCACCACCACGACCATGGCCCAGGATCGTCTACCTCTCACGCCGCCGCTCCTTCCGAAACCCAAGGCTCCCAAAGGGATTCACATCAACCATGGTGGCACGAGAGAACAGCTGTTGAAGAACCTCATAATGAAGACGTCAGCCCCCGACTACGCCTCCCCTTCCCCTTCCCAAAAAGCCGAGTCCCCGACGGCTGCCTCCCCTCCCCATCGCGGACCCCAAAAAGAAACCGCGGAGAGCAGGATGCTCTCCGCGGTGTAGATCCCTCAATCCGGCGGGAAAGATAGGATCTGGGGTACTGAAGTTCGCTGCCGGAGCGTCGGACTAGCCGTCGCAGGTACCCAGCAGGTTGTAGGTGATGGTGATCAGGTCACCGGTGTC
>CAZDDH010000019.1:27718-63056 GCA_964504165.1 uncultured Rickettsiales bacterium | reverse complement strand
CGTCATCGTCCGCGCCGGTGTCGTCGTCGTCGTCGGCCGCGGCGTCGTCGTCCGAGACGTCGTCGTCATCGCCGGTGTCGTCGTCGCTGGCGTCGTCGTCATCCCACATGTCGTCGTCGTCGGCGGCGACATCATCGTCCCCATAGTCCCCGCCTTCGTTCAGCTCGTAGTCGGCACAGCCGACCCACGAAGCGGCCGCGAACAGGGCGATGGCAGTGGTCATCCTTCGATAGGTCATGGTGTCCTCCTCCTCCTGGACGCCCCGCGGATCCAGGACAAGCCCTGCATCGCGCGTTACGTCCAGACCTACACTTCACGGATCTATCCAGCCATCCGGGCAAGTTTGTGCCCGACGAAACCCTCGCATCTCTCGGAAAAACGTGTAGGCTGTGCGCTCCGGGCCGGGGGACTCGCGCACGGAGGTTGGTGATGGACAGGGAAGCGATCCGCCAGGCAATGGAGATGCTCTCCCAGAGAGTTGTGCTCAACGATCGTGGTGATGGCGGGTTCGAGCTGTGGTTCGACGATCTCGATCGCACGCAGATGGTCGATCTGGGCATTCACGAGGAGGTCGCAGACCGCCTGGTGGGCGCGCGCTGGTGGAAATCGATGATCGAAGATGTGGCGGAGACGCCGGAATTCTGCGAGCCTGATGCCAAGCCGGAAGAAGCCCTGTATTACGCGCAAGAGGTGGTCCGGGAGTACCTGCGGAAGCGATTCTAGCTCCTGAAGCGCGCGTTCGATCGGATAGGAAGGGCCTCTCCGTGCCGAGTTGGAGGCTCGATCGATGCGTTTTGCCAGACTCCAGTTGTGGTTCCTGATCCTCACCCTGTTCATCGGTTGCCCTACACCGGTCCCCTTCGACGACGACGTCTCCGGGGATGACGACGACACGGCCGCCGCCGACGACGACACCACCCCACCCACGGACGTCTGCGACGACTTCCCCGGCGAGATCATCTGCGAGGGGGACACGGCGATCACCTGCGACGCCTATGGCGACATCGCCGGCGAGGAGGTGTGCGACACCGCCAACGGCTTCTACTGTTTCCACGGCCTGGGCTGCGTGATGTGCTACCCCGGCGAGCGCTGGTGCGAAGGGGACGCCGCCGTGGTGTGCGCCCCGGACGGCCAGTCGTTCAACGTCATCGAGATCTGTGACGAGGCGGCGGGCCAGATCTGCCAGGGGGGCGAGTGCGTCTCCATGTGCGAGCAAGCGGAGGACGAGCGCCAGAGCATCGGCTGCTTGTTCTACGGCATCGACATGGAGCAACACCCGTCCTACACCACGCTGCCCTACGCCATCGTGGTGAGCAACGTGCACGACTCGGTGGACGCCAACGTCACCGTGGAGACCAAATCCGGGGCCACCTGGAGCGTCTACGATTTGGGCACCATCGCGCCCCAATCGTTGCAGGAGTTCAATCTACCCAACAACCAGATCACCGGCTCGGGGCTGGTGGCGGGCAACGCCTACCGGGTGATCTCCACGATCCCGGTCATCGCCTATCAGTTCAACCCGCTGGACGGCGTCAACTCCTTCACCTCGGACGCCTCGCTGCTGCTACCGGCGTCGGCCTACGACACGGTCTACCGGGTGCCGGGCTGGGGTAGCACCAACGGCAGCTCCGAGGTCAACGTGGTGGCCGAGGTGGACGGCACCCAGGTGTGGGTCACCCCCACCACCGCTACCTCCAGTGGCAGCGGTGTGCCGGCGGGCACGGCCGGGGTGCAGATGGCGGCCATCACCCTGGACGAGGGGGACGTGCTGCAGATCGCCGGTTCGGCCAATTCCAGCTCCCTGGAGGGCACGATCGTGGAGGCCAGCGAGCGGGTGGCGGTCTTCGCCGGCCATAGCTGCGCCAACATCCCGCCGGCCAATACCGCCTGCGACCACATCGAGGAGCAGATCTTCGGGCTGCAGACCTGGGGCACCGAATACCTGGCGGCCCGCATGCCGGCCCGGGCCAACCCGCCGGAGATATCCGTGTGGCACTTCCTTGCGGGCAACGATCCCGTGGCGCTGACCTTCGAGGCGGAGGCGGACGTGACCGGCATGCCCAACGGCAACACGCTGGCACTGGCTGCTGGGGAGAGCGTGGAGCTGCAGGTGGCCGGTAGCACCGCCCACCCCGGCGACTTCCGGGTCACCGGCGACGAGGCGTTCCTGGTCACCCAGTACATGATCGGCGGCACCGACGGCGGCAACATCGGCGACCCTTGCATGATGCAGGCGGTGCCCACCGAGCAGTTCCTGGACAACTACGTGGTGATGGTGGCCAGCACCTGGGTCAACGACAAGATGACCATCACCCGCGAGCCCGGCGCCATGGTCTCCGTGGACGGGATCAGCGTGGACGCCTGGCCCGACGTGGAGATTACCGCAGTGGGCCCCTACTGGGAGGTGGTGCGCATCCTGGTGGACGACGGCCCCCGCGTGCTGGAGGGCAACCAGCCCTTCGGCGTCCAGGTGGTGGGGTATGACGACTGGGATTCGTACTGCTATCCGGGTGGATTGAATCAGCAGATAATCAACGATCTCTAGACGATCGACAGAGGGGAATACCATGACCATTCGACCCTTGCTTATCCCATTGCTGAGCCTGGCCTGGCTGCTGGCCGGCCGCCCGACGACGGATCCGGTGGACGACGACACCGTGGCGGACGACGACACCGGCGACGACGACGCGGGGGACGACGACGACACCGTGCCGCCGCCAGACGCCTGTGACGACTACCCCAGCGAGATCATCTGCGATGTGGACACGGCCATCACGTGCGATCCCTATGGGGACATCGAGAGCACCGAGGACTGCGACGTGGCCAACGATTTTTATTGCTGGTGGGGGCTGGGTTGCGTGATGTGCTACCCGGACGAGCGCTGGTGCGACGGGGACGACGTGGTGCAGTGCGCCGCGGACGGGCAGTCCACCTCGGTCGTCGAGACCTGTGACGTGAACGCGGGTTTCGTCTGCGAGGGGGGCTACTGCCTCTCCCGTTGCGAGCAGGCCGAGAGCCAGCGCAGCAGTATCGGCTGCCTGTACTACGGGGTGGACATGGAGCAGTTTACCGATTCGCTGCTGTACGCCATCGTGGTGAGCAATGTGGACGCGGTTATCTCCGCCGAGGTCATCGTCGAGACCAAGAGCGGCAACACCTGGAGCGTGGTGGACTCGGGCACCGTGGCGCCCCTGGACCTGCATGTCTTCCAGCTGCCGGACCGCCACCTGACCCAGACGGCCCTGGGAGCGGGTATGGCCTACCGGGTCACCTCGCAGATCCCGGTCATCGCGTACCAGTTCAACCCCCTGGAGGGGGACGCCTGCTCGTCGGATGCTTCGCTACTGCTGCCGGCGTCGGCTTACGACGAGGCCTACGTCGTGGACAGCTGGGGCAGCGGTGCCGGGTACAGCGAGTTCAACGTGGTGGCGGAGGCGGACGGCACCCAGGTGACCTTCACCCCCACCGTCTCCACTTCCAGCGGCAGCGGTGTCCCGGGCGGGACGCCGGGTGTGCCGGTCGGCCCCATCACCCTCGACGAGGGGGACGTGCTCCAGGTGGCGGCCTCCAGCACCAACTCATCGCTGGTGGGGACCACCATCGAGACCGTCGGCGAGGTGGGGGTGTTCATGGGCAACACCTGCGCGAACGTGCCTTCCAATATCTCGTTTTGTGACCACATCGAGGAGCAGCTGTACGGCCTGCAGACCTGGGGCACGGAGTACCTGGCGGCCCGCAACCCGCCGGTGAGCAGCCCCCCCGAGGAGCCGGCCTGGCACATCCTCGCCGGGGACGCGGCCACCGTTCTGACCTTCGAGGCCGAGCCAGAGGTGACGGGCCTGCCCCCCGGTGGAACCCTCACCTTGGGCCCGGGCGAGAGCCACGAGATGTACGTCACGGGCTCCACCGGCCAGCCGGGCGACTTCTACGTCTACGGCACCGAGGCCTTCCTCGTCACCCAGTTCATGCGCTCCGGCTCGGGCGGCAACACCACCGGCGACCCCTGCATGGTCCAGGCGGTCCCGGTGGAGCAGTTCCTCGACAGCTACGTGGTGCTGGTCCCCACCACCTGGATCTACGACCGCATGACCATCACCCGAACCCCCGGCGAGACCGTCACCGTCAACGGGACGGACGTCAACAACTGGCCCAACACCGTCACCTTCACCGACGTGCTGGGCCTCTTCGAGGTGGTGCGCCTGGACGTCCCGGACGACACCTACCTCGTCGAAGGCTCCGAACCCTTCGGCATCAACATCGCCGGGTATGACTATGCGGATTCGTACTGCTATCCGGGGGGGTTGAATCAGGAGATCATCAACGATCTCTAGGCTCGGGTGACGACAAATTCGCCGTACTCGTCACCGCATTCGATACCCTTGGTCTGTTCACACTCGAAGGTGCGGAATCCGTTGGGATATGCCTCGCCGTAGGCCAGATCCATGAACGCAGCACAAACCCCCTGCAGCATGTAGGCCGATTTGAGTGAGTGTGCTCCGGTGTCGACCACATCCGCTTCATAGTAGTCGTAGGCGCGGACGACCATTTTTTCGCCCGGTACCAGTTCCACGACCTCCGAGTTGGCCCAACCCCACGCCGTGAACACTCCGTAGGCGCCGTGGAGAACATCTTCGGGCTGCTTCTCGATCATCGGTCCCACGACGGAGCCGAACTCTTCGCTGGTGATGATGCCGTAGCCCGTGTGGTAGCCACATTCGTTGGCCGCGTTCATCAGCAGATGCTGCGCGGCCGGAATCAGGGAGGCATCCACCGAGTTGACCAACATCTCCGCGAAGTTGTTCCAGAAGTCGGCGGGAAGCTGGTTCACCAGCACCCCAAAGGCTGGGATCAGCCCGTCCTCGTCCCCCGCGATCTCGATTTTGGACATCGTGTCGATGATTTTTGCTCTGTCAATCGCCATGGTGTCCTCCTCAGACCCGCACTAGGGTGAAGCGGGATTCGCTGTTACCCGCGACGATGCTTTGTGTCTCGGTAGCCTCGAAACTCCCCGACGACTGGCCATAGATCGCAGCCATCGCGCCGGCGAGGTATCCCTGCCCAATGTGGTTCACGGGCTCGTCACGGTTGCCCCATTTTCGAATCCAGCCACGGTCGACGTGGCTATGCTCCATGACGGCCTCCGCGGACATCGCACCACAGCGCTTGAAGTGCAGCAGCCCCATCCCGGCGAACTGCCAGTACTGCTCGACGATGGAGATCCGATCGGCGATGGCGTCGATACCGTTGTCTTCGAAATACGACGCCATCAAATCGTGGAAGGTGTACTCGGCTGATTTGTACAGCAAGCGTACGCCACCAAATTCTGCGGCATCCTCTGCGGTTTGGCAGTACAACGTCGCGTAGTGATGGCAATGCAGAACCGATGTCTGACCGCGCATTAGATGGCGGCAGCGCTCGGCATCGAATCTATGTTTTGGTTCCCAGGTTACGGTCACGCGCTTACTCCTTTCAGAGCCGCGGTACGTGTTTTCCGAGGACTTCTTCAGCTGCCTTTTTGCCCAGCGTCAAGTTCATCTCTCCAGCGGATTACTGATTGTCGCTGAGCACCTTTTGGAATTTGGCGATGTTCTCGGCGGAGTCAGGGATCTTTTCGGCCTCCTCGGTGGCGATCTTGGTTTTCATCGCCAGGCGCATGCGTCCTACCAAGCCCCCTTCTTTTTCGACGAATTCGAAGTACTGGATTAGTTTTTGTGCCAATGGTTCCTCCCTCTGCGTAGCGACACGCAAATTACCCTCGAGGTATCCCTAGGTACGCGATGCTATCGGCAGGATTCCAGCGAACTTGAGCTCCCTTTTGTTACCCGTATGTAACAGTTTGTTTCGCGCCTTGATCTGATCCTCTCGACAGCTTAGTTAGTGATTGCTCACTAACCCTTCGCGGGGATCGGCCCCGGTGAGGTGCTCGATGGCACGACCCAGACAGGTGACGGACGAACAGATCTTGGCGGCGGCGCGGGCCTGCTTCCTGGAACACGGTGCGGCGGTCTCGACCACCGTCATTGCCGACAAGGTGGGGCTCTCCCAGCCGGCGTTGTTCCGGAGGTTTGGCACCAAGGAGCGGCTGTTGATCGCCGCCATGCGTCCACCGACGGAGGGGTTCGACGGGCTGTTCGAGGCGGATCCTGACCCGGATGGGCTGATGGATCAGCTACGGACGATCGCCCAGCGGATCCAGGCCTTCTCCACGGAATTCGTGCCCTGCATGGCCGTGCTGCGTGAGGCCGGGATCACCCCGGTGCAGTTGAGCAAGCCCGGCGAGCTACCGTCCCCGGTCCGTATCCAGCAGGCCGCCGCCGGATGGATCCGCCGTGCCCAGCAGCGGGGGCTGATGCGGGCCACCAATGCGGACGCGGCGGCGATGGCGTTGCTGGGGGCGATCCAGGCGCGGGCGTTCATGCAGCACGCCGCGGCTGGAGGGGTCTCCTTCGGCGACCCCGACGAGTACCTCGACGGCCTGGTGGAGCTGCTGTGGAACGGCCTGGCCCCGGAGGTGAACCCATGAAGATCACGATTCTCACGCTCGGTGCCATCCTGGCGTCGGCGTTTTCCCCCGCGGCACTGGCCCGTGGGCCCGCCTTCGATGGCCCCGTCGAGGAGGACCGGTTTGCCGAACAGCGGGACGGCGCGCCGTCCGCTGAACCCTGGTGGTTCAGCTTCGGCGACCCCCAGCTGATGGGTCACATCGACGAGGGGCTGGCCGCCAACGGCGATATCCAGGCCGCGTACCTGCGTGTGGAGCAGGCCCAGGCCATGGCCCAGCGCTCGCTGGCTCCGATCCTGCCGTCGGTGAGCTTTGACGTCTCCGAGAGCACGGCACCCTACGACTCGCTGGGATTCCAGATGGGCGGCGTCCCGTCGGCCCCCGGTGAGGACGAGCCCCCCGAGCTCTATCACTCGGGGTCGGCCATGCTCAGCGGCCGTATCCCCCTGGAGATCTGGGGGGGGGGCATCCCCACCTACCGGGCCGGCCGCTACGACGCCGCTGCCACGGAAGGGGACGGCGAGGCCCAGTCTGTGGCGCTGGCGGGCAACATCGCCCGGGCGTACTACGACGTGGTCGCCGCCCAGGAACAGCTGGCGCTGCTGCACGGCCAGATCGAGACCAACCGTGCCCTCCTGGAGCTCACGGAGTTGCGTTACCTCACCAGCGAGGCCACCGGGCTGGACGTGCTGCAGCAGCGCCAGCAGCTGGCCGCCACCGAGGCGCTGGTGCCCGGTGCCCGCGCCCTGGCCCGGACGCGCCAGCAACAGCTCACCGTGTTGCTCGGGCGGGACGTGGATGACGAGGCGACGGTCTCCGCGGCCCAGCTACCGGGGCTGCCGCCGGACCCGGCCACGGGCCGCCCCCTGGACCTGCTGGACAACCGGCCGGATCTGAAGGCTTCCGGCCTTCGGCTGCAGGCGGCGGGGGCGCGCAAGAATGCCTCCATCCAGTCCTTCTTGCCGGGTCTGGCCCTCAGCGGCCAGGTGGGGACCCAGGCGATGTACGTCGACGAGATGGAGACCCAGGAGACCTGGGGTGTGGGGGCGACCCTGTCCCTGCCGCTGTTCCAGGGCACGGCCAACTGGGCGAGCTTTGTCGAGGCCCGCGCCGCCGCTGGCTCGGCCACGGCCACCCATGAACAGGCGGTGCGGCAGGCGGTGCAGCAGGTGGAGGGAGCCCTGTTCAACGAGCAGGAGGTCGGCGCCCAGCTGGACGCCTACCGACGAATGCTCGAGGCCTCGCAGCTGGCCTTCACCGAGGCCCGGGAACGCTACGCCGCCGGCCTGACCAACTACCTGACGGTGCTCACCGCCATCAACGCACAGCAGCAAGCCGAACTGAACGTCCTGTCCGCGCACCGGAGCCTGATCGACGCGCGGATCGCCGTCCACGAATCCCTGGGCGGGCCCTGGACCGCGGGGCTCTCCACCGGAGGTCGATAACCATGCGCAACATCATCCTCAGAGTCCTGATCCCGGGCGCCATCACCCTGATGGGGATCGTGATCATCGTGGCGTTCTTCCTGCTGCGCGGTCGTGCTGAACGCAAGCCACCCCAGCCGCGCGTCGCGGTGGTGGAGATCCAGCAGGTGGAGCTGGACACCCAGCCGGTGGAGTTGGTCGCCAGCGGCGTGGTCACCCCGTCGCGGGAGGTGACCGTCATCCCCGAGGTGAGCGGTCGTATCGTCTCCCAGTCGCCGTCGCTGATCCCCGGCGGCCGGTTCGAACAGGGGGATGTGCTGGCCCGCATCGACGCCCGCGATTACACGCTGGCTGTCCGCCAGGAGGAGAGCCGGGTGAAGCAGGCCGAACTGGACCTGGAGCTGGAGCTGGGCCGCCAGGGTATCGCCGAGCGGGAGTGGGAGCTGCTTGGGGATGGCCGCGCCGCCGAGGACGTGCCGCTAGCCCTGCGCAAACCCCACCTGCTCAGCGCCGAGCACAACCTGGAGTCGGCTCGCGGGGGCCTGGGGCGGGCGCAGCTGGGCCTGGAACGTACGGTCCTGCGCGCGCCGTTCAACGCGCTGGTGCTCACGGAGAGTGTGGACGTGGGGCAGGTGGTTGGGCCCACCACCGCCGCGGTCTCGCTGGTGGGGACGGATCGTTTCTGGGTCAAGGTCTCGGTGCCGGTGGAACGGCTGGGCGCCGTGAACATCCCGGGGGTGAACGCCGAGGAGGGATCCCCGGCGCAGGTGGTCCACAAACTGGGCGGAGGGGACACGGTGCTTCCGGGGCACGTGCTGCGTCTGCTCGGTGAGCTGGACGGCGCGACCCGCACAGCGCAGCTGCTGGTGGCGGTGGACCAACCGCTGGACGGCGAGATGCCGCTGCTGCCCGGCTCCTTCGTGGAGGTGCGGGTGCAGGGGCGGGGCATCGAGGGGGCGGTGTCCATCCCGCGGGCGGCGCTGGTGGAAGATGAGCGGGTGTGGGTGATCGCCGAGGACGAGACGTTGGCGCGGCGGGAGGTGACCATCGGCTGGCGCGCGCCGACCCAGGTCATCGTGACCGAAGGCCTGGAGACGGGGGACCGGCTGGTGGTCAGCCCCCTGTCCAGGCCGGTGGTCGGGACCCCCGTGAAGCTCCTGGGCACCGACAGCCAGGCCGACGACGGTGCCGCGGGCGCCTCCGCAGGAGGCCAGCCATGAAAGAGCGTCTGTCAGGGCCGCTGGCCTGGATGGCCCGCAACCCGGTGGCCGCCAACCTGTTGATGGTGTTGCTGCTGCTCGGCGGTGCGCTGGGCGCGGCCAACATCAAGCAAGAGGTGTTCCCCGAGTTCGAGATGGACATGGTGATCGTGACCGTGCCGTACCCCGGCGCCAGCCCCACCGAAGTGGAGCAGGGCATCGTGCTGGCCGTCGAGGAGGCCGTACGCGGCATCGAGGGCGTCAAGCACGTCAACTCCACGGCCAGCGAGGGCATGGGCACGGTGAACATCGAGCTGTTGCTGGGGGCACAGGTGGATCGGGTGCTGGCGGACGTCAAATCCTCCGTCGACCGCATCACGTCGCTGCCCGACGACGCGGAGCGGCCGGAGGTGATGGCCGCCGCCATGCGCGTCGAGGTGGTCTCGCTGATGCTGTCGGGTGACCTGGAGCCGGCCACCCTACACGAGCTGGCCGAGGGGGTACGGCTGGACCTGCTGGCGGACGAGGAGATCACCCAGGTGGAGGTGTTCGGCATCCCGCCCCTGGAGATCGCCATCGAGATCCCCCGGGAGACCCTGGAGTCCTACGGATTGACGCTGGAGGAGGTCGCCCGCCAGGTGGCCGCCTCGTCGCTGGAACTCCCCGGCGGTGGGGTCAAGACCGAGGGGGGCGAGCTGCTGGTGAGGGTGGCGGACCGGCGGCGTAGCGGCGTGGAGTTCGGCGATGTGATCCTGCGGGGGACCGCCGACGGTGGGGAGGTGCGGCTGGCGGACATCGCCACCATCCGCGACGGCTTCGCCGATACGGATCAGGCGTCGTATTTCAACGGCAAGCCGGCCGTGCGTCTGACGGCTTACCGGGTGGGCGACGAGACCCCCACCCGGGTGGCGGCCGCCGTGCACGAGCACGCCGATCGGCTGCGGGTGGAGCTGCCCTCCACCGTGTCCGTGGATATCTGGGACGACGACTCGGAGCTACTGCGGGGGCGCATCGACCTGCTGGTGAGCAACGCCCGCTACGGGCTGTTTCTGGTGGTGCTCCTGCTGGCGCTGCTGCTCAACTTGCGGCTGGCGTTCTGGGTGTCTCTGGGCATCCCTATCTCGTTCCTCGGGACGTTCCTGTTCCTGCCCGCCGTGGACATGTCCATCAACATGATCACGCTGTTCGGTTTCATCGTGACGCTGGGGCTGGTGGTGGATGACGCCATCGTGGTGGGGGAGAACATCTACGAGAAACTGTGCCAGGGGGTGCCGCGCATGCAGGCGGCGGTGGAGGGCGCCCGGGAGATGGCCGTCCCGGTGACGTTCTCGATCCTGACGTCCATCGTGGCGTTTTCGCCGCTGTTCTTCGTGCCGGGCACGATGGGAAAGATCTTCATGATGATCCCCGCGGTGGTGGTCACCGTGCTGGCCATGTCGTGGGTGGAGTCGTTCTTCATCCTGCCGGCGCACCTGGCCCACAGCCGCGCGGGTGAGCGGGGCACGGGGCGGTTCGCGCGGCTACAGCGGCGCATCGCCGACGCCCTCGCCTGGCACAACGAGCGGGTCTTCCTCCCGGTGCTTCGCCGGGCGCTGGAGTACCGCTACATCGCCATCTCCATCGCCATCGCCATGTTCCTCACCGCCGCTGGGCTGGTGGCGTCCGGAGTGGTGCCGTTCAACTTCATGCCGCGGCTGGAGGGGGACCTGGTCACCGCCGGCGTGCGCATGCCCTACGGCACCCCCGTGGCCAGGACCCTGGAGATCCGCAAGAGCCTCGAGGCCGCCGCGAACCAGGCCATCGACGAGTGCGGCGGGGACGCCATCGTCCGCGGCATGTTCACCCGGGTGGGGGAGGGGCCGGTGCGGCGCCATTCCCCGCGGGAGGTGGGCGGCCACCTGGTGGCGGTGGAGCTGGAACTCGTCCCCACGGACCAGCGGGATGTGTCGTCGGCGGAGTTTTCCCGGGTCTGGGAGAGCCATATGCCCCCAATCATCGGAGTGGAGGCGTTGCTGTTCAACTCGTCGTCAGGGCCCGGGGCCGGCGCGGCGGTGGACGTCAAGATCACCCACGCGGATGCGGACGTACTGGCCGGCGTATCCGGCACGCTGACGGAGACGCTGGGGGAGTTCCCAGCCCTGACCAGCGTGGACAACAGCTATGCGTCGGGCAAACCCCAGCTGGATTTCACCCTGCTGCCCCACGCCACCACGCTGGGCCTCAGCGGCACCGATGTGGCGCGGCAGATGCGGTCATCGTTCTACGGCGCCGAGGCGTTGCGGGAGCAGCGTGGCCGCAACGAGATCAAGGTGATGGTCCGGCTGGACGAGGCACAGCGCATCTCCGAATACGACGTGGAGCAGCTGCTGATCCGGTCGCCGACGGGGGGGTACGTGCCCCTGTCCTACGTGGCGGAGTTCGACCGCAGCCGGGCCCCCACCACCATCTCCCGCGAGGACGGGGTGCGGGCGGTGAACGTGTCCGCCTCGCTGGCGCCGGGGAGCAAATCGTCCCGGGAAATCCTCAAAACTCTCAAGGAGGACGAATTCCCCCCGTTGCTGGAGCGGTATCCGGGGCTGTCGCTGGAGCTGGTGGGACGCCAGCGGGCGCAGAACGAGGCCTTTGCGGCGCTGGGCAAGGGGTACATCATCGCTCTGCTGTGCATCTACGCCCTGCTGGCCATACCCTTCCGCAGCTACTTCCAGCCGCTGATCATCATGTCAGCCATCCCCTTCGGCTTCATCGGCGCGGTGGTGGGGCACATGGTGATGGGCTACGAGCTGACGTTGATCAGCCTGTTCGGCATCATCGCGCTATCGGGGGTGGTGGTGAACGATTCGCTGGTGTTGCTCCACCGGGTCAATCAGATGCGGGCCGAAGGGGTGGCGACGATGGACGCTCTGGTGCGGTCCTGTCTGCGGCGTTTCCGGCCCATCCTGCTCACCTCGGCCACCACCTTCTTGGGGCTGGCGCCGATGATCTTCGAGTCGTCGGTGCAGGCCCGCTTCCTGGTGCCGATGGCCGTCAGCCTGGGCTTCGGCATCCTCTTCGCCACCTTCATCATCTTGCTGATCGTGCCGTCGCTGTACCTGGTGCTGGAAGACGCCCGGGAGCTGCTCGCCGAGCCCTCGGAGCCTGGTGCGGACCCGCTGGCGTCCGGCGAACCGGCGCCCCATTCTTCGAGCTAGTCGGATCGGGAAGCCGGGGCGTCCCACAACAGGCTGGTGATGTTGTCCCGCCCGCCGCCCCGATTGGCGTGGCAGATCAGCTCTTCGCAGGCGATCTGGGTGTCCGGGTACGCGTCGAGGATGCCCGAGATCTCCCCTCCGCTGAGTTCTTCCCACAGGCCGTCGCTGCACAGCAGCAGACGATCCCCGGGGAGGATCTTCACATGGAAGACGTCGGCCTCCACCTCCGGATCCCGGCCGACGACCCGGCTGAGGATGTTCCTCCAGGGGTGGTACTGGCTCTCCGCGGGGGTGATGATCCCGTCGGCGACCAGCCCCTCGGTGAGCTTGTGGTCGCGGGTGATCTGCTTGGCCCGGCCGGCGTGCTGCAGGTAAGCGCGGCTGTCCCCGATGTTGACCACATAGGCTTCCGAGTTACCCCGGACGACCGCGGCGCACAGGGTTGTGGACATGCTGTCCCCGCAGGTCTCGCGCAGCCGGTAGACCGCCTGGTTGGTCGCCAGGGTTGCCTGGTACAAGATCCGGCGCAGGTCGGCCGTCCCCGAGTCCCCGTGACGGGATAATCCCTCCTTGAAGCACGCGAACAGTGAGTGCACGGCGTACGCGCTGGCGATCTCCCCCCAACAGGTCGCGCTGACGCCGTCAGCCACCGCCAGCAGATAGATGTCATCGTCGACCGGGCCCCAGGCAAAGGCGTCCTCGTTGTCGACATGTAGCCGTCCCTCGTGGGACAGGCCACAGACCGTGGGCCCGCGGGTTGGGGAGGGGGGCGCCTCTTCCAGTCGTTGCCACAGATCGGTACAGATCTCGGTGTGAATGGCAAAAAAACGTGAAAACCGTAGATCGAGTGGGGATTGCTGTACGTCCATCACTGTGTCTCCAAGCAAATCCTTTCCAAATGTTGGGACCCTTCTTGCGGTCCATGGCCAGTGTAGATGCGGTCCAGCCGTTTCAATGAAGCGAGTAAGGAACAACTGGGATGATTGAAAGAAAAGGGGTGATTTTGCCGTGTTCTGGGGCACTCTGTCAGTTGCCCGGAGGTGTGGTTCTGGGCATGATCAAGGGGCACGGGGACGGTGCAGTCCCGAGGCTGGCTAGCATGGGGAGCCGTAGATGATCGAGCTCGAGTTGCAGGGCAAGACCCTGCGAATCAAGCACAGCGTTCGCATCGGCAGGGAACCGGAGTGGGCCGAGCTCGTGCTCTTCAGCGACCGCATCAGTCGCCATCACGCCGAGATCAGGCTGGACGACAAGCAGTACCGGCTATGGGATATGGGATCCCAGAACGGCAGCCGCCTCAATGGCAAACCCGTCGGCCCCGCAGGGGTGGCCCTGGCGGCCGGGGATCTGATCCAGCTCGGTGACGTCATCGACATCCGCGTGATTCGCATCGAGAGCGTGGCCACGGCCACCGCGACGACGTCTACCGGGCCGGACAGCGAGATGCTCAGCATCCAGCTCGAGGACAACCAGTTCATCGTCAACCACGTGGCCGGCGCCCGCGTGGTGCGTGACACGATGCCCTACCAGCTGGGCCTGGCCCTCTCCGTGCTGGCCCACTACCAGTGCTACAAGTTCGGCCCCGTCGCCGATGTAGACCTGCGGGCGGTCGTCTGGCGTGGCGACGCCAAGCAGATGCGCTACGGCGACATCAACCGCCTGTTGGGGCGGATCCGGCGGTGGTTCCGCGACCGGGATATCACCCCACCCAGCCTGACCCGAGCTCCCCGTTCGCGGACGACCCGCCTGGAGATGCCCGCCTCGTCCTTGCGCATCAAGCCGGAGGGATGGCTGGAGAAGTACCTCGCAGAGTAATCGCGGTCAGAATCGCCCGACGATGGCCATGCCCGCCGTTTCCGTGTTGGCGTCGAAGGTCGGCGCCATGCCGTCCAGGTGCACGCGCGGGGCGCGGTGCTGACGGCGAACCTGGGGGCCCCAGTTGCCGGTGTTGTTGTAACGGCGCAGCCGGCTCTCGCCGGCGAGGATGCTGGTGATGCCCCCGATGAGGTAGACGGTGGCGCACAGGGCCGAGATGGCCGGCGGGTTGGGGACCTCCCCCGCGTACATGGGGGCGCCGAACCACGTGAAGCTGGTGAGGATACCGGTACCGATGGCGGCGGCCACGACGCCGGATCCGAGCAGGAGCGCGCCGGGGGGGGTGGTCAGCGAGGACTCGCGCCCCCCCATCTCGACGATGGCGTTGTCTCCATCGACGGCGATGCCCATCCCCATCGCAAAGACGGAGAATCCGAAGACGGGCAGCAGATAGGACGGGTAATCGAGGGACGACCATTGGGACTCGTAGGCACCCTGTGCGAGCCCCACCATGCCCAGCACACCGCCCACGATGATGCACGGCGCGTACAGTGCCTGGGCGACGATGACGCGCTCCCACAGGCGCAGGTTCGCGGGATCGTCCACCATGCCGTCGCCGGCGATGCCCTGCACGATCCCGAACGAGAGCAGGGGAATGCCGGGGGTCAGCAGCACCGGCGCGATGAACATCAGCTGATAGGCGTCGATATCGTCGCTGCCCAGGAGGCGATCCGTTCCCAGCGCGACGGCGGCGATTCCTCCAGCGGTGAGGGTTCCACCGATCAAGGCCCGGCCGGCGGAACCTTCGGTCGCCGCCCGGGAAGATGCGGGAACAGCCAGGGCAATCAGCAAGATCAGGATGGGAATTCTACGGATCATGATGTCTCCTCGACGCGATGGGCAAGATATGTTCGAGGGGGTAAGCAAGACCTGTTCCGTTTATGCGGGCCAGGGTAGACACGGCGTATTTTAGGCCGATGCAAGACCTACTCGTCCAGTCCGCCACGCAGCTTGCCCGAAATATCCGCGAGGCCCTTTGCCCTCCGGACGCGGGCGATGCGGACATCCACGCCGTGGCGCAGCAGGTAGTCGTGCCAGAGCATCTGTTCGACGGAGGGCTGGTCTCCCGGGCCCTTGACCTCCACCACAAGGGCACCACCCGGGCCCCACAGGAACAGGTCGGGCATGCCGCGGCGGTGGCGACGGGGATGGCGGGCCAGGCGCTCCAGGATCGGAATCAGGCCGGGGCCCAGGGCGACGGCTGCACGGCCCAGTTCCTGGGCGGGGAGCAGGTCCCAGTTGACGCCACGGCAGCGGGTACCGGCGTGGCGGGCGAAGCGGGCCTCGACCTCCCGCTGCACGTCGCACCGGCTCAGCTGCCGGAGGCGGGCGCGGATACGGCCCTTGCGGTTCTCGTAGAAGGTCTCGGTGGCCAGATCCAGCGGCCCGTCCTGGAACGGGTGCTGGAACATCCCGGCCACCGGCGCGAACAGCTCGTCCCATAGCAGCAACCCGAAGAGGGTGGAGGCCAGGGAGTTTTCACACCAGATCCCCTCATACTCCATGGACTGCAGGACCGCTTCCTCCACCACGAGGGCCTCTTCGCCCACCCGGTACAGCGCCTTGGGACCCTGATGGCCGGCGCCCTCGAACTCGAAATCGATGACCGGCGGACGCTGCAGCTGCTTACGCGCGTCGGCACCGAGCTTGAGCAGCCCCCGCCTGCGTTCGACGACGTAGCGGGAGACGTCGTCCAGCCGATCGTTGACGAGTAGCTGGGCGGTCAGCGCCGTCCATTCGTCACCCCGCTCCAGGCGACGCAGGGCCAGGCCCAGCCGGTCGGCCGCCGCGGCAGCCCGCGCCACACTGCGGGGCCGGCTCACCAGCGCCTGGTAGAACTGGACGGCCCCTTCCAGATCTCCCACGCGCTCCAGCTCGCGGGCGGCCAGCCGGGCCAGCCGATCATCGTAGCGAGCCGGATCCACGCGGCGCCGGTACGGAGCCACCTGCGGCCGTGAGTCCAGCTCGGCGAGGGCCTCCCGGCCCAGCTGGAACAGGTGGGTGTGGTCCCCCTCCTCCCAGGCCAGGTACGCCTCGTCCCAGCGGGCCGCAGCCGCCACGAAGGCGTCCATCGCTCCCCGGCTGGGGAACAGGAGCTCCTCCCGGTCGACGGCGTAGTCGTGGTATGCGCTGAACTCCAGATCCACCAGCACGAACTCCGTCTGGTCCTGATGCCGGTTGCCGAAGAAGGCGATCTGGGCCACCGTGCAGGGTTCCCAGCCCCTCAGCTGCACGAACTCCTCCACGTCAACCAGCCGCTGCCCCAGGGAATCCCCGGCTCCCTCCGTGATCCGAGCCAGCAGGTCGCCTTTGCGCCCGCCGGTCGGGAGCTCCAAGGCTGCGGCCAGGCCTTTCAGGGCCGGGATCGTCAGCAGCGCCAGCGCCTCGCCGGACGCCAGCGCTTGGGGAGGGTTCCGCGCGACGAATCCCGCCTCCTCCAGGGCAACCAGCGGTGCCTCCAGGTCTCCGATCTCCGGGTACACCAACCGGGAACGGCGGAACAGGGTGCCCACGCGGGTGAACAGTCGGACGAACAGCTGCTGTGCCGCTTTGGGCAGGGCCAGCAACGACTGCAGCTGCTGCAGTTCGTGCGGAGAGAACAGGTGGGCGTGGTGGTGGAGTGACGTCTCCGTCACCGTCCGGAAATACCGCCAGTAGTAGTCGGGAGGGACCTCGGGCAACGCCCCCTGCGGGGGATTCTCGTTCCGTTCTCCTGGGGACGGCGCTGCCATGACCTCAACCTACCAGAACCGGCGGCACGGAATGGGTGGACGGCCACCGGTGCTATGGGTTGGGATACCACCTGTATGATCCACATCGTCCGCCGCATGCTGCCGCTGTTGCTGGGCCCCATCGGGGCGCTGCTTGGCAGCCTCACCGGGTTCGTCATCTTCCAGGTGCTGAGCTACGGCCTGGACATGCTGTGGCCGTCCTACATGAGCTGGGGCTGGCTGGTGGGCCTGCTGGCCTACCCGACGGTCGGACTGCTGCTGTCGCTCCCCTTCCTGCACGTGTACCCGGGCCGGCCCGGCCCCCTCACCAGCGTACGAGGGCACGCCGAGGAGGGGCATCTGCGTACCTGGGTCGCCACCAGCTTCGCCCTCTATCTGCCCGTGGGTGTGGCCCTGCTGTATTCCTGGTGGTGGAACGCACCCTCCATCGCCATCCCATTCACCGACCACTATCTGTACTCGGGCTCGTACAACCACGGCTTCTTGGTCGCGACCTGCTCCATCGTGGTGCTGGCGCCTTTTTGCGCCGGTGGCGTCGAACGTCTGCTGCGCTGGGCGCCGCGAGCCGTGCGGGTCCTGTTCGGCCCGCCCATCGCCACGGTGCTGGCGATGGTTGCGGCGGTCCCCATGCTGCTGGTCACCGGCGGGCTCGTGGCCGCCTACAACAACGGCACCACCCCTCATCCCATGGGGCCGCTGATGCGGACGCTGGCGGAGAATGGCTGGGAGACGGGCCTGATGCTGGCCACCCTGACCGTGGTCAACGGGGCGCTGGCCGGGACGTTCGCCATGCAGTTCATCGTCCTGCCCGTGGTCACCGGGCGCGCGGACGTCCACGCCGGGCCTTCCGGGCGGCGCTGGGCCCTGCCCATGCTGGCCGCGGGGGTCAGCGGTGCTCTCGCCCTGGCAGGCCTGGCTCAGGGTTTCGGAGTGGACAGCTTGACCCTGGTGAACCCCAGCTTGGAGCCGGGGCAGCGGTCCGTGCACGGCACCATCGTCGCCCCGGCGGACACGGACACCTACCAGCTGGACGTGCCGCAAGATGGCATCTACCTCATGGAGTTCCCGGCCCCGGGGCCGAGGAGTCGTCACCAGGTGAGCATGTCGGGGTACGCCATCCAGCAGCGTTCGCCCCGGCAGATGCGCTATCTCCTCGAGGTCCAGTCCGAATCGGAATACAACACCGTCACGATCATGCCCGGCTATCCCGTCCGCAGTGGCGTGTCCGAGTACTCCGGGCCCATGCGGTTCGAGTTCATCGAGCCGGCCGGGGATCCTCCGGCCGGTCCACGCACGCCTGTGGAGGTGGCGCCGGGGCAACTCAGCCTTTGGGAGCTGAACCTGAAGGATGGGCCCCGGGAGGTGGCCCTGACACCGGACCACCCGGTCCACCTGCACTTCCTGTGGCCCCACGTCACCTACGAAGCCGGGTATCTGTGGTCACCCGGGTACGCCGGGGTGCTGCTCCAGGTGAGCGTGCGTGGCCAGCGGGTGCACGAGTGTGTGATCCCCGCCGACGGCTACACGCAAAACGGCCTCTCGCTGCTGGTGGCGGACGGTGATCCCGCCTCGCCGCCACCACCCGTCGTCCTGCGGCTGGTTCCCGTGGCTCGCGTGGGCGAGGAGATATCCATCCCGCTGGTGATCGAGGGCCTGGAACCCGGGGTACCACCCATCCACGCCGACAACGGTATCTCCCTGTTCTCCCTGCGCGCCGGAGAAGCGGCGCATCTGCGGCCGTCCATCCACGGGACCTACGGTGTTGCCAGGCTGTTGACGGTGGCGCCGGGGGCGGTGCCGGGCCAGCTGGAACAGCTCGGTAGGGGGGGGGAGCGGGAACCCACCGGCGCCGATGTGCTGCTTCTCAGACCGGCCCGGCTGCACGTGACGGGCGGCACACCAGAGGCCGACCAGATCCTCGTGATCGACGCCTCGTGAGCCCCGGACTGCCGGGCAGAACCCCTGGCCGCAGCAGGTTTGAGTGATTAGGTGACCCGAGCGTGGTAATCTCCTGGAAGAAGGAGGGAAGCATGCGGGCAAAAATGATGGCTTTTCCCCGGTGGATGGTGTTCGTTGGTTGGCTGACGATGGTGGCCGCCGCTCTCGTGCTGGGATGCGAGGACGACGGCGGGTCCATCGGTATCGGCGACGATGATGACAACGGTGACGACGACGACACCGGTGACGACGATACGGCGCCCGTCGACGAGGATGGAGACGGCTACACTTCGGACGAGGACTGTGACGACACCGATCCAGCCCTCAACCTCGACGACGCGGACGGGGACGGCTTCTCGACCTGCGACGGGGATTGCGACGACGACGAGGCAGCCGTCTACCCGGATGCCGAGGAGATCTGCGACGGCCTCGACAACGATTGCAACCCGGACACGGATGAGACCGCCGATTCGGACGGCGACGGCACCTCTCTGTGCGACGGGGACTGCGACGACGAGGACGCTGAGGTCTATCCCAGTGCTCAGGAGTTCTGCGACGAGCTGGACAACAACTGTGACGGCCAGGCGGACGAGAGCTGCCTGACAGACCACTTCGAACAGGAAGGCAACAACCAGGTCGATGTCCTGTGGGTGGTGGACAACTCGTGCTCCATGGCCGATGAACAGACGGTGCTGGGGACCTACTTCCCGGTGTATTACGACGCGCTGAACCTGGCGGGGATGGACTACCACATCGCCGTCGTGACCACGGACAATGCGTCGTTCCAGGGGGAGTCCTTCATCGATCCCACCACCCCGGACGGCGCGGATGTGTTCGCCGACGCCGTGTCCGTGGGGACCGCCGGGAGCGGTACGGAGCGGGGGCTGATGTTCGGGTACGATGCACTGGAGATGGCCGTCAACGGCACGAGCCCCAACCAGGGCTTCTTCCGCGAGGCGGCCGGCCTGCGGGTCATCTACGTCTCGGATGAGCCGGATCAGAGCGGATCCTGGGCCAGCTATCTGGCGGACTACCGGGCCCTCAAGGGCAACCCGGACCACGTCATCCTCAGCACCATCTGTGGTACCGACGGCCAGGTGGCCGTCGCCTGTAGCGGCAACTGGGGCAACGCCAGCGCCGGCACGGGATACGTGGACGTCGCCCTGGCCACCAGCGGCGCGCTGGGTGTCATCTGTGACGAGGACTGGACGGTGGTGATGGAGGACCTGGGTCTCCAGCAGTCGATCCATCTGGCCGACACCTTCGTGCTCGCCGCCATCCCCGCCCCGGCCACCATCCGGGTGTTCGTCAACGATGCCGAGATGGCCGCCGGTTGGGCCTACGACGGCAACATCAACGCCGTGGTCATCGATGCCGCCTACGTTCCCCAGAACGGCGATTCGGTGGACATCCTCTACAGTATCTGAAGGGAACCCAGCGCATGAACGCCCTGCGGGCGAACCACTGGATGGTGCTGGCAGCACCCGTGTGGTTGCTGCTCGGCTGCGGCGCTGCCGATGAACAATTCGGCACCGTGAATCCCAACGGCTCGGACGACGACACCGCAGACGACGACACCGCAGACGACGACACGGCGGACGACGACACGGCGGACGATGACTCGGGCGATGACGACGACACCGACGATCCCTACGTGCAACCCGACGTCTACGTGACCCCGACCCAGATGAAGCCCGGTGATCCCGCCATCGTGCACTACCGGGGAAAGCTGGCCGAGGAAGACAACCTGTACCTCAACTACGGCTACGACGGTTGGACCTCGACCATGCCGGACATCCCCATGACGCCCAACCTCACCGGGTTCAAGGTTGCGGTCTATCTGCCCGAGGACATCACCGCGCTGCACTTCACCTTCTACACCGAAGAGGACGGCGACTGGACCTGGGACGACAACGACGATCTGGAGTATCACTGGTCGGTGAATTTCCCGTACATCGGCCCCTTCCTGACATGGGACGAAACCACCGATCCGGCCCACGGTGTGGTGGTGAATTTCGAGACGTCCCTGCCCTGCAAGGGCCGGGTGGAATTCGGCCCCACCCAGGCGCTGGGCAACAGGCGGACGGGCACGGAGTTCGGGCGGATACACCACATCCCCCTGACCGGCCTGGAACCGGACACCACCTACCACTACCGGGTCCTCGACAGCGAGGGCCGGGAATCGAAGGTGCTCTCCTTCCACACAGCCGAGGCCGACCCGGTGGCGTTCACCTTCGGCGCCTTCTCCGACATCCAGGACGCGGGGTACTACCGCTGGGACGACGTGGCCGCGGAACTGGCCCTCAACCACGACGACGTGGAATTCTTCATCATCCCGGGGGACATGCCGTCCGGCTCCTCGGTGGGGCGCTGGTGGACCTTCTTCCACCGGGGCCGAGAGCTGTTCCACTCCAAGCCGATCATGCCGGCGGTGGGGAACAACGACGGCTGGTCCTATTCGGATTTCTTCGCGTCCTACTTTGCGCTACCGGATGCCTCGGGCGTGGAGGACTACTACCGCTTCGACTACGGCTCGGCGGCCTTCCTGGCGTTCAACAGCGAGGAGAACGCCCAGGTCGAGGAAGGCGGCGTGCAGGACCTGTGGATGGAGATGCAGCTGGAGGAGTTGCAGACCACGTTCACCGGCAGCTGGGCCTTCGCCTACTGGCACGTCCCGGTTTACAACGCCGGCAGCCGGCACGATGGCGAGCAGTTTGACGTGCGGGCCCTCGTCGAGCACGTCGATGGTGTGCTGGACTGGGTGCTCAGCGGCCACGAGCACATGAGCCACCGCATGAAGCCGCTGCGTTACGAGGGCACGGAGGCCCCTTCGGGCCAGTACGGCAACGGCCCGGGCGACGGTGTCGGCTACCTGGTGCTGCCCACGGCAGGGACCAACCCCTCCACCTCCCTAGTGGGCTGGGACTCGGAAGAGGCCTACTACCGCGACTGGGTGGCCTGGCCGGAGCTGGATCCCGTCAGCAACGCGACGGAGACCGAGGTGGGCTTCGCCAAGTTCCACATCGACGGGCAGACCCTTACCTTGGAAGTCTGGGGATTGGGGACCACCGCTGCTCCGGTCGACGCTCACATCCGCGATAGCATCACCTACACCAAGTGATGCTGGGCCTGGCATCGCGGCCCCCCAGCCTATCCCGCAGTTGTCAGGGGCCACGACGGCTCATACGATGGTTTTGGAGGAATCGATCGTGAACACTCATATCCCTCATATTTTTATGATCCTGCTGGCCCTCACGCTGTTGGGCTGCCCTTCCGATGACGACGACGATGTGGCCGTCGACGATGACACCGCGCCGGACGACGACTCCGCCGATGACGACGATGATGTCGTCGATGATGACGACTCGGCGGGGGACGACGATACCGATCCGGTGGATCCTTGTGTCTTCCCCGAGAACCCGGCCGCGAGCATCAAGGTGCTGGAGGACTACTACGACGACAACGAGTATTCGCGGGTCAAGGCCGCCGTGCTGGAGACCCCCTATCCTCCGTTCCATGATCCGGTCCTCGAGGAGGGGGAGTGCCGCCACCTGGAGATGAACTTCGGCTATTGCGATCCGCCCTGCGCGCCCATGACCGAGGTCTGCATCTATACCAATGAGTGCGTGCCCTATCCGGCGGGTGTCTCGGCGGGTGACCTGACCGTCAACGGCCTGGACGACCAGGTGTTCATCGAATGCGGTGAGTGGTGTGGCGGCTATTACTGGGGGCCGTGGGATCTGCCCCCGGATCTGTTCGCCGAGGGGGATCCCATCTCGGCCAGTTTCACCGGGGAGGATTTCCCTGCCGTCAGCCTCAACGCCCGTGGCGTGGCGCCCATGGACCACGATCTGGCCACCAGCGGGCTGACCCTGGTGGATGGCCAGGACAACGTGGTCACCTGGACCCCGGGCAATGACCCTGAGGCCTGCGTGGAGCTGATGATCAACACGTCCAACGTCGCCCACGGCCTGCCGTACTCGGACGTGCTGTGGTGCGTGACCACGGATTCGGGCAGCCTGACTATCCCGCAGGCGGTGGTGGAGTCTTTCCCCCACGGCTCCACCGAGGTGGGCTGCGTGACGAACGATTGCCCCCTCTCCGAACTGACCCGTTACACGCGGCAGTCCGAGACGTTGCCCCAGGGCCTAGCGGAGCTGGTGGTCCGGCACACGACCTTTTACCTCTATGATCACCCGGAGCCTTGATCCCCTGGAATTGGTGAGTAGAACAGGGACTGCAGGGAAGGTACACTGGCCGCTCTGGAGGTTCCGCGTCGTATGCGGATGACGATTCCCCACGGTTTGTTGCTCGCTGCCCTGGTGCTGCTGGGGGCGTGTGGTGACGGGACCGTGCGACCGCCCCCCGGATCGGATCTGTGGGGCGACGACGACGACACCTCCCCGCTGGAGTGCGGCTCATTCCACGAGGACATCCAGCCGCTGCTGTTGCAGCAATGCCTTTCGTGCCATCGTTCCAATGCTGCCTCGGGGGGGCTGGCGTTGGAGGATCTGAACGATGTCATGGAGGGAGGGACCAGTGGTCCTTCGGTGGAGTGCGGCAGCTGCGACACCAGCTTGCTGTATCTGCGGGTCACCGGGCTGGCCCAGCCCATCATGCCCCCAACGGGCTATGTGGCCATGCCTGCGGATCAGGCTCAGTGTATCTGTGACTGGATCAATGCTGGTTGCCCGGATAGCTGATCGGCCTGCGTTCCCGGCTCAGTAGACGTCTTCTTTCGTGAACTCCTCTTCGATGTCGTCGGCAGTGCGTGCGACGATCTGTAACGGTAGGGCGAACTCGTCGTCGGTGAGGTCTTGCAGCGGGTGGCTGTACATGACCCAGTAGTAGTCATCTTCGAGGGCCAGCGAACCGACGGCGAAGGCGGCGTTACGGCGTAGGGCCACCTCTGGATCCATGTCCTTGGCCTTGCACGCCGCGGAGCGGTACTCGATCCAGATCTGATCGAAGGCTTCGAAGCGCCGGATGAAGATCCGTTGCTGGCGGCCGCTGTCGTAGTCCCAGATCAGCGAGAAGTTGTGTTCGTCTTCGTGCTCCAGCTTGAAGCGGTGGCGGGCACGGTCCTTGAGTTCATCCCAGCTCGGCATGGCTGCTCCTCCCAAGACGCGGGGTCCACCGGATGCTCGCATGCGGGTCGCGACACGGTCAAACGTTCGCCGGACGTACTCAGTCCGCCCGGGAAAAAGGGACGCTCATCAGAACATAAGAAACTTTTCTCTTGGGCCCACCAGGAGAACGACATCAACGGATGCTACTGGGACGGTTCAAGGAAGGCGCTTACGCAACCGCTCGACGATCCCCTCGGCGCTGATGCCGGTGTACTGCTGCCGGGCTACCTCGTCGGCCACATCCAGCGCTGCACCCAACTCACCCAGCTGGTCGTAGGCCATGATCTGCAGGGCCAGCAGCTGCTGTGCTTCGGGATCCTCTTCGAGGCCGACGCTCGTGTGGTACAGCACCCGGTCCCATTCACCCCCCCGCGCGGCCCCGGTGGCGTACCCGAGGCTGATGGCGGACGGCGGCGCGCCCAGCTCCTCGGCGCGGCGCAGGATGACGCTGCTAGGCGACCCGAGGCGGGCAGCGGCCAGCTCGACGCCGAGGGAGGCCAGTGCCATGGGATCCCTCCCGGCCTGGTCGTACTGGGCGTTCAGCGGTTCGATGCGGCGCATCGGTACGTCCATCTTGAGGAGCTCGGCGAACATCAGCAGGCCCACCAGCTTGGTGGTGTCCGGCTCCTTGCCGTCCGCGAGCTCTAGCGCTCGCGTCAGGTGGAAGGCGGCCTCCTTCATGCGGCCCTTGCCTCCCACCACGCCGGCGTAGTTCTGGTGAGCGCCGAACTCGTCGGGGAAGCGGGTCAGGGAGTGGCGCCACAGGGTCTCGCTGTCGTGCCAGCGGGGGATCGTGAAGATGGTCATCAGCGCCAGGGCCAGCGCCGTCGCCGCCGTGACGGGCAGGATGGCGCGATTCAGCTGGGGGCGCTCGGCCAGCCAGGCGACGGACGCGGCGACGGCCAGCGAGGGGAGCAAGGTGTAGCGGTCCGCCACCGGCCAAGCCAACGGGAGCAGACCGCTGACCGGCCCCATGGCCAGGAGATATACCAGGCACGCGAGCAGAAGCCTGCCTTGCCCCCGGCGGGCCAATGTAACGGCAAAGACCAGCAGCGCGATGGCCGCGGCGGCCACGAACCAGCCCAGCACATCTCCGTCGGCGGGGGAGGGCAGGGCGGCCAGGTCATAGGGGGCGATCTGCAGGCGCAGGTAGCGCAGCTGGACCCCGGCGATGACCGGGATCGAGCCCAGCAGGGTGCCCCCCACGTAGTCGTTGACCGCGGCGACGGGGCGGTACACCAGGAACGCTATCGCGGCGCCGGCGAATCCAACCACCAGCGGAGCCACGGCTCCCCGCAACAATTCACGCCAGGGCCGCCGGAACCACAGCAGCCCAAGCAGCAGTGGCAGGGGCGCCAGGGTGAACACCATCGATTTACACAGCACCGCCGCGGCAAAGGCTGCTGGCGCGCCCCAGCGGCGTACGCGGGGCCGTTCCGACAGGCTGGCCAGCACGAACAGCAGGACAAAATCCAGGCTCAACATATCCCGCAGCGCGGCGGCCCACGCTACCGACTCGACCCGCAGCGGGTGCAGGGCGAAGACCACCACCCCCAGGGCGCGACCGGCCGGGCCGATACCCATCCGCCGCAGGCATTCGTGGAGCAGGCCCGCCGCCGCCGCGAACATCAGGATGCTCGCCAGGTGGAAGGGGGCGGCCGTCCCGCCGACGGCCGCCCAGGCATCCGTCAGCGCTGCGTTGCCCTGGACCCAGCCGTCGACTCCGCTGCTGATAGCCCACAGCAGGCGGGTCACGGTGAGGGTGATGGGGTAATAGGCGCCCAGCGTCGGGTGGCGCCAGATGTCCAACCAGGCCTGGCCACCCGGCGCGGTGACCAGCGGGTTGTCCAGGATCCAGTCCTTGTCGTCCCAGTTGAGGAACTCCCCGCCCATGGCCGGCAGGAACACCAGCGCTGTCACGGCGAACCAAAGCCAGGCTGTGCGATCGCGGCGGCTCGACGACATCAGGGAATCTCCGCCGACGCGGGGTGGAACAGGGGCAGCAGGCGTTCGGCGGTGCGCAACGCCCGGGGGCCGGGGATCAGCAGGTAGTCGTCGGTGAGCACGTGGACGCGGCCGTCGCGTACGGCGGGCACCGTGGAGAGGGTGCCCCAGGCGTCGGCGACCTGTTCCCCGGTGAGTTCGGACGGGGGCACCACCACCTCGATGATCACTTGGGGGGCCAGGTGGATCACCTCTTCGAGCGGGACCTGGGGGTACAGGGAGATGGCGTCCGCCAGCACGTTGCGCCCTCCGGCGGCCCGGGCGATCTCGTCGAGGAAGGTGCCGGAGCCGACGGCGAAGATGCCGCTCATGTCGCCACTGCCGCGCCCGATGACCATCAAATAGGAGGTGCTCCGGTCACCGGCCTGCGTGCGGACCGCCTCCAGGCCCTGCTCCAGCTCGGCGCGCAGCTGTCGGCCTTGCTCCGTGTGCCCCGTGGCGGTACCGATGGCCTCGATGGAGGCCAGCATCTCCTCGTGGGATTCGTTGCGCACCGTCAGGGTGGGGATATCCGCCGCCTCCAGCCGCTGGCGCAGGCTGTCCATCGAAGGGATCACGACGACCAGGTCGGGCTGCAGGGAGAGCATGCGCTCCATGTCGGGGTTCAGGTAGGCGCCGATGCGGGGCATCTGCTCCAGCTCATCCGGGGGATAGGTGCAGAAATTGGTCACCGCCACCACCTGCTCGCCGGCGCCGACGGCGTACAGGATCTCGGTGAGGTTGGGAGCCGTCGAGATGATGCGTTGCGGAGCGCCGCCGTCGGTCACGTTAGGCCCGGCCTTGTCCTCTTCGCCGCGGCAGGACTGCAAGGCAAGGGCTCCCCAGAGGGCCAGCAACAGCAGCAGGCCGGTTCGCGAACTGGGGGCCGTTTGACGGTCTCGCAATGGCTCCTCCGGCGCGCACGATGGCACACCGCGCACGACGCGGCAAGATCGCTGCCATCGTCCTTTGGGTGTCGATTGTGCTAGTTTTCATCATTGGTTAAACCAAAATTCTGCGCTGGAGGACTGACCGTGGCCCGAACCTTCACGACCGTATGGATGATCCTGGCCGTCGCGCTGACGCTCACGGCTGGCTGCAAGAAGGCTCCCGAACCCCCAACCGGCGAGCCCCCCGGGGACCTGACCCTGTACCAGGCCTTCCACGCCGACGTGGAGCTGCTGGAGCCGCTGCTGGAGCCGCTGCTGGAGGAGGGGCTGGAGTACATGGACAGCGACGAATTCGGGGACTGCTACCGGATCATGGACCTCACCCCCTGCGACGCCCAGTCCGTCTGTGTCGGCTGGGCCGATCCCACCGGGATCCCATCCATCACCCACGCCGAGATCATCGAGTACCCAGTCTCCGACGTGGTGGCGGCGATGATGCTCGACGACTGGGCCGAGCTTTACCCCAACAACTACAACACCTACGAGATCGTCGATGAGACGAACCGCGAGGAGTTCGACGCGGGCACCGCCAACTTCTACACGCGCAGTTACCAGGGCACGCTGCCCGTGCTCACGGCCGAGATCGCCATCTACACCAACCTCCAGTGGCGCCGCGTGGTGGACTGGGCCGGCACTGGCGAGCCGGCGATCATCATCCGCGGGTGGTACCCCACCGAGCCGGTGAGCAACAGCGACAGCGTCACCTCGACGATGATGTTCTCCTTCGAGGTGCTGCTGCCCCGCGACGACGGCGCGTCCACCTTCCGCTGGTTCGCCACCTGGTCCGACCTGTCCATCGGCGGCTACGACCCGAGCAACGCCTGGGGGATCGCCTGCAACTCCTCCAAGGCCGGCTGGGACAGCATTAACGACTATCTGGACGAGCAGTCCGAATAGCCCGAACGCCTAGTAGCAGTTCAGGTACCAGGAGTAATCCCCCATTGCCTGCTGGGGCGCGCTGTAGAAATCATAGTAGCTGGTGATGACCACCGTGAAGGTGCCATCGACGTTCACCACCGCGTTTATCATGCTATCGGTACCCCCCCCACTGTCGTCGTCCTCTAGCTGACTGATGCAGGTTTCATCGAGTATGTAGATGTACGTGTCGAAGGTGGCCTGGTACGTGCCGAACTCGAAATACGTCCCAGCCGTCGCGTAGAACTCGATATCGTCGTAGTAGTAGCCCTGGCCGCGGGGCCCGTCGGTGGCATCATTGGCGTTCAAGCTAAAGGAATCCATATCCCCGCAGGACGCCACGTAGTTGTCGTCCAAGCAGACATTGCCGCCGGCCACGCCGTCCTGGCCGTCGCAGTCGGCATCGACGCCGTCTCCCGGCGCATCGTAGGCGCCTGGATAGACCCAGTAGGCGTAGTCGTCGCAATCCCCCTCGCAGACCATCCAGCCGTCGTAGTCGTCGTCGGCCTCGCCGGCCGAAGGGGCGCCACTGCAGCTGTTGTCCAGGCCGTCACAGATTTCGACGGCACCGGGATAGATGTTGGCGTTGTTGTCATTGCAGTCCCCGCTACAGCCGAACCAGCCGTCGCCATCGGCGTCCGTATCCCCGTAGGCCGTCACGCCGTCGCAGTCGTTGTCCAGGCCATCACATAGCTCGGTCGCGCCGGTGTAGACCAGCGCGTTGGTATCGTCGCAGTCCCCGTTGCACTGGGCCTGGCCGTCCCCGTCCAGATCGACCTCGTACGGGCTGAGGGCCCCGTCGCAGTCGTTGTCGTTGCCGTCACACAGCTCGGCTGCGCCGTCGTAGATCAGCGCGTTGGTGTCGTCACAGTCCCCCGCGCAGATCATCTGCCCGTCGCCGTCATCGTCCACCTCCGTGGCGGCGCTGCCGTCGCAGTCGTTGTCCAGGCCGTCACACAGCTCGGGAGCGCCGGGGTAGATGTCCGCGGTGGTGTCGTCGCAGTCCCCGGCGCAGGCCATCACGGCGTCGCCGTCCGCGTCCGTCTCGTCCGCGGGCACCGACCCGTCGCAGTCGTTGTCCTGGCCATCGCACAGCTCGTTCGCACCGGGGTGGATGCCGGCGTCGGAGTCGTCGCAATCCCCGTCACAGACCATGAAGCCGTCGCCGTCGTCGTCCGCCTCGTCCGCGGGTAGTGCCCCATCGCAGTCGTTGTCCGCGCCGTCGCAGATCTCGGGGGCGCTGGGGTAGGTGTTCTCGTCGTTGTCATCGCAGTCCAGCTCGCAGGCCATGAAGCCGTCCAGATCCCGGTCCTCCTCATCCTCGGGGATGACGTCGTCGCAGTTGTCGTCGATGCCTTTGCAGATCTCGTCGGCTCCGGGGTGGATGCTGGCGTCGGTGTCGTCGCAGTCCTCTACGTAGAAGTACCCGTCCTTGTCGGCGTCCACCTCTTCCAGGTTGGGTCCGGAGGTGTCGTCGTCGTCATCATCGTCATCCATGTGGAGGCTTGCACCATCGCAGCCGAGCAGAAGGTTGAAGAGAATAAAATAACAACCAATCCATCCAGTTCTCATCGACATCGTTGATCCTAGCCCCAGGGTTAAAAAATGAATGATCTTCATTGAGTAACAACGTGGATCTGGGGACAGGGGAAAGCGGTGGACATTAATGTCCGGTGAGAACGGAGGTTCGGAACGAATGTGGGGGGTTAGTTGGCGTTCATCTCGAATTCGCCGGACACGCTCTCCCACTCCATTTCCTGGAAGAAATTCCCGTCGAAGCCGTTGCCGTTGAAGCTGCCGTTCCACTCGGTGTCGAGGTATCCGATATCTGTCTCACCGAAGATGGTGCCGGTGGCCCCGCCGGCGTCGTCGGCCTCTCCGGAGAACACCAGCTCGTACTGCTCCCATTGGGATCCGCAGTAGAGCGTGCCCTGGATCAGGCACTCCATGACGGTGGCCTCGGCCTCGCAGTCGTCGTCCCAGTAGGGGTAAATGACAGCTGCCCAGCCGCTGTAACTTCCATCCCACTCGCAGCCGTCGTCGTCGTCGCCGGTGTCGTCGTCGCCGGTGTCGTCGTCGTCCCCGGTGTCGTCGTCGTCGTCGCCGGCGCTGTCGTCGGCGCCCGCGTCGTCGTCGTCCCCCCCGATCACGACCCCGCCCGGTTCGGAGCAACCGGTGAGCAGTCCAGCCATCAAGAAAATCGCCAAGGTGCGCCAGGTCATGTTTTCTCCCGTGGTTGGTGGATAGGTTGACAATTTCATTATGCGCCTGAGAAGAAAAAATCGCAGAGGGCGCGGAGGGGGACGAAGAGGACACAGAGAAGAGGGAGGGATTCTTTTTTGGGGGGGGTAGAAGGCCAGCACTCTTCAGGAGTGCTCAGTCGACCGTCACCGTCAGGCTGTAGGAGCCGGTGGCGCCGCTGTAGCCGTAGACGTGGATCCGCACGGTGGAGGCGCTGCCGCTGGCCTGCTCGCTGTCGGACGTGCCCGCCGAGGAGTCCAGCTCGTTGCCGTTGCCATCGAAGAGCTCCAGATCAAGGTCCCCGCTGGCGTGGCTGAAATCGATGCGGGCGGTGACCGTGCTGCCGCCGGCCGCCACCTCGAACCAGTCGTGGTCGTCGCTGCTGCCGATGCTCAGCCCGGCGTAGCTCCCCTCGCCGATGGGCGTGGCCTGGGAGTCGCTGTCGTTGGGCTCGTAGGTGTCGCCGCTGCCGCTCCCACCGGTGCCGCCGCTGCCACCGCCGCCCACCAGCTCGTCGGCGATGTCGCAGAAGTCGGTCCAGCCGTGGGTGGTCTCCGTGTCGTCGATGACGTCCGCCTGAGGGCAGCTCTCGTCGGCAGTCCAGCCGATCCACTGGTCGCCGCGTCCGCCGTCGATGGCGAAGGCCTCGAAGCGCTCGTAATCCCCGCCTTCGGCCTTGAACACGGCCGGCTCGATGCAGGAGTCGGGATCGGCGTCCATCATCGCGTGGTTGTAGTCCATGACGATGTCGTACATCTCCGGCGTGGCGCTGTTCCAGCAGCAGGTCTTGGACTCGGAGTACTCCAGCTCGGCGAAGACGTAGTCCTCGAGGGTGCGGTACTCCTCGTCGGCCCGCTGGCGGTCCCAGCCCCGCTCCATCTGCAGCACGTCGTACAGCTGGTCGAAGGTGTCTTCCCGGGAGATGCGGGCGGAGCAGGACGCGGGGTAGTTGCGCAGGTGGGCGCGCTTGTCCTCGATGATGGCCAGCAGCTCGTCGATCATGTCCTCCGGGTCCACCTCGGCCAGCAGCTCCTCGAACTGGGCGGGGCGGGCGGCCTTGGCCTCGGAGTCACCGGAGGGGATGAAGTGCTCCAGGCGATCGGCCGGCACGTGGTTGAGCCAGTAGCCGCGGTCGGTGGTGGCGGTCATGAACGCCTTGATGCCGCCGCCGAGGTCCGCATAGGCGTCGCCGTCGCTGTTCTTACCCTCACCGCCGGTGTAGTCGCTGGTGAAGGTCATCTTCGACGCCGTGGCGCTTTCCCACTTGGGCTGGCGGCGGGGCATGGAGCCGCTGATGAGCTCGGCGGCGGCCTCGTCGCTGGCCAGCCACTGGACCTCCTTGACCATCAGCGCGTGGCCGATGCCGGTGCGCTGCCAGCGCTCGATGAGCACGGCGCCGGTGGTCACTCCGTCGGCGGTCAGGTGGTAAGCGTTGGCGTCGTCCGCCAGGTTCACCGAGCCGAAGTAGGGCAGCAAGATCATCATGAAGTAGCCGGTGCGCTTGTTGAGCAGCAGCTCGTCGAGGTAGGCGCCGAAGTGGGCGTCCTCACCGAGGAACGGCTGGTCGTCCGATGCGGTGCCGTAGATGGCCCGGCCGCGCAGCGTCGAGTCGGACGGCCACCCCTGGGCGTCGATGTCGGCGGCGGTCATGTGGGAATGGTCGGCGTACTTGCTGAAGTTGGGCGTGTTGCCGTAACGGGAGCCGTCGTGGTTGATGAAGCCGAAGTGGCCGAAGAAGATGCGCTGCCCCTGGCCGTCCACCGCCTCGACGAAGAACGGCAGCTCGTACCAGCTGGCGAACAGGGCCCGCAGGAAGTAGGCGGCCTCTGCACACTCCAGGTACGGGGCCGGCAGCACCTTGCCGGTGGGGGTCTCCAGCTGGAAGGTCGTGCCGTAGCCCGAGTGACTGGCGGTGGCCTCCAGCCCGTCCACCCACAGGGCGTACTTCTGTTCCCAGTCCAGCCCCGAGTCGCCCCGCCAGGCCAGCCCGGCCTCCCTGGCCGCGGCAGTGTCGGTGTCGGCCCAGGAGTTGCTCGCCTCCCACACGGCGGTGGCGCTGTAGTCGGCGTCCTTGGGGCCCAGCTTGCCCCGGCCGTCGGACGACAGGGCGGTGCCGGTGTCCTCCAGCGGCAGCACGATGCCGTACTCGTCGTTGAAGCCGTGGCATCCGCTGACGAGCAGGGTGACGCTGAGGATCCAGCCGAGGGCGGTTCCGATGACGGCTGCTTCCATTTTTTTTGGGGTGCTGAGCATTGTTGCCTCCTGGCTGGGGGATAGAGCAAGGGGCATGCCAACAAATGAAAGATCAATAAATACAGATAGTTATGATCTGTCATACGCGCGATGTGTCACGGGCTGTGACGCGGGTGTGTCATTGTGTACCAGGTTTGGCACAGCCGAGAGGTTGCACAGATGGGGGTTACGAGCGGCGGAAGGCCCGCAGGGTCGTGAGCAGGGACAGCAGGGCCAACGCCAGCGCCGCGCTGCCCGACCCCAGCCCATCGCTGCTACAGCTGCAGTCGTCGCCGTCGTCGTCATCGTCGTCCGCGGCGGCGTCGTCATCGTCGTCCGCCGTGTCGTCGTCGTCCCCGTAGTCAGCCGGTGGCCGGCGGATGCCCGGGTCCTCGCACTCGGTCTCGTCCCGCCAGCCGTCCTCGCAGGCCTGGATCATGGTCTCCTCGATCCACTCCAGGAAGCCGTTCACGCGCATGTCCACGCCGCCCACGTTGCAGTCCTCGGCGGCGGAGTAGGCCCGGGAGGTGACGCCGATGACCCGCTCGCTGACACTCAGGTCCGTCTCCACCTCGACGAAGGTCGGGCCGCCGGAGTCCCCGTGGCACTTGCGGCCGGTGGTCTCGTCCGAGCCCACCTGCATCTCGTAGTCGTCCAACTCGTTGATGAAGGTGTGGGCCCAGTAGCGCTCGTAGGAGGTGTCCGGATCCGGCGGCTCCCAGGGGTTGCCCCCCTCGGCGGTGCGCATCCCGTAACCCACCACGTCCACCTCCATTTGCTCGTAGAGCTGCGCCCCCTCGTCCGCGTCGGGTAGGTAGGCGAAGGGCCGGTCGTAGATGGGCTCGTCCAGGAAGACCAGCGAGATGTCGTAGTTGTTGCCCAGGGAGCCCTCGGTCATGCCCATGATGTCGAAGTCGGGGTGGGGCACGAAGCCGGAGCTGCACACGGCGTCGTCCGGCAGGGGTGGGTTCATCTCCGGATCCTCGGCCATCCAGCGCAGGTCCTCCTCGAAGCTCACGCAGTACAGGGGATCGATCACCTCGCCCATGCCCATCGTCATCGCGTAGTCGTCCACGCAATGGCCGGCGCTGAGCACCACGTCCGGGGCGATGAGGGTAGCGGTGCACATCATCATGGTGGTGGGCATCTCGTACTGGCCGAAGATGATGGTGCCCTGGAACACCAGCGCCGCGGTGGCCGGGAACTCGTCGCTGCCGATGGGTTCGCCGTTGATGATGCCCTGCTGCTGGGTCTCGGGGGCCGGCGTCGGATCGCCATTGCAGCCGGTCGCAGCCAGCACTAGAGCGATGAGGGTGGGCAATAAGTAGCGGACCATGATTCCTCCCTGGCTCACACGTTACACTTGGGTGAACACCGATTCATACCCGCGAAGAAGGTGACGATCAATGGCTGCAGCGCCCCACGACCGCCGGTCACTGGTGTTGATGGTGGTCAGCGTGGCCACATTCATCGCGGCCATGTCCGCGGCTTCGGTGAACCTGGCGTTGCCCCACGTGGGCGCCGATTTGGGCATCCCCATCGCCGACACCAGCTGGGTGGTGACCTCCTATCTGCTCGCCGCCACCGTGCTGCTGATGGTGTCGGGCCGGCTGGGCGACCTGGTGGGGCACAAGCGCATCTACCTGGCCGGATTTGTGCTGTTCGGCGGTGCCTCGACGGTGTGCGCGCTGGCCGACGGGCTGCCGCTGCTGGTGGCCGGCCGCGTGCTGCAGGGCGTGGGCGCGTCCCTGTCCATGTCCACCGGCCCGGCCCTGCTCACCACCAGCTTCCCCGGCCGGGAGCGGGGCAAGGCGCTGGGCCGGCTGTCCACCGCGATCTATGCCGGCCTGACCGTGGGCCCGATGCTGGGCGGCTTCCTGCTGGGCGTGCTCAGCTGGCGGTGGATCTTCGGGCTCAACCTGCCCGCCGCCTTCGTCATCTTGGCTTTGGGCTGGCGGTATCTGCCCCAAAGCGAACGCCGCACCGTGCCGTTCGATCGCGCCGGTGCGGCGACCCTCATCGGTGGCCTGCCGCTGTTGCTGTTCGCCGTGGCCGAGGGGCACCGGCTGGGCTGGGGCTCCCCCGTGATCCAGGTCTCTGCGAGCGTCGGGCTGGCCCTGATGCTCGGTTTCCTGTGGGTAGAATCGCGGGTAGAGCACCCGCTGCTGGACCTGGGCATGTTCCGGTCGCGCATCTTCAGCGGGGCAACCTTCAGCGCAGCGGGCAACTACATCGCCCTGTTCATCCCCATCATCTTGCTGCCCTTCTACCTCAAGGAGGCGCTGCAGTTTTCGCCGGTGCGCACGGGGTTGGTGCTGTCGGCCCAGCCGCTGGTGATGGCGCTGGTGGCCTCGCCGGCCGGGCGCCTGTCGGACCGCATCGGCTCGCGGGGCCTGGCCACCGGCGGCCTGCTGGTGCTGACCGGCGGCCTGGTGGGTCTGACGACCCTGACGCTGCACTCCAGCCCGTGGATCGTGGCGGCGTGGTTCGCCGTGATGGGGTTGGGTACGGGGGTCTTCATCGCCCCCAACTCCTCGGCGCTGATGGGGGCCGCGCCGCGGGCCAAGCAGGGCATCGCCGGCGGGGTGATGGCCCTGGCCCGCAGCTCGGGCATGCTGCTGGGGGTGGCCGGCGCCACGACCCTGTTCCAGATCGGCGGCGGGCAGACCGGCGGCACCTGGGGCCCCACCGAGATCCAGGCGCTGCGGCTGGCGCTGATGGCCGCGGTGGCCGTGTGCCTGGCCAGCGCGCTGGCGGCGGCGATGCGGGGGCAGGCGGCCGGGCCCGGCGGCGGTCCGGGTGGCAAGGCGCTTTCGGTTCCGGGCGAATCCGGTCAGAATCCCCCACGTGAGCCGTAACCGACCGGTCCTGACTCCCCTCGCACCTTACTTCGTGGTGCTGCTGGCCCTGCTGGTGGGAATGGGGGCCTCCGGGGACGGCTGCGGCTGCGGCCCGGTGGTGCTGGACGACGACGATAGCGGGGACGACGACAGCGGGGACGACGACTCGGCGGGGGACGACGACGCGACC
>CAZDDH010000019.1:0-27708 GCA_964504165.1 uncultured Rickettsiales bacterium | reverse complement strand
GGGGGGGCGGGGGGGGGGGGCCCGCGGCCTCTCGGGGGCCCCACGCCCGCGGGGACCACGCCGCGGCGGACGACCACGACGGCGACGACGACGACAGCTCGGATGACGACAGCGCGGACGACGACGACACGGGGGAGCCCGCCTCCTTCGAGCCCCTCCCGGTGTGTGAGTGGGGCGTGCTGGTGCGCTTTGATCCCTACTTCATCCAGCCCCCGGACGCCGACTCGAACGAATACCAGCCCCCCGGTCCCACCATCCTCAACGCCCTGTCCAACTCCTTCGTGGCGCTGATGGACGGGGACGGTGACACGGCCCTGGCCGCGCTCGAGGACACCGGATACGTGCTGTGCAAGGGGGAAGAGGACGAGATCGGTCTGGCCCTCTGGTATCCCGATGAGCTGGGCATAGGCCGCGGCGTGCTGGCCTGGCGGGCCGGTGACGTGCGGCCGTTGCTGGTGGGCGCGCCCCATCCGTTCTACGAGGCGGGCACGCTGGACGAGGCGGTGATGCTGTTCGCCGAGCTGGACGCCCGGGCGCTTGTCGTGTCCGGCACCAACCGCTGCGCCAACACCGGCTATGCCTATTGCGACGGCCAGGCCAACCGCTGCGACGGGGAGCTGGCGCCGTTCCGCGAGTCGGACATGGCCCACGTGGTGGACAGCGTCTTCCACCGGGTGCACGAACTCCTGCACGATCGTTACCCCGACGACTGGGTCGTCAGCCTGCACGGTATGGACGACGACGGCATCAGCCTCTCCGACGGCACCACCCTGGCCAGCGCCGGCGCCCTGCCGGTGGCCCAGTTCGGCCTGGCGCTGATGAACGAGTTCTCCGAGGAGCTGGTGACGTCGTGCAACAACTGGCCCGGCGCCCAGGTGGAGGAGCGGGTCTGTGGCGCCTACAACATCCAGGGCCGGCTGGTGAACGGTGCCCCCGATCCCTGTTATCAGGAGGCGGTCAACTCCACCGGCCAGTTCCTGCACCTGGAGCAGTCCACCACGATCCGCGCTCAGCCGGAGCGGGTCCGCGACGCCCTGGACAGCGTATTACCCTGACATCCGCTGACCTGGCGTATCATGCCCGGTCATGAGTACCGACTATCAAGGAGCACTCCGCCGGGACGGGCGGGACCTGGTCGAGGGTGCCATCGAGGGCAACCTCCCGCCGATCTATTTCCGCGAGACGCTGGTGGAGCGGGTCCTGGACCGGCTGGACAGCGGCCACAGCATCCTGCTCACCGGCGCCGAGGGGGTGGGCAAGACCGCGGTGGTCCACGCCGTGGCGCACGCCATGGCCGAGCGCAACCGTGGCGGGCTGCGGGAGCTCTCCACTTCGGTGCTGATGACCGGCACCGTCTATCTGGGGGAGTGGCAGACCAAGATCGGCACCCTCCTGGACGAGGCGCGGGACTAGGCGGCGGTGCTGTACATCGCCGACCTGTGGAAACTGTCCACTATGGGCACGTTCGAAGCTCCACGGATATCCATGCGGGGTTGAATGTCCTCAGGTGAGCAAGCTTGAACGTGCTTCCCATCTAGCCGGATCGCGCACGAGGCCCCGGACGGCTTTCTCATGCTGCGCGCAGGAATCGAGACCGTGGCTTGTGGAGATCGTGGCGGTGGGAACCTGGGGGGTAATCCGGGGAACGAATTCCTACCCCAGCACCATCCGAGCATCCAGTGTCAAACACCCATGTCCCGCTCCCAGCACCCTCACCGGGTTGAGATCCAGCTCGACGATCTCCGGGAAATCGGTCACCAGCCGCGTGATGGCCAAGATGACGTCCAGCAGGGCGCCGGTATCTGCGGACCGCTGTCCCCGCACGCCCCTGAGGATGGGGTAGACCTTCAGATCCTGGAGCATGGTCTCGGCCGTGTCCCGCTCGAAGGGGGCGACGCGCATGGCCGTGTCCCGCAGGATCTCCACGAAGATGCCCCCCATGCCCACCAGCACCACGTGGCCGAAGCTGCTGTCCAGGCGGGCGCCGACGATGAGGTCCCGGCCCCCCAGCACCATCGGCTGGATCAACGCCCCCTCGATGGTGGCATCGGGGGCCTTGGCGCGGATGGACTCCATCATGTCCCGGTAGGCCAGCCGTACGCCTTCTTCGTTGCGCAGGTTGAGCTGGACGCCGCCGAAGTCCGACTTGTGGGAGACCTCCTGGCTGACCACCTTCATCGCCACGGGGAAGCCCAGCTCGGAGGACGCCGCCACCGCTGCGTCCTCGTCGCTGACCAGGCGCTTCTCGATGACCGGCGCGCCGTAGGCGGTGATGATGGCCATCGCCTCCTGGATCAGCGGGTTGCGCTGCTCCTTGCGGCACCGGTCCAGGATGGCCCGGACCTCCGCTGCGTCCGCTGGCCCGTCGGGGCGCGCCCGGGAACGCAGCGGCTCGTGCCGGAAATCACGTAGCAGCGCCAGGGAGCGCACAGCGTCCGATGGCTCGCTGAATACCGGCCCCCCAAGCACCCGCTTGACCCGGCTGAGTTCGGCCTCCTCGGTGGCTCCGTGGATGGCCACGGGCTTGTTCATCTCCCGGCTCAGCTCCTGCAGGCGTTCGAAGAGGCGGATCGATTTGTCCCCCTCTGGGCCGGCCATATAGGTGTGCAGGAAGACCATCCCGTCCACGCCGTCCATCTGCAGCGTACGACGGGCCAGTTTGGCGTAGATGTCCAGGTCGAACAGATCGCCCAGGTCGATGGGGTTGGTCAGCTTGATCACCGACGCTCGCATCAACGTCGACACCTCGTCCAGGTATTCGGCCGGCAGATTGCTGAGCTTGAAGCCGGTCAGATCACACTCGTCGGCGGCCATGACCGCGTGGCCACCGGACCGGGAGAGCACGGCCAGCCGGTTCCCGCGCAGGGGCGGCATGGGCAGCGCCTTGAGGTAGTGCACCAGCGTCTCGGAATCACGGAAGCGGGCGATGCCTGCCTGGCGCAGCGCCGCGTCCACCACCTCGTCGTCGGCGGACAGGGCCGCCGTGTGGGACGTGGCGATGCCCTTGGCCGCTTCACCGATATTGGATTTGTGGAGCAGGATCGGCTTGGGGGATTTGCGGGCCAGCTCGATGAGCCGGCGCCCGTCGCGGATCCCCTCGAGGTACATGCAGATGATCTCCGTCTCCGGATCCTCGATGAAGTACTCCAGCAGGTCGTTCTCGTCCACGTCCAGCTTGTTGCCGATGCTGGCCAGCTTGGCCAGCCCCAGCCCCTCACTGGCCAGCACGTTGAGGATGCTGATGCCCACGCCCCCGCTCTGGCTGATGACGGAGACGCCGCCGGCGCGCACCTTGGGGTCCAGGCCCACGAAGGGGGTGCACATGCCGTTGTGGCGATTGACCACGCCGATGCAGTTGGGGCCGATGAAACGGATTCCGTACTCGGCGGCGATGGCCACGATCTGATCCTGCAGCTGCTGGCCCTCTTCGCCGAACTCACCGAAGCCGGCGGTCTCGATGATGGCCCGGCGAATGCCCTTGCGGCCACACTCTTCGAGCAGGCCTGGCACCGTGCGTGCCGGCGTCAGGATCACCGCCAGATCCACGTGATCGGGGATGTCCGAGACCGACCGGTGGATGCGCTGGCCGAACAGGGTCCCCCCTTTGGGGCCCACCTGATAGATGATGCCGTCGAAGGCGAAGGTGTGCAGGTTGTCCGCGATCTGCCGTCCCAGGTTGTCTTCCCGGGGGGAGACACCCACCACGGCCACGGTATCGGGCTTGAAGAATCCACGCATGAACTCGCTCCTAAACGATCCGGATCAAGAAGCGTAGCGTAGATTGTGAAGCTGGTGGTGGAAAGCCAGCAGCTCCACCTGCCCCGTATCGAAGATGCCCTCGCGGATGAAGAACTCACCGGGATCGGCCTTGTATTGGCTCTGCTTGCCCAGCACGGCCAGCCGCTGGAACGGGGTCAGCACACCGCTATCCTGGGCGTAGCGAGCCAGCGGCACCGTGAGCAGCCCGTCGCTTGCCCGGCGGCGGATGAGCTCCACTACCTCATGGAGGGTGACGTACCCGAAATCGACCGCCACCTGCCCCACCAGGGGCCGTTGCCGGCGCTGAAAGCGGCGCGCGCACACGTACGTGTCCCATGAGACCAGGCCCTGGTGATAGACGAACTCGCTGAATTCCAGCGTCCGCTGGGGCATGGGGCCGGAGGCGAATCGGAGGGCTTCTTCCTCCGACGAGGCGTCCTGTGGCTCCTGCCGTGGCGTGGGCCGGGGCCTGGGCCGGGGCCTGGGCCGGGGCCTGGACCGGGGCTCGGGCTGGGGTTCGGGCTGGGGCTCCGTCTGGGGTTCGGGCTGGGCCGTGGCGACCGTCGGTTCGTTGCGTTCGGGCCGCCTCAGGAAGGCCGTCAGCGTCTGGTAGGCGTCGTTGATGGCGGTGAAACGGGCCCGCAACACGGACTCGGAGATACCCAGCGAACGGGCATGGTCAGGATGGGAGCGCTTGGCCTGCGTGCGGTAGGCCGCTTTGAGCTGCTGGGTTTCTAGATCTTCGAGGAACTCGGGCTGGTGGACGGGCTCGGAGCCGAATAACACACGACAGGCGGTGGTGAGCTTCCGCCCCAGATGAAGATTCTCCATGGCTACTCCAGCTCGCGGCACGCAGCAATCGGCAAACAGCTCGTGGTAAATTGCGCCGCTAGTGGCCAGTGTAGTAGGGCCGGCTCGGAATCGTCAACGAAAACAGGCTCAGCGACGGCGGCGGGTTCGCAGCCAGATCACGCCCAGGGCCATGCCAAACAGCACCGGTAGCCCGGCCCGGGCTCTGCCGCTCTTGGAGCAGTTGCACTTCTTGCCGTCGTCCGGCTGCTCGGGCGCCACGTAGACCGGCAGCGCCGTGTGGTAGTTGCCCGTGTTGCGCAGGTCGTGGTGCATGTTGGCCCACTGGATGTTGGCGTCGGCGGCCAGCACCTCGGTGTTCCACGCATACAGCCAGCCGTTGCGGGTGCCGGTGAGCACGTCCAGGTAACCGTCCCCGTCGATGTCCCCCAGGGCCGGGGAACCCAGCAGCCACTGGCCGGTGAACTTGGGCCAGCCCGCCGGCTCCTCCCCCTCGATGTTGAACGCATGCACCATGAACCCGCCGGAGCCGTTGAGCACCTCGGCCATGCCGTCCCCGTCCAGGTCGGCGATGGCCGGGTTCATGAAGAACTGCATGTCCTCCATCACCTGGGGGAAGCCCTTGAAGAACGCCCCGTCCGCGCCGCTCCACAGGCTGATCAGGTGGTCGTGGTCGTGGCGCCGGCCGCCGTCCAGCATTCCCTCGGCGTAGGCCCAGCCGGCGCTGCCCATGGCCAGGTCCAGCACGCCGTCGTTGTCCATATCGCCGAAGGAAGGGGAGTTGATGGTGCAGGCGGCGAACGCCTCCTCCGAGGCGTTGCTCTTGGCGCCAAAGTCGTTCACCACGTTGGCCAGCTTGAGGTACTCGCTGCCGTCACTGGTGTTGTACACGTACCCGGAGTCGCCGATGGAGAAGAACGCCAGCTCCAGGGTCCCGTCGCCGTCCATGTCGGCCAGGGCGGGGCAGCCGGGGGCTCCCTCCCCCACGTAGGGCAGCAGGTCGCCGTTGAAGGCGCCGCGGGCGTAGATCGGCCAGCCGTCGTGGATCGCCCCGCCGGCGTGCAGGTTGCCGTCCGGGTAGACGGCGTAGGCCACCGAGTAGCGCGTGGAGCTGCCCGGCTCCTCGTTGGTGGCGGCGATGATGTCCGGTAGCCCGTCGCCGTCGATGTCCCCCACCGCCGGCGTGGAGACGATGCGCGTGCCCTCCGACTCCCCCTGCTGGTTGACGTGACGCAGCAGGACCGGGAAGCCGGGCTGCACGCTCCCGTCGGTGCGGTAGACGTGGATGTGCTGGTCCATCGCCGCCAGGATGATCTCGTAGCTCCCGTCCCCGTCCAGGTCCTCCAGCACCGGCGCGGCGAACATGCCGTAGTCCAGCTCGAAGCCCGGCTCCGTGTAGGGGATGTTGTCCATCGGCAGCATCAGCGGGAAGCCGTCCATCACGGTGCCGTCGGCGTGCCACACGGTGAGCTGGCCGCTGAGGCTGGCCACCACGATCTCCACCGTACCGTCGCCATCGAGGTCGGCGATGGCCGGGGTGCCCATCACGCTGTGGCGGGCGTCGTCGCTCACCGCCCCGCCGGCCCAGGCCTCTTGCTCCAGGTGATTGTCCGCGTGGGCCGGATCCGCCTCGTCCAGCAGCGCCAGCGACTGGGGCCAGCCGTCCCGGGGCGCGAGCCCACCGTCGCTGGTATCGCACAGCACCGCCAGCCCGTCGGCGGTGACGTAGAACACCTCGTCACGGCCGTCGCCGTCCACGTCCACCACCACCGGCGACGACTCCAGCGAGGTCACCGTGCGGAAGGGGAAGCCCGGCAGCAGCTTGGGATCGCGGTGCAGGTACATGACCTTGCGCATGTCCGCCCGGTTGCCGGCGTCGTCCTCGGCCACGATGCGCAGCGTCAGGGTCCAGCGGTTGACCTCGAGGTACTGGGTCCAGTCGTCGTCTTCGTAGGTATAGGCCTCGAAGGCGGCGGCCGGATCGATGGGGACGGAGCTGAGGTCCAGGGTCCCCAGCGCCCCCTCGGTGGCCGCCGTCAGCCCGGATCCGGACCCGAACTCAACGAAGTCCCCCTCGTCCGGATGGATGCCCACCGCATACTGCAGCGAATAGCCGTAGCTCCCGGCCCGCCGCGCGTTGGCCAGCCCCGTGACTACCAGCTCAGGGGCCTTCGTCGGATCGACGATCTCGAACCAGTCGGGGGTGAGGATGTCCACCTCGGGTGGGATGGTCCCCGGATCCACCATCTGCACCGCCCGGTAGGCGTTCGTACGGCCGTAACCGAAGTGGGGATCCCAGCCGGCCTTGGAGGGGTACTTCTCCGGGTCGGTCCAGGACTCCTCCACGTCCACGTCGTCCACCGACATCACCAGGATCTGGCGCACCTCGTTAGCGCTCAGCGCCGGGTCCAGACCGATGTCCTTGGCCCGGGAGTAGACCAGCCCGGCGATGCCGCCCCCCAGTCCCACCGCACCGGACGAGCAGCCGATGACTCCCACGGACAGCTCCAGCCGCCCTCCGAAGTTGGTGCAGTTGGCGAAGTTGAGGAAGGTCGTCGATTCGTCCCGTTCCTCGTCGTCATGGATGATCGCGTGCGTATAGATGATGTGGTGGTTGTTGGCCGGGTAGTTCTGATGGTAGGACGCCTCGTCCGCCGCCGAGCCCATGATGGTCACGCCGTGGTTCCAGGCGTAGTCGATGGCCTCGATGGCCTGGGTGTTGTTGTTCAGCGAGCCCAGGGCCTCCACCACCACATCTGCCCCCGCGTCCACGGCGTACAGCAGCCCGTTGGCGAAGTTGGTCACGTCCACCACGAAGCTGTCCCCCACCCGTACGTTGAGCAGCATGCAGTTGGGGCAGCCGCCGATATCGCTGTCGCCGTCGTTGCCCTCGGCCAGGGCCAGCTCCGCCTCCCAGGCTCCGTGGTCGAAGCGCACGTCGTCGTACGGGTCGTTGTCGTTCCAGAAGAAGTCCCAGCCGCTGATGTCGTCCACGAAGCCGTTGCCGTCGTCGTCCTCGCCGTCGCTGAACACGGCGATGAGGTCCGACGGGTCCAGCTTGCCGTCGGCGGCGTCGACGCCGTCCTCCATGCTCACCCGCGGGTCGTCGGCGTAGTCGAGGATGTTGAGCACCCCGTTGCCGTCGTAGTCGTGGCTGGCCGCGTCCACCCCGTCTCCGTCCTGGGGCACGGGCAGCTCGGTGGCGTTGAGGTAGTGCTTGTGCAAGATGTTGTCGAAGTCCCACATCGCCCCCGAGTCCAGCACGGCGATGACCACGTCGGTGCGCCCGGTGGTGATGCGCCACGCCTTGTCCAGCGAGTTGCCGGTGCCCATGGCGTGTTCCTGGGGGCGCACGTTGTCGATGTAGTCGTCGGGCACGTAACTCAGCAGCGGCCACCACTCCACGGTGTCGTCCGGGCACAGCTCCGGCTGGTCGGGCTCCCCGCACTCGGGGAAGACCGGCATGGGTAGTTCGGCGTGGGCGGTAGACGTGATGGCGAATGACGCCAGCAAGAACGGCACGGCAACGCGGATCGATGATGACATGACAGGCACCCTCCCGTATGAAGCCCTGTGTATCACAAACGGAAGGCCTGGGTTGCACTGAGTGGCACTCAGTTTTTGCCTGTTATTTCATGCACATAGCCCCCCGCCCTTGCCCTTGACAATCGCTTGACGCTGCTCTATGGTTGCGGCCGAGGATGGGTGAATACCCTGTTATTTCCGCAACTTGAATAACCCGAACTAGGTGACCCCTATGGATTTTCTCAGGCGCTTGCTTCTCCTGATGGCCGTTCTCACCCTCGGTCTCTCACTGACCCTGTGGTTGGGTGGCTGTCGCGGCGGCGGCGACGACGACGACGTGGCCGACGACGACGACAACGGGGACGACGACGACGACGACAACGAGGGCGACGACTACCGGCACGAGCTGACCGTGGACGTGCCGCTGGCCGGCGACCTGTCCTGCCTGGGCACCACCTTGGGCGATCCCACCCCCGGGGGGACCTCCGAGGCGCTCATCGCGTACGTGCTGGACTTTAGCGAGGACGACCCCATCAACGGCGCCAAGATGCAGCTGTGGGCCAACAACGACCCCACCACCGGTGCCGACTTCGAGTTCATGGACGGGACGGACCACACCGGCGCCATCACCGTGGACGAGGGCATCGTCTACCCGTGCGAGAAGTTCGCCTACAAGGTCTGGACCGAGTGGCAGCCGCCGGAGACCATGCCGTCCTACGAGATGGGCAACGTCCTGCCGCCGCTGGGCGACCCCGAGTGGGACAACTACGAGCTGATCAGCGTCAGCTACGCCACCTACCAGATCATCCCCCTGTCCCTGGCCATCGACCCGGACCCGGCCAAGGGGATGGCCGCCGGCCGCGTCTACGGTTGTGACGGCGAGGCCGTGCAGAACGCCCAGGTCATCGTCACCAACGAGGGCGGCACCAAGGCGGAAGAGGTCTTCGTGCGCTACTTCGTCGACGAGCTCCCGGACCGCGACCAGGCCTGGACCTCCGAGGACGGCCTGTTCGGCGCCATCGACGTGCCCCCCGGCCAGTGGAACCTGGAGATCTGGGGCATCCTCGACGCCGGCATGCCCGAGTGCCCCGAGCCCGAGGTGGACGGCTACTGCAAGATCGCCCAGTCCCAGGTCAACGTCATCGCCGACTCGGTGAACATCGCCAACGCCAACATGGTCGAGTACCCCGCCTCCTGCTACGACGAGTAAGCAGCCCTCCCACTGCGCTACAGCAGCGTGATCGTCACCCACAATTCGCACGCCCGCGGAGGCGACGGAGGCGAGGAGCCTTCAGGGGGGCCTTGAGCACCCCCTCGTCCTCCACCCGGAGGACGACCGCCGGGACGGCCTCCTCCACCTCCGCCGCCGCGCGACATTCCGCCTCCCCGGCCCCCGCCGCCCTTGCCACCGCCCTGCCCGCCGAATCCCATGTCGAACCGCGGTTCGTTGCCGCCGCCGCGGCTGGCTCTCTGCCGGGCGTCGATGCCGGGGAGTTCCCATCCCAGCCGGATCTGTCCGTCGGTGGGGGTGGGGGCGGCCCCGCCCAGGGGAATGCGGATTTCCAGGCCGAACACCCCGCCAGGATTGGACGCCGCGACGGCCAGGCCGTCCCGTTCTCCGGAGGCCCGGATCTCGGTGCTCTGATCGCGGATCAGCGTGAAGGTGGACCGATCGGGCTGCTGGATGAGCGGGCCCTGGCCGGTTTCCCCGCGGCTCTCCGAACCCCTCGCCGGGGGACCTTCCCCGGTGCCGTCGAAGCGGACGCCGAAGGTCTTGACCGGCTTGGAGTCCATGTCCCCATCGATCCAGGCCACGATGCCGGTGCGGGCGATCCAGGCCTGGAGCGGCCGGTCCTTGGTGAACAGCACCACGAACAGGTTCTCGTCGTCGTTGCGGACCCCCACGGACACCCGCTCCTTGTCGAAGACGTAGTACTCGATGGGATCGACCCAGTCCCCGATCTCACCGTCCACGGTGATGGGAACCGTGGACCGGGCGGCGTCGATGGCGTTCGTGGTGGCACACGAGCTGATCAAGGGCAGCAGCAACAGCGCCATCAGCGTGGCTAGCCTGGGATGCCGGTCCACGTTCCATCTACTCATGGAGCTCCCCCTTCACGGTTCCGTCGGCCCGGCTCTGGTCCTCGCGAGCCTGCAGGGTGCAGCGAAGGTGAGGGCGGTGGCCCTCGCGCCTGAGCACGTCGTGGACCGCTGCGACGAGAGTGTTGCCGTCGAACGGCTTGGCGATGAATACCTGGGCCAGGCCTTCGGGCAGCTTTCCATGGAGGAAACGCCGGTCTGAGCCGGACATGAGCATCCGCCGCGTGCGGGGATGGTGTTCCCGCACCCAGCGTAGCAACCAGAGCCCGGTCCGGTGGGGCATGTCGTGGTCGGTCAGCACGACATCGAAGGGTAGCCGGACCATCAGGCTACGGGCCTTCAGCGCGTTGCGGACGGCGATCACCTGGAAATGGGGCTTGAGGATGTGGGAGACGAATGTGCGGATGAACGGATCATCATCGACGACCAGTATCTGTGAACGTTCGAGACCTCGATTGCTGCCGTCCGATGCCGACCCGATCATGCCAACTCCTTGCTATCTTTGATTACGCCTGGGCACTCAGGATGTGGAGTTTGTTCTGTTGTTCACCGAGGACGGTCTATCCCCGGAGAGATCGTTCGATGGCCGTTCACCGGCCACACCGGCTATCCTCGGTACCAGCGTGGGAGGAGCTGCCATCGTGACGTGGACTCGAATCGTGTTGGGGTTGCTGATCCTGTGGATCCTGTCGGCCACTGGTTGCCCCGGTGAGACTCCAGAGCCTCTGCCAGACGACCCACCGCCGCCCCTCCCCGTCTCCCATTGCGGGATGAGGGAGTACGAGATGCTGCAGTTCGCCGATGTGGGCGAGGCCCTGTACTGGGAGCGGATGGAGACCTTCGACATGACGTCGGAGGAGCTGGACACGCTGCTGACCCTGGCCGGGTTCGAGGCGCTCACGCCCGTACCCCACGGGGTGGCCCTGTTCCGCTACCGCTACACGACCCAGGACCGGGGCGAAGCCACCGAAGCTACGGGAATGATCGCGTTGCCGGCCCACCTGGCAACCACCCCCGACGAACCGTGGCCGGTGGCGCTGCTGCTGCACGGCTACGCCGGGGCCTGGGACGCCTGCGCTCCCAGCGCCGACGACCTCATCGGCCCGGCCCAGCCGGCCCTGCTGGCATCCCAGGGGTTTGCGGTGATCGCACCGGACTACATCGGCATGAACGGCACCGGTTTCCCCTCGACGGCGCCCCACGCCCCGCTGGTGGGGGAGCAGGTGGCCATTGGATCGTGGGACGCGATGCGAGCTGGGATGCAGCTGCTACGCGGCGACCTGGCCGGGGAGATCGACGGCACCTTGCGTGAAGACATGGTGATCTGGGGCGCCTCCCAGGGGGGGCACGCCGCGTTCTTCGTCGAGGCCGCCGGGCCCTACTACAGCCCGGAGTTCGACGTGGCCGGTGTGGTGGCGGCGTCGCCGGCCCACGACCAGATCTCCGTGGTCTCCGATGGGCTGTCCCAGTACTCCGACTCCTCGGGGCTGGCCGCTCTGGCGCTGGTGGGGATGTGGCGTTGGTACGGTATCCCCGACGATCTGAGCGGGTTGTTGACGAACGAAGAGCCCTACTACTTCGCCGACGCGGTCGTCGAGCTCCTCGAGGGGGTAGGGGACACCTGTGATTTCGACCTGGAATTCGAGATCGACATCGAGGCCGTGGAGGATATCTACGCCCAACCTTTCATCGACGCAGTATTGGCCGGCGACTGGGACGCCATCGATCCATGGTCCTGCTTCCTGCGCGAGAACTCCGTCTCCACCAGCTCCATCGCCCGGCTGCGCAGCACTCCGGTGCTGACGGTCTACGGCGAGCTGGACACCCTGGTCGTGCCAGCGCTCCAGGAGGCCAACTACGCCGAGCTTTGCGCCGACGGCTGGCAGCTCCAGCAGATCCAGTGCCAGGGCGCCCCCCACGCCGAGACCACCCTGTGGTCGCTCAACGAGCAGGTGGCCTGGCTACGGGATCGCCTGGACGGTGAGCCGTTGCAATCATCCTGCGTGTGGAACGGGCCGGTGTGCTGCTCGGCCAGCCCGGACGACGTCTGCCCGTGATGGCCTGCTCGTAGCTACCCGCCAGCCTGACCATCCGGATCGAAGCTCGCCTGATCGATGGCGCCGTCCACCACGGGAACCGTCCACTCCAGCAACGACGAACCCCAGGTGAAGCCACCGCCGAATGCGGCGAAGAGGACCTTGTCGCCGGGGTGGAGCCGGCCCGCCTCGAGGGCGATGTCCAGGGCCGTGGGGATGGTGGCCGCGGTGGTGTTGGCGTAGCGGTCGATGGTGAGCACCACGCGGTCCTTGGGCACCTTGAGCTTGGCGCGGGCCGCCTCGATGATGCGGAGGTTGGCCTGGTGTGGCACGAACAGGTCGATGTCCTCGATGCCGACCTCGTTGCGCTCCAGCAGCTCACGCACGACCTTGATGATGTTGGTCACGGCGTTGCGGAAGACGTAGTTGCCCTCCTGGTAGACGTACTGGTGCTTGGTCAGCGAGGAGCGCCCGGGGTAGTTTTGCAAGATGCCGCCGCCGGTGCGGTACAGGTGTTTGACCCCGGCGCCGTCGGCGTGCAGGCACCAGTCGATGAAGCCGCCGCCCAGGCCCTGAGGAACGGCCTCTACCAGTACGGCACCGGCGCCGTCCCCGAACAGGATGCTGGTGGTGCGGTCGGCGTAGTCGAGGATGCTGCTCATCGTCTCCGAGCCGATGACCAGCACCCGCTCGTAGCGCCCCGATTCCACCATCATGGCCGCCGTACTGAGGCTGTAGAGGAAGCCGGAACAGGCCGCCTCCACGTCAAAGGCCCAGGCGTTGCGAGCGCCCAGGGCCTCCTGGACGATGCAGGCCACCGGCGGGAATCCCAGGTCGGGGGTCACGGTGGCCACGATGATGCAGTCCACCGCCTCGGGCTCCAGGCCGCGCTTGGACAGGCAGTCCCGAGCGGCCTGGGCCGCCATGTAGGACGTGGTCTCGCCCATGGAATGATCGACGATGCGTCGTTCGCGGATACCCGTGCGCGCGCGAATCCATTTCTCGCTGGTGTCCAGCTTGAGCGTCTCGTAGAAGTACCGGTTGGGCAGGCAGCGGTCTGGGAAGTAGCGGCCGGTCGCGGTCAGGGTGGCTCGTGGGATCCGGGTGTCGTTCACCGTGGTCATGATCCGCCTCGCAGCTGGTGTTGATTCGGTCTCGTTCGTCGATGCCCCGGGGGGGGCGTCGGACCTCGTCAAGCGGGGGAAGATAGCACGACTCCACGTCCGGCCGAAGGCCCCTTCGTACCGTACCCCCCTGGCGCACCTTGACTGCCGGCAGGGTTCACACCCGCGGCACCTGGATCACTCCGTCTCGCGCTCCTTGAAGGCATCGCGTGTTTTTTGCGGCTGCTCCTCGAATTCCGGCTGGAGCCACTCGCCCTCTTCGCGCAGCTTGAGGCACTCTTCGATGGCCCGGTCCAGCTGGGCGTCGAGGCCGCGGGCCACGTCCTGGGGCGGGTTGACCACCACGATGTCCGGGTCGACGCCGTGGTTTTCGATGCCCCATCCCTTGCCCATGAACCAAAACGCGAACTCCGGCTGGGTCAGCACGCCGCCGTCCACCAGTCGCTTGTCGCCGCGGATGCCCACCACGCCGCCCCAGGAGCGCTCGCCGATGACCGGAGCCAGGCCTTCGGCCTGCACCGCCGCGGGGAAGATGTCCCCGTCCGAGCCGGCGTGCTGGTTGGTCACCACCACGAAGGGGCCGTTGAGCACGCTGGAGGGGTAGCTCCACAGGCCGCCGCCGCGGGCGCGATCGAAGGCGATGAGCTTGCGCCGCAGTCGCTCCAGGATCAGCTGGCTGACGAACCCGCCGCACATCACGCACCGGGGCTCTGGGGCACTAGGCCCAGCAATTCTGGGACGGTAGCCACAGGCTGGTTGCCTATTTGTGGAGGAATTCCATTTGACCGACCTGAACAACGGCGCGCTGGTCGAACGCCTCGTTACAACGCTAATCCCGACCCTCGCCAAGCCGCTTCATCATCGTCAAGCTATCCCCGTGAGCCTCAACAGCCACAAATCCCGCCCTCCGGTACAGGCGAACCGCCGGGTTGGTTTTGGTGACGCTGAGCGAGAGGGCCCCGTATCGTGGCCGGGCCAGCTTCTCCAGGCGGTCGAGTAGCGTTCCCCCCAGCCCCATCCCGCGGTGGTCCGGCGCGACGGCGATGGCCAGCTCTGGGGTCGTCGGCCCCACAAAACCGAAGCCGGGCTCCGCCTCGGTGAACAGCCGCATCCAGGCGGCGCCCATGACCGTCCCGTCTTCTGAGGCCTCGGCGATCACACCCAGATCACCGGGCCGCCCCCACCCGCGGACATATCGCGCAATCACGGGAATCTGTAGCGCCTCTCGGGTCAAGGGCGGTTCATCCGGCGGCACGTACAGCGCCAGATGCAACATGTCGGTCAGGATGGGTTCGTCTTCACCGGTGGTCGGCCGGATGGTTGCCATGGCGCTTCGCATCATGGGCCCAATCCTTAACACGGCATGGCGAGGTTCGGAATCATCGTGCTGCAGGTACCTCGGTCGGTTCGGGTCCCGCAGTTTGATGGACTATCCAGGGAGCGACAGCTTCATACCCTTGCCCCGGATGGCACTCACGCCCAGCCAAAAGGCCCAGACCGGAGATAGCAGGAGATAGACGGCCAACCCCACATTGGCTACGGGTATGACGGCAAAGATATGGCCCAATGATGCGAGTGTCGAGAACCCGCCGAGTAGGATCGTGAGCATCCCCAGGGCCTTACGCTCCGATCTCATGGTGAATCCCACTCCGGTCCACCAGATGCCGGCGAGCAAGAATTCCAGGTAGCCCCAGATTCCTCCGTTGACCAGGTCCGTCGAATGGGTGAACACGATGCGGTAGGTCTCTCGGATCGGTCCATCTGCGTTGGCGTACGCGGACATCAACGGGGGCCAGGTCTTCGCCAAGATGGCAGCGCCAATGCACCCGGCAAACAGATATGCCAGGCCACAGAAGGTGAAGATGCCTATCCAGTAGGGATTGTTGTTCTTCAACCAGTGATGGAGGAGGAAGGCAGCGGGTACCAGTAGCAGATAGTAGCCCAACAGATCGGCCAACCAGGCCCATTTCATGAGATGCCCGGCCCCTGCTCCTGCTTCGAGGAAATGACCGAGGTCCGTGAAATCGAGTGTGTCTGCACTCCCGGTCATCGAAGCCATCGATGTCAAACCAAAATTGGCGATGGCAAACGGAACGGAAAGAACGGACAGCCAACCCACGGCTTTCCTGAACGAGTCATGCATGTTTCATGCTCTTCCTCCTACGCTTGCTTCAGCATGGCCGCCGGAATGGATGGGGTCTTTCATCTCCTTGCTGACCTGTTGATGAATCTTGCTTTTACGTCTGCCTGGCCGCTTTTGGGAGTCCAGCCCTAGTGGTCCGGGGGGGCGGTAGACTCGAGCTGAGCAGGTTGACTTCACGATCCATGCAGCTATAATTAACCAAACGGTTAGTTATGGAGTGGTGATGCCTCGCACCGGTGGCGAACAGACCCGCAAGAAGATCCTCGATACGGCGGAAGAACTCTTTGCCCAGAAGGGATTTGACGGGACATCCGTGGACCGCATCGCCTCCCACGCTGGGGTCAACAAGGCGCTGATCTACTACCACTTCAAGAACAAGAACGACCTCATCGTCAGCCTGTTCGAGTCCATCGTGGATGACCTGGATGAACATCTGACCCAGGAGCTGGCGTTGCCACCCACCGGCGGAGTCATTCCTCCGGAGATGGTGCGAGAAAAGGTGCGGCGGGAGATCGAGTTCCTGGAGGGGCGGCGGCGCATCATCGCGTTGGCCCTCGCCGAGGCGCTACGCCAAAAGGGGCTCGGGCACGCGCTCTTCCAGTGTGCCGAGATGGTCATGGAACACGAACTTCGGCAGCCGCAGCTCAAAGCGGCTGCCCCCGATTCGGCGGTGGGGCAGACCGCCCAGGGAACCCGAGCGTTCGAGTTCTTCACCGGTTTCATCCCGGCGGTGACCTTTGTGGCCATGCGCGATCAGTGGTGCGAATACTTCGGTTGCGACCGCGATCGGCTGCTGGACGATTTCCTGGATGCCTTCATGCGGACCCACATGGCGGCTCATCACAATCCCAACGGCTAGGCCCTGGGAGACCGCAGCTATGCGCGATTCGTTTTTTTGTTCGTTAGATTAACTGAATGGTTAGTTAAGCCGAAAGGATGGACAGGATGAAGGTCTTTGTCACAGGTGGAACGGGATTGCTTGGGAACCATGTCGTGCGTGAGCTGCAGGGGAGGGGCCACGAGGTGCTGGCGCTGGTGAGATCACCGGAAACGGCGCGGGGGATGCTGGGGGACGACGTGGCGCTCGTCGCGGGTGATCTGATGGATCCGGAGCCGTGGAAATCGCGCATGGAGGGGATGGACACCCTGATCCACGCGGCCGCCTGTTACGGGGAGTTCTACCGCGGTGGCAGCGCATCGGCCACGGTGGATACCAACGTCTCAGGGACCGTTGGCTTGCTGGATGCGGCGGTAGCCCGCGGGATATCCAATATCGTGTACGTCAGCTCGGCAGCGGTGCTGGCCGAGCAGGATGACGGCCCCACAGACGAGAGTTGCCCCTACGCCGACAAGAGCGAAGACCCCTATTTCTTTTCCAAGATCGAAGCGGAGAAGGCGGTGTTGTCCTTCCAGGAGAACCATCCGCATATCCGTATCGTGTCGGTGTTGCCTTCGGTGATGCTTGGCCCCGGCGACCGCGGGCCGACTCCCACCGGATCGTTCGTGCTCAAGTTGTTGCGTGGTGAGATGAAGTTCGTTCTTCCAGGGGCTCATCGCATCGCCGACGCACGGGATGTGGCCCATGCAGTGGTCGAAGCGATGCGGCGAGGCAAGCAGGGCGAGCGATATCTCGTGGGCGGGCCCAAGGTGCCCATGGCCGAGATCTATCAAACCCTGACTGAGGTCACCGGGCGGCCGACGCCTACCCAATCCATCACACCGGGGAAGCTGATGATGATGTCACGGCTGATGACCGTGGCATCGTGGATCACCCGCCGCCCGCCCCCCATCAAACCCAACATCGTCAAGAGGTTACAGGCACCATTTTGGTACAGCTCCGCCAAAGCTCAACGGGATCTGGGGGTAACCTTCCGGCCCCTGTCCGAGACGTTGGCTGACACCGCTAGCTGGTTCCAGCAGGAGATGACCCGGCCCTGAAGAATGCACCTGTTCTACCTCGGAGTGCCGTGGAACCGCAGGTGGTAACGCGCCGCCATCTCGGCGGTGCTGCTTTGAGGGCGAGTGGCGGGGCAGACGGCCTCGGTGGATCTCCTCGCGCGTCGGTGACGGGGTTTCCCTCCCTTCCATTACTCGCAGGGCTGGTTCGCTTTCACAGAGATTTCGACCGGTTGATCGTCTACGCCAATGTTGTCGTTGCCCGTATCCTCGAACCCATGGGACACCCCATGGGACGTCTCCCCCCAAACGTCTCCCATGGTGGCCTGAATCCGCGGATTCATCCCTGTTTCCCATCTGGCACGCGCCTTGCTTTGTTCCAAGAACGCGGGACACAGGAGGCAAGACCATGGAAACCACGAAGTCATACCCAGCCCAGGTTTTTGACGCTGTCTACGACGGCTTCAACGATCCCAGGTATCACCTCTATCTGCACTTCGTGCTGGATCTGGCTCACCCGTTCGAACGATCGGACGTAGTGGACGCGGTGGAGGCGACCGTGGCCAAGTTCCCTGTCCTGGCCTGTACATATCAACGCGGTTTCTGGAGGGATCGCTGGGTCGACGCCCGAGGCCTCGGCGCCGACCACATCGTGGACGTGCTCCAGGTAGCCTGCGACGTCGAAGACGCTACCAAGACGGTGGTCGATCGCCCCTTCGACCTCCATACTTCCTGGCCGTGGCGCGTCGTGGTGATCCGCAACGGGGAGTCCACGAGGCTCGTGTTGAGCATCCTCCATCACGTCGCCGACGGCGCCGGGGCGCTGTGTGTCGTCGAGGAGCTGGGCCGGAACCTGGTCGGGGCAGAGGCGCAGCCCGAACGCCGCCAGATCGAGGAAGAAGGCGGCCGCGACGGCGGTCAGCTGTTCAGGGCCCTCAGCCTGCGGGAACTCCCTGGCCTGGTCCGACACACGCTCAAGGAATACCTGGTCCCTGCCTTGAGCACTCCCTTCCTGTCACGCACCGCACCTGCGGGACCGGACACCCCCCCGGAAAAGCGTCGCCAGCGGTACCACCTGCTGGAGCTGGACGTCAGCCGAGACAGCGCGGTGCGGTGCCGGAGCCGTAAGGCCGGCTGCACCGTCAACGACGCCCTGGTCGCAGCGCTGGCGATGCTCAATCGCTCGCTCTCCGAACGAGGCATTCTGGGCAACATCTTCACGGTCAACCTGCGCCGCTACCTGCATGACGGGCGCCCCCGGGTGGCCAACCTCAGCGGGATCGTGTTTTTACCGATACCCCGCAGCGAAGCCCCGGGGTTCGAAGGCGCCGCCGCTGCGGTCGCCAGACGTACCCGCCAGCAGAAGCAGGCCTACATCGGCTTGCCCACGGTGTTGCCCACCCTGCTCTACGCCTGGGCCATCCCCCATGCTGCCCTGCGGGCCATGGGGCGGCGGCTCCTGTGGATCATCTCGAAACTGGCCAAGCGCGGCCTGGTGGTGACCAACGTTGGCCCCATGGACCCTTACCTGGCCCCCATGGGCGACATGGTGAAGTCGGCCAAGATGATCGGTCCATTCGCCCGCAATCTCGCGGTCCCGACCCTCACCGCCACCTCCTTCCGGGGGCGTATGACCGTGGCGTTCAACGGCTATGACGACATGGGCTCTGGCAAGCTGCTACAGTTCGCCAAGTTGCTCGAGCGGCACCTCTGCGGGGCAGCCTTGGCGCGGGCATCCCGCCCCGGCGAACGGGCAGCGTAGGAGGCTCGATGGACGGCTGGACCGAGGAAGAATTCGCCAATCGACAGCTGATGGCACCGTGTGGATTGTACTGCGGCACCTGCGGTGTCTACATCTCCCACCGGGATGGCAATACCAAGTTCCGCGACATCCTGGCGGGGCTCTATGGGTCCCAACCGCGAGAGACCATCTGCAAGGGCTGCATGCAGCCGGATCCGCCCCAGTGCCTGTACACCTTCTGCCAATCTTGCAAGCTGCGGGACTGCATCAGGGACAGGGGCTACTACTCGTGCCACCAGTGCGACGAGTTCCCGTGCACGCTGGTCGAGGAGTTCCCGATCCCGGTGGGCCGCCGGGTGATGAAACGGGCTATCCCCCGCTGGCGTGATCTGGTGGCCCAGCATGGGGATGAAAAAGGCAGCGTGGAGTGGGCCCGCGGCGAGTGCGAACGTTACCACTGCGCCGGCTGCGGCAAGCCGCTGTTCCGGGGGGCCATCCAATGCCGCAGCTGCGGCCGCGTGGTGGCGGAAGAGCTCGATGGTACGAATGTGGGCTAGGAACTCGTTTCAGAGGTTCTGACCGAACTGTATGAACCCGGACTGAATGTCCCCTTGGGCAACCTTATAAAAGTGATTGGGCATCGGATGCCTGATTCTGGCCACAGGCGTCCATCGGACGGAGCCGGTTGCTCACCCGATGGCCAGGATTGTGAGGAGTTGGGCTGGCGCGCTCGTGTGTTCTTGATATCACGAAGGGAGCGGCGCCAACCATGTTCCCATATCGCAACGACGTTCAAAGTGGGTATCTCCCTGTCGTCACCTGCACACTCATCCTCGTCAACATCGGAGCGTTCTTGTGGATGGTAACGAGTGGTGCCGGGGGGCAGGCCATCGCGGTGGAACACGGCCTCATCCCCGCCGAGCTGTTCAGCCGGCCGTACGCCGAGGCACCGACCATGCTCACGTCCATGTTCTTGCACGGCGGCCTGTTCCACCTGCTGGGCAACATGTGGTTCCTGTGGCTGTTCGGGGACAACGTGGAACACAAGCTGGGTCGGCTGGGGTTTTTGGTGTTCTACCTGACCGCCGGCTTCGCCGCGGGGCTCCTGCAAGCGGTGATGACCCCTGCGCTTGCCATTCCCTGCGTCGGTGCTTCGGGCGCCGTATCCGGTGTGATGGGGGCCGCAGCGCTGCTGTTCCCGAAATCGGGAATGCGGACATTCTTCATGGTCATGCACCGGCCGGTCTTCATCACCATCCCAGCCCTGTACTACGTTGCAATCTGGTTTGTCGGCCAGCTCTTCTGGGGGCTGGTCCACTTGGGTTCCACATCGCCGGGCATCGGCTGGTGGGCCCACATCGGCGGTTGTCTCACGGGTGTGGGAATAGCCGTCTGGATCTGGAACAATGAGCGGACATCGGCGGCCACCAGATCCAGGCGCCGGCCCCACTCCGGGCACCGGCCCGAGCCCGCGGCCCGTCGGTCTCCTGCGATCCAGCGAGCACCTCTCCCGCCGCGGCCCCAGCCTGGCCAGCCACCCCCTTGGGCGAATGATGGTTGATCGGGTCCGGGTTGTGACTCAGATTCCCCTTGAATACTGACGAACTGTGGTGGGAGAAAGGCTCTGCTCGAGTGCCTTCGCGGACTCCGGACTGCCATGGATGTGCTCCAAGAAGAGCTCGATCAGTTTTGCCTTGTCTATCCCGACCTTGGTTCTCGTCTGGCGCTCCCTCAGATCGACGAGGAAGCCGTTGAATAGATGGGGTATGTCCTCGGTGATCCTGGTGTTTAGAAAGTTGTCCTCATTATAGACGCGGTTGTAGTCCCCCCTTGGCTTTTCTAGACATAGTTCAAACCCACTGTGGTGAATGATCGGGGATGATTGATCACACTGATAATGGCATGCATCATCAATCCTGGCTTTCTCGCAGCCGGTAACCTGATGGAACAGACATTGCCTGCTGGTGAGCAGTACAATCGGGTGATAAATGCTGTAGAACAATTCAAAATCATCAGGTTTTTGAATCCTTCGGATCTGAGCAGCACTGATTTCGTTGGAAACAAAGGCCCCCAGGCAGTCGAATCGCTCCTTGAGGCAGATCAGGCTCAAGGAGTTGACGACATTCAGATGCGGGCCTGCGATCCAGGGGATTCCCATCTCCCAGGCAGCAAAGGCAACCCCGGTATTGTCGGTGATGATCTTTGGGGGTCGGGCCAGCCGTAGGAATTCGACCGCAGCGCTATAGTCGCCCCCGATCATGACCGAAGGAAACCATGGCAGGATCTTGCTATTCGAATTGAAGAGTTCAAGGATCGAAGGTAGTTCGGTCGCCAGACAGTCGGGGAGTTGATAGTAGACCTCTGCCTTGGCCTGCTCACACAGGTGCAGATCATCCCGAGACGATATCAAGATGGACAGCGTGGGCGTGATCCCCTCGGCGCGTAGTTCTGCCTGGTCTGGGACGCCGATTGGTTCGACGAACGCGGCCGAACCATTGAGGGCCGCCACGATCCGTTTGCTGATCTCGGTGATCTCACGATAGGGCAAGAAGAGGCCCGTCTGGAGTCCTCCCATCTCGAGTTCGTCGATGTGGTACTCCGTCGCACCGATTCTGTTTAGTCTGCCCAAGAGCATTTCCCGGTCGAGGTGCTCTCCATGGGCTCCGTCTGTTTCCTGGGCGTGGATGAGACGGATATCAGAGAGCACCTCGTAGGATGCTTCAGGCGAATCGACCTTTACCTTGAGTGGGGACCCGAGTTTGCCAGAGACGATGATCTTCAGGGGCCCTTTGGCAACGCTCAACTGCGCTGTCTTTGCTTGTACATCTTCGATGACCTTTGCTTTCCCCTCGTAAAGCATCTTCATGGCCTTTGCTGCTTTGTCCTCGGTGGAGCAGTCGTAACGATCGGATAGTAGCTGCGCGGATTGATCGAGTGGATTGTCGATGAACATGTCCCGGCTGATGCGGCCGGTCATGAAGGAATTGGTCAGGTCCCTATTGAATACAGTATATAGTTCGCGGTCGTCATCGCCCAATACGCCACTATCGTAAAAACTCCGTAGTTGAGTGCGCCAGGCCTTGGCCACCGTGTATACGTAATGGGACTTCTTCATCCTGCCTTCGATCTTGATGGCAGCAACCCCAGCGTCTGCAATCTCCTTCAGATCGAAGAACGCCGAATTGTCCTTCAAGTTCAACGGGTACTGCTTACCCATGGGCGTCGTCAGGTATTTGCCACGGCAAGGTTGGCTACATTTGCCACGGTTGCCCGATTTGCCGTTGATGACAGAACTCAGGTAACAGATGCCGGAGAACGAGATGCAGTACGAACCGTGGACAAAGATTTCGGTCGAGACATCCACCTCCCGTCCGGCCAGCGTCAACGCCTTCAACTCGCTGATGTTCAACTCCCTGGACAGATTGGCCCGTGTGACAGACAGCTTCGCCAGGAATCGGATCTGCCCTTCATTGTGAGTGGTCAGTTGAGTAGAAGCATGTACATTCAAACTCTTGAAGTGCGTGGACAACAGATGAAGGAGTCCCAGATCCTGGACGATTATTCCATCAATGGTGGTGTTGGCCAGTCTATTCAGCAACTCGAACAGGGACGGGATTTCGCTCTCCACGATGATGGTATTGATGGTCAGGAAGACCTTGCAATCGTTCCTGTGGGCAAGCCCGAGGACCCCGCCCAGGTCCTCGAATTTGATGTTGGTCGCCCGGGCCCTCGCACTGAACCGTTCCAGTCCGCAGTAGACCGCATCTGCACCTGCGAGGATTGCCGCTTTGATGGAATCCACATCGCCACCCGGCGCCAGTAACTCAATTTCATCCTTGCCATTGGGGGCGTGCGACATGGGGACCATGCTAACAGCGCGGTGACGGATGGCAAGAGACGCGCCAGTAAGAGAAGAATAGGTCCGTTCCATCGACGGAACCGTCACCGAAGCCAAACTCATGCAGAACAAAACGCCCCTGGGACAGCCGTGACGGGGTCAGGCAGTCGCATGCAAAAAGTTGCCCGATCTGTTGGTTCATGTATGGCAGTACGTTGACTGGAGGAGGACATTATGGAACGCAAAGGGACGTGGGGATGCTGGATTGTGGCTTGCTTGGTAACCCTGGCTGCGGGATGTGACACATCGTCGCCGGACGGGGGCGATGACGATGACGATGATTTGCGTTGGCTGGAGAATCAACAGGACGATACCAGCGACTGTGGCGGATTCGAATTCGCGGAACAAGAAAAATCGGTGGGGGACTACTGCGATGATGAATTGATCGACTGGACCTATGATGCCGCGAGTGGAGAGTTCTGGATCCAAGACAGTCGAATCTTGCTCAACTGCTGCGGCGACCACTCGATGCAGGTGGCGGTCCCAAACCCGGATGAATTGTACGTACTAGAAATCGACAACTCCATCGGCGGTTCCCGCTGTGGTTGCGTGTGTATCTATGACTACGCCGTGGCGGCTCAGAACGTGCCGGATACGCCCACCACGCTGACCATCGAACGATCCGTGGACGATTGCGCCGCCTGCTCCGGAATCCTGTGGTCGGGGCCCATTGATCTCACCGTGGGATCCGGGTCTATCGTGCTGCAGACCCTGCTTTCAGGCACGAATGACTCGGTGGCCGAAGAGTGCGAGGCGCAACTAGGAGGCTGACGTTCGAGTGGGTTCCCAGATTGTCATCGGAGTTTGACTCAGCGTATCCAACAGGTGCTGGGAATCGATGTCTTGGTTTGAAGTGATTGTAGATGACAACGGCCAAGATTCGGGCACCCTCATCCCGGTACATCCTGTGAGGGCAACCATACCGAATTTCCCCGCGTTCAGTCCCCCTCGAGGAACAGCACCCTGACCTCATCGGCGGACAGCGCTCTGTCGTAGACTCGGAGGTCGTCCAACCGACCGTTCAGGTATTCGACGGATCCAGGCAGATCTTGGCCGATGCGCAATGGATGGTTGTCTGACTGCGGCGCGGGCGAAAATGGCTCCGTAGCCTCGGGCTCCCCGGCCACGTACACGATCACATCGGTCCCGTCCCAGGTCATGGCCACGAAGAACCAGCTGGCCGTCGTGAACACGAGGTCGGTGTAGATAGCGGTGCAGTCTCCAGCGACGTAAACCTCGAAACGACCCTCGTCGGTCACCTGTAATCCATATTGCCCATCGTCCTCCGTATCGGATTTGAGGCAGATGGATGCCCACCCGTCATCCCACTGGTCGATATAGACCCACGCCGCGATGGTTACCGCGGCGTCCGGGCTCTGCAGGGAGTTGGAGTTGGGAACCGAGATATAGTCGTCTACTCCGTCAAAGCTGTAGGCACCGTCTGCGTCGCCAAAGCGGCCTTCAGACAGCGTGGGACCGTTGACTTCACCGTGGTTTCCGTTGCCGCTTTGGTCGTTGGCATCGCCGTCGAACGCATAGTGGGCCACCAGTCCATCCGTCGGTGGGCTGGCGGTGTCGTCATCGCCGGTATCGTCGTCTTCCCCGGTGTCATCGTCGTCAGCGGTGTCGTCGTCGCTGGTGTCATCATCTCCCGCGTCGTCGTCTCCGGTGTCGTCATCGTCCTCCGTGGGACAGCCTGAAGCGATCAACAAGACACCGAATAGGATGATGAGGCCGCGCATTTTGAGCATGGTTCCGTCCCTTCTCGTAGACGACAGGATACCCCTCGAAGTTGCCCGAGTGGGGGATGGAGCACGGGCGAATGTCTCCGGGCGAATGTCTCCGGAGCTTGACGATTTATCATTTGGGTCCGACACAACGGTCGATCATGGTTTTCGTGCTGCGCTGTGTGCCTGATTGAGAGCCCCCCATCGTTTGTGAGTCAGGTGCTTCGCGAATCAGGAACAAATTTAGCCAGGTATCCATCAGGTGCGATGAATCGATTCCCCGATTTGACGGGGTTGTAAATGATAAAAGGTCAAGCTCCGGGCAACCTCACGGGCCAACTCACGGGCTACCTCAGGTTGCACAGGGACGAGACATCGGTGCAGGGACTCCCGCCGTCCGTGTCGGTTCCCCGTGATCAGCTTCCGAAGTGTTGTTCCGTACGGGAGATGATCTCGTTCTGGAGTGCAGGAGACAGATCGCGGAAGTAGTCGCTGTAGCCAGCGACACGCACGATCAGGCCCGCGTGGGCCTCGGGATCCCGCTGGGCTTCCAGCAAGGTCTTGGCGCTCACGACGTTGAACTGCACGTGGTGACCGCCCAGGTCGAAGTAGCCACGGACCAGAGACGCGAGGTTGCGCAGACCGACCTCGCCCGCGACCATCGACGGTGCGAGCTTCAGGTTCAGTAGCGTCCCGCCGGTGCGTTCCTGGTCCATCTTGGCGGCGGAGCGCATCACGGCCGTGGGTCCCAGGCGGTCCATGCCCTGGACCGGGGAGATTCCCTCGGACAGGGGGGACGCGGCCAGGCGTCCGTCCGGCGTCGCGCCGGTCACCGAGCCGAAGTAGACGTGGCATGTCGTCGGCAGCATGTCGATGTGGTACGACCCGCCGCGGTCGTTGGGCCGCCCGTCGACCGCATCGAACAGCAGGTCGAACACCACCTGCATCAACTCGTCCGCGTCGTCATCGTCGTTGCCCCACTTTGGCGCCCGATGACGCAGTTGCTGACGTAGCCGCTGGTCTTCGCCAAAATCGCGGTCCATCGCCGCGATCAGCTGGGGCAGAGCGACGACGCCGGCTCGGAAGACATGCTCGCGGATCGCCGCCAGGCTATCGGTGATGGTGCCGATGCCCACGCCCTGGATGTACGATGTGTTGTACCGAGCACCACCGGCGTTGTAGTCCAGTCCAGTCGCGATACAGTCGTCGGTGATCAGCGACAGAAACGGAGCCGGCATCCGTTCGGCATACAGCCGTTCGATGATCCCGTTGCCGCGGATCTTCACGTCGATGAAGTGCCGCATCTGGATCGCCAAGGCCGCCACGACATCGTCGAACGTCGCCAAGTCCGCCGGGGCACCCGTACGCGGCCCGAGCTGGCGCCCCGTGCGCGGATCGACCCCATCGTGCAGCGCCAGCTCGAGGACCTTGGGCAGGTTGAAGTATCCGGTGAGGATATACGCTTCCTTGCCAAAGGCTCCGGCCTCCACGCAGCCGCTGGTGCCCCCCTCCCGGGCGTCCTCCACGGACTTCCCCTGGCGGACCAACTCCCGCACGACCAGGTCCGAGTTGAACACCGAGGGGAACCCGTACCCGCGACGGATGACCTCGCACGCCCGCTCGAGCTGGGCTTCTGGGGTCACCTCGGAGACCTGGATGTTGGAGCTCGGCTGCAGCAGGTGTAGCTCCTCGATCACCTCCAGCAGCAGCGTGGTGACCTCGCTGCTGCCGTCCGTGCCGTCGGCGAGCTGACCGGCTAGATTGATGTTGGCGAAATCCGTGTACGTCCCGCTCTCCGCCGCCGTCACGCCGACCTTGGGGGGGGCCGGGTGGTTGTTGAATTTGACGAACAGGCATTGCAGCAGCTCCCGGGCCCCTTCCCGCGTCAAGGAGCCGGCCTGGATCTCCCGCCGATAGAACGGCTCGAGATGCTGGTCCAGATGACCGGGGCTGAAGGCGTCCCAGCCGTTGAGTTCGGTGATCACGGCCAGGTGGCAAAACCAGTACATCTGCAGCGCTTCCCAGACGTCGCGCGGCGCCCTGGCAGGGACCCGCACGCAGACTTCGGCGATGCGCTCCAGCTCTCGTCGACGGGCCGCGTCACGCTCCGACGCGGCCAGTTCCAGGGCCAGCTCGGCGTGGCGCTCTGCGAACCGGATCGCCGCACCGGCTGTGATGTCGAAGGACCGAAGGTGCTCCCGGCGTTGAGCGTGCTGTGGCCCTTCGCCGAGGGCGTCCATCTCGCGCGCAATATCGGCGCGCAGATCCAGCAACCCCCGGCGGTAGATCTTGCCGTCGGCCACGGTGTGCCCAGGGGCTCGTTGCTCCATGAACTCGGTGAACACGCCGGCCTCGTAGGCACGGTTCCACTCGTCGGGAAGTGCCGCGAAGAGATGGTGGCGCAGGTTGCGTTCGCTCCAGTAGGGGATGATTTCGCGCCGGTACGTCTCCCGCACCTCGTCAGCCACCGCGTAGGCCGTCTTGGCGCGCCCGTCGAGGATGTCCAGATCCTCGACGGAATGGCAGGTGAGCTCGGGGTACGTCGGCGTGGCTTTGGGCTCCGGTCCCCGCTCTCCCACGATCAGCTCGTCGGCGCCGATGTAGATCGTCTTGTGCTCGCACAGGTGGGCGAAGGCCATCGCTCGCATCACCGGCACCGAGTGTCGGCCTTCGTGCTGGTGATGGAAGGCCGTCAACAACGCCGCCCGCTCCACAGAGATGCGGGGCTGGGCCGCTTCGCTGCGCTCGCGCAGCCGCCGTATCCGCTCGTTCATCTGCGCTCCTGCCTGTTGCCCTTCACCATGATCGCCGTGGGGGAGGCCGTCAACACCCGGTTGTGAACGTCCCCGTGAATGTCCCCGGGTGAACAGACAGTGAATGTCCCCGTGAATGACCCCGGAATCAGACTTGATTCGCCAGTGAGGTGACCTCCACCTCGGAAGCCCAGCG